>NZ_CP070982.1:2507500-2807500 GCF_018417595.1 Pseudomonas entomophila
TACTGCCGAACGAACTGATCATCGCGATGCCCGCCGCCTGGGCGCCCCCGGACAGGAACGCCGGGGGCAACTGCCAGAACATCGGCAACGCGGCGCTGGCGCCCATGCCCGCCAGCACCAGCCCACTCATCACCAGCGCGGCATTGCCTGGCGCCAAGCCTGCCAGGGCGATACCTGCGGCCGCCATCAGCAACGGCAGGCACAGGTGCCAGCGCCGCTCGCGGCGATGGTCCGACGAGCGTCCGCAGGCGAGCATGAACAGGCAACCGGCCAGGTAAGGCACGGCGCTGAGCAGGCCGACCTGGCCGTCGCTGCCGATCCCGGCCCCATGGATCAGGCTCGGCATCCAGAATGCCAAGGTGTTCACTGCCAGCATCACGGCGAAGTAGACCGCCACCAGCAACCACAGGTGTCGGTCGGTGAAGAGCCCTGCGAGCGAAGCGATGGGTTTGTGCCGTTCCTCTCGGTCGATCTCTGCGCGCAGCGTTTGCTTTTGCTCTGTGCTCAACCAGTCGACCTGCTCGAAACTGTCTGGCAGCGTCTTGAGCACCACCAGCCCCAGCAGCACGACGGGCAGGCCCTCGATCAGGAACATCCACTGCCAGCCGCGCAACCCGGCCTGATCGTGGAACGCTTGGAGGATGCCGCCGGACAACGGCCCGCCGACCACTCCGGCCAGGGGCACGGCGATGGCGAACAGCGCAGTGACCTGGGCCCGCCGCCGCGCAGGGTACCAGCGGTTGAGCACCACAAGGATGCCGGGGAAGAACCCCGCTTCGGCCACCCCGAGCAAGAACCGCAGGGCATAGAAGCCGGCGGCGTCCTGCACCCACATCATGCCCGTGGACAGCAGGCCCCAGACCAGCATCAGGCTGGCGATCCAGCGGCGTGGCCCTACCCGGTCCAGGGCCAGGTTGCTGGGCACGCCGAACAGCGCGTAGGCGATGAAGAACAGGCCGGCGCCAAGGCCGTAGACCGTGTCGGAAAAACCCAGGTCGGCGCTCATCTGCATCTTGGCGAAGCCGATGTTGATGCGGTCGAGGTGGGCGAACAGGTAGCACACCAGCAGCAACGGCATCAGCCGCCAGGTGATGCGGGCGTGGGTGGCGTCCGGTGAGTGCGCGGACGGTACGGCGCAGGTTTTTATCGTGTTCATGGTCCAGGACGTTCTTGTTGTTGTCCTGGATGATCATGCGGCGGCGGGCGAGGGTGGCAAATGCACTTTCAGCAAGATGGCTGGTATTTTTCCCTCGCGTTCCGGGCGTGGCTTACAGCTGCGAGCAGTTGCCCATCTGGCGATAGTCGATTTCGCGGGTCTGGCCTTGGTGGTCGACGTAGACCATGTGCGCGGTCCCCACCTGGCAGTCCTCGGCGTTGCTGGCCGGTGTGATGGCGATGACCTTGGCAATGTCCAGCGGCATGCCGTATTCGTAACGGGCGGCCTCGGCCTGGCTGTCGGTAGCGGCGAAGGCGCCGAACGAGGCGAGGGTGGCGGTCAGGGCGAGCAGTGCGATCGAACGTTTCATGGCAGGTTCCTCTTTCTCGGGGTGTGCCTATGATTCATTCATTTACGTTTCACAATAAATGGTCTATCCCGTGATAGATTCCTGCCTTTCATGTATGAATGAGAGCGATGTCTCATGGATATGCTGCATGCGATGCGCACCTTCGCCCGGGTAGTGGAATGCGGCAGTTTCGCTGCGGCGGCCAATGCGCTGGACATCTCGTCGGCCCAGGTGTCGCGGATCGTCGCGGAGCTCGAAAACCAGCTGCAGACCCGCCTGCTGCACCGCACCACCCGCAGGCTGCGCATGAGCGAGGCGGGCGAACGCTTCCTCGAGCGCTCGCGGCAGATCATGCTGCTCACCGAAGAGGCCATGGACGAGGCGCGCGGTGCCCATCTCACGCCGCGCGGCCATTTGCGCTTTCACTGCACCCATGGCCTGGGGTTGCTGATGATGCCGCTGGTGGCCCGCTACAACGCCGCCAACCCTGAGGTGGTGATGGAGTTGACGCTCTCGCAACGCAACCCCGACCCGTTGGCCGAAGGCCACGACGTGGTGATCACCATCGGCCAGGGGCTGCCGGACTCGCAACTGATCGCCATTCCCTTGGGCAGCATCCACAGCATCCTCTGCGCTTCGCCCGACTATCTGGCCCGCCACGGCGTGCCCCAGCACCCGGAAGACCTGCACGAGCATGTCTGCCTGCGCACGGTCGACCCGTTGTTCGAGGAGGACTGGTCGTTCGAGCAGGCGTCGGAGAAGTGTGTGATCGTGCCGCAGGACACGTTCCTCACCAATGTCGCCGACGCGATGCTCAAGGCCACCGAGCTGGGCATGGGGGTGGGGCTGCTGCCCTACTATTCGGCCAGCCAGGCGATGGAGGAGGGGCGCCTGTGCCGTTTGCTGGCGCCTCACCGGCTGCGCCAACGCGAGATCTATGCGATCTACCCGTCGCGGCACTACCTGGACGCCAAGGTGCGCACCTGGCTGGACTTTCTCAAGGAGCAGTTGCCAGTGCTGTTCCAGGAGCACCAGCGGGTGGCGGACGAGCCGCGCTATTGGCGATAGGGCAACCTGCAGGAACCGGCGCAGTCCCTACCAGATGCCGACCAGCGGATACTCCACCGCCAGCCTTACCTGGTCCGCATCCAGCTCCGCCTGGGCCGCATTCCCACGGTGTACGTTATGCCTCAGTGAAATCGCCAGCCCCTTGGCTGTGCCTCCCTGCACCACATAGCGTGCCTCCAGGTCCCGCTCCCAATGCTTGCCACCCTCGCCATAACCCAGGTAGGCATACCCACCGTTGCGCTCGACATGGCTGCCATCGATGCCGAACCCGCGCGCATACAGCGCCGTCAGACTCAGCCCAGGCACGCCATAGGCGCCCATGTTCAGGTCGTAGCGCGTCTGCCATGACTGCTCGTTGGGCGCATTGAAGTCAGACAGCTGCACCGCGTTGCCAAGGAAGATCGCCCCGCGGGTGACGTAGTCGAATGGCGTGTTGCCGTCCACCTGCTGCCAACCCAGGCTGAACGTGTGCGGCCCCTGGGCATAGCGGGACACCAGGCTCCAGGTGGTGTTGTCGATGCTGCCTGAAAACGCCTTGCCGGTGTCGGTGGTGCGATACAGGTTCAGCTCGAGGCTGACACTGCGCCGATCGTCGATGGCGTGGCTCAACGTGCCGCCCAGGTAATGCTGGCGCCAGGTGTCCTCGTAGCGTGAGGTGAAGAGGCTGGCGCTGACGCTGTTGGTCGGGCTCCATACCGCCCCGGCAAGGTCGAACGTACTGCCCTGGCGGCCATTGGAGTAATTGACCACGAAGCCCTGGTCGTGGCTCGAGGCATTGCGGTCGGTGCTTTCGTTGAAGTGCCCGGCAACCAGCTTGAGCCGGTCGACCTCGTTGCTGGTGAGCAACCAGCCGGTGGCGGTCTCGGGCAACAGACGGCTGTCGGAGGAACTGAACACCGGCGTTTTCACGCGCTGTTCGCCATAGGCCAGCACTGTGTTCGACATCCTCAGTTTCACCGCGCCGCCACCACGGCTGTACGCGTCCTTGGGATGGCCCTGGTTGTCGACCCCGAGCAGGCGCACCTTGCCCGCGCGACCACCGCCGCTGTCGAGCTGCACGCCTTGGTAGGCGTGGCCGTCGAACCCGACGCCGAGCAAGCCTTGGGTGAAGCCGGAACTGAATGAGCCCATCAAGCCATAGGCCCATTCCTCGGCCTTGCCGTTGCGTTCAATACGCGGCTTGTAGGCGTTGCGCGCGGCATTGTTGCGTCCACCATGGCGGTAGTCGCGTTGGTCGAAGACGCTGCGGTTGAGCAGGCTCCAGGTGCTGTCCTCGAGCAGCCCCTTGGCCTGCGACTGGGCGGAGTCGGCCAGGGCCAGGGGGCTGAGGCCGAGCATGGGCAGGGCAAGGGCGAAGCGGCGCAGCGGCATGGTCGAGCTCCCAGGGTCAGAAGTACTTGAGCCAGGCGATATCGCGGCGGCGTGCCTTGAGACGCGCGAACCCATGCACCGGCAGGTAGAGCGCAAGCGCCAGCAGCACCGCGACCAGCCACACCGCGCCGATGCCGTCGAAGCCGAAGTAAGCCCCCTGGTTCAGGCCGAACAGGGCGACGCCTGCGAGGTACAGCAGCTTCAACACGTACAGGTGCAGCAGGTAGAAGAACATCGGCGCGGCGCCGAACACGGCCAGCACGCCGATCCAGCGCGCGCTGCCGGCGCGTTCAAAGCCGCGCAGCAACAGCAGGCCGAAGCCCAGGGTCAAGGCCAGGAACAACAGCGACGGTGGATACTTGGTGATGTTGAAGACACTCATCAGGGTCTGGGTGGTGCTTGGGTACACGCTCCAAGGTGCTTCGCCATAGCCATTGAGCACACGCAGCGTGACAAAGCCGAGCAGGGCGCCGGCACCGGCCATAAGCAAGTGTCGTTGACGCTGGGTGACGCTGCTGCCGCGGGCGAACCACGGACCCAGGCCGTAGCCCAGGGCGATCACCCCGATCCAGGGCAGCACCGGGTAGGAAGTGCGCAGGCGCAAATGCTCGCCAACCGCCAGCCAGCCACGGTCATGCAGGATCGCCCACGGCACATGCAGCGCCGATGTTGCGTCGAAGTGCAGGCCATCGAGCAGGTTGTGCCCGCCGATGATCGCCATGCCAACCAGCACCAGCGCTGGCCGTGGCAGCCACACCAGCAGCGACAGGGCAATCATGCTGAGGCCGATGGCCCAGATCACCTGCAGGTAGATCACGCTCGGCGGCAGCTGGAAGGTCCAGGCGAAGTTGACCAGGGTGAACTCCAGCACCACCAGGAACAACCCGCGCTTGAACAGGAAGGTGGCGACATCGCCACGTCCCTGGTGCTTTTCCCCGTAGAGCCAGGCGGACAACCCGGTGAGCAGCACGAACACTGGCGCGCACAGATGCGCCAGGGTACGGCTGGCGAACAAACCGGGGTCGGTGGCATCGATGGTCATCGGGTCGCTGACCTGGCGGTGCAGGTAGAAGGTTTCCCGCACGTGGTCCAGCAGCATGAACAGGATCACCAGGCCGCGCAGGGCATCGATGCTCTGCAGGCGCTGGGAGAGGGGGGAAGGTGGGGCGCTAGTCATCGAGGAGGGGTCACTGAAGGATGGGAATGAATGTCAAATGAAATGTTATCTTATATCTTTTTCTGGGCGACTGGATAGAGGTAGGCGCCGGCTTTGCCGGCGAAAGGGCCGCCCCCGACGACCTCTACTCCAACATCTGGCGCAATGCCTCGATAAACGCCCCTTCCACCCGGCTCATGCGCTGGTTCCGTTCCACATCAGGTGAATTTCCACATCGGCAATCTCAAACATGCTCACTTCTTGAACTCTGCCTTGAACTGGCATGTGGTCGCACCCTTTGTAAGCCCCTCCATAAGAACAGCAGATCTACTCATCTGCTTCACTACCATCTCTTTATCAACGGAATAGTACGTGTAGAGCCTCCGTGTATCCGCTTTTAGAAGAGACCCTAACAATGCACCCGCCGACAGCGCCTCATCGGTTGCCAAGTAGGCCAGTGCCCCTCCCGCTCGGTATGAAACGTTTCGAGACCTACTGACAGCCTGTCCTGATCGGGACCTCTACACATGCCAAAATAATGGCTCAGTCAACTATCCTCGAAGTTAAAGCCCAAATATGGAAAAAGACCATTGCTGCAGTAAGGAAAATCACGCACCAGAAACCGAAATCGGTTATGGCGCTGTAGGGAAACTGAATAAAGCCCTCCCCACCCATCAATTCAATATAAACTCCCCCCATAAAACTATTGAACAACAACGACCCTAGGAACTGTAAAAATCTATCCAGATCCTTAAAGACAAATCTATTCAGCAGTAAGCTGATTGCAACATCGCATATCGTAAAGAGCCCCAGAAGAAGCAGCTTCATTCTCTGTACTCATCCATCCATTGATTAATTGTCAGACCGGATGTGAAGAACTCGAATGCAAGCCATCCCATGCCTAGCTGTCTTAATTTTCGCTCTTTGTCAGCATCCATATATCGATATAGCCGCCATGCATCTCGCCTTGGAACCTTTCGCCACAACGCCCGCCCCGACAGAAAGAGATCCGCCGTGTAGTACGCAAGATTTCCATCCCGCTCGCTATACCCCAGGCTCTTAGCTGCATCCTGATAGAGTTCCCTCACAGGTCCGACCACATCGGTTCGACCTTCGTAGAGACCCCGGGCATTCTCGTAGAAGTTATTACCTCCATGCATGATCAACGGCGCCCCGTGAATCGCGCATGTGGAACCAAGACTGCCTATGCAGCTCCCTAACCCAGTAGCCAGTTGCGAGGCACCGCCAGCCATACCTCCCAACTGGGTAAATATCCGCGACGCTTGCGAATAGAGACTCTTTTTCTCGGCCTGAATCTGCTCAAGCCCTTGCTCTGGGCTGATACGTCGCTCATAAACATCATCCATCACCCGCCGCGCGTAATAAGCCAGTTCCCGATTGAACTGCATCCGCGACCGCCGATCGCTCAGGTGTTTGGCACTGACCCCACAGCCATAACTGATCAACCGAGACGCCGCTGCATTCACCTCCCAGTACGCCTCATCCAGCCGCTCACCGTATTCTTCGCGCTGGCTCATAGCTCTTCCCCCCAGGTGGCGTACCCGGTGGTACCGGCAGCGTGATGAATCCAGCTGATGGCCCGATAGCTGATAAGCAGCCGCTCCTCGGCGTCCTGGTCGGTCAAGAGCGTCGCGTGGGGCACGTCCAGCTCCTGGCTGACCACCACCGCGCCCTCCAACCTTACGGAGAAGTACTTTTCCCGATGGCCCGCCGGATGAATGCGGTACAGCTGGATATCGCAGTCGACCACTTCCCGGCTGTCCACGGCCTGGGCCAGCAAGGGTGTGGCCTTGTCGATGTGCTTGGTGATCACCACGGGCTGATGCACAGCACGTTGGTTGGTATCAGGGGTGGCAATAGCGTGATTGAAGGACAGCACCGTTATTTCGTCCTGGTGCATGAGTTGGCATTTGTTGCCAATGGATGGCTGGGTATTGCACCTCGCCGAAATCAACCCCTGTCGATTGCCTTTGATACTCATGTAGCCGTTGAACGCCATGGTCTGCTCTCCCTGTAGACAAGGTATGCAGCCTACGAAAACGAGAACAGGTTGTATGCCAGACGCTTCCCAAATATTCACCGGGCGCGGAACGCTCTGTTTATTGCCCCTAAGTGCTACAGGCTGTTAGCCATCGCACAAGCGTGCCAGGTGTACTTGAGTATGGGGTTTTCCTTGATTGTCAGAGCAAGGGGGCGCTATGCGCCCCACAGCGACGAGCGCTACTTGGCCCACCACTGGGCACCGCCCTTCGGCCAACTGATGCCACTGTACTTCAGGCGCACGAAGGGGTCGTTCGCCCAATTCATGCCAATGTCATTGAAGGCATCGCCACCCGAGACGAGTTCCAGATCGGCCTCGCTCAGCACCTGAGGGGGGCTGCTGGCAGTGGTCTTTTCCGTTTCCGCAGTCTTGAACCTGAACATGGAGTTTCTCCTTGATTGTCAGCGCGCCGTTTTCCTGCACAACGCAGTGACAATCTAGGTGGGCAGCTGCTCCGGCCTCAATAGCACGGGTGGGCTAGGTCAAAACGGCTATTGTCACAGCGCCCCGCGGCGCACGTGCTTGACCAGCACCTTCTCCAGTAACTCCCACATCGCCGGGTCCGCACTGAACGCCACGTTGAAGCGCATCCACCCGGTCGCCTTGGCATCGACCATGAACAACTGCCCGGGCCCGAGCATGATGCCTTTTTCCATGGCGTCATCGAGCAGCGCCGCACTGTCTGGAATCGCCGGATGGCGGGTCCAGATATACATCCCTTCGTCCGACTCGATGAACAGCTCGAACCCCAGCCGGTGCAGGTGCCGGCCCACCTCCTGGTGCGCCTCGGCCAGGCGCTGGCGCAGGCGCTTGAGGTGCTTGCGCCAGCGGCCGTCGATGATCGCGGCGTACACCACCCGCTCCATCACTTGCGAGGTGGTCAGGCCCGAGCGCATCTTCAGGTGCAGCAGTTGCTGGGTCAGCTCCGGGTTGGCCAGCAGGTAGCCGACCCGCACGTTGGGCGAGATGCTTTTCGAATAGCTGCCGACGTACACCACTTGCTGCAGGTGGTCCAGGCTCGCCAGGCACGGCAGCGGGTCGGCGATCATGTCGGCGTAGAGGTTGTTCTCCACCAGGCGGAAGCCGTGCTGGCTGGCCAATTGCAGCAGGCGGTGCAACTGCGCAAGCGGGGTGCGCGAGCAGGTCGGGCTGTGCAGGTGCGGCTGGGTGAAGAACGCGGTGGGCCGGTGGTGCGCGAGCAGGCGTTCGAGGTGGTCGAGGTCGTAGCCGGCCGGTGTGCGTGGCACGCCGATCAGGGTGGCGCCCTGGGTGCGCAGGATGCTCATCAGGTTGGGGTAGCCGGGGTCGTCCACCAGCACCACATCGCCTGGGCGCACCAGGGTGCGCACGGCCAGGTCCAGGGCCTGGCTGGCGCCGTGGGTGAGCATCAGCTGTGCCGGGTTGGCGACGATCGACAGTTCCTGCTGCAGGTTCTGCGCGGTCAGCGCGCGTAGCTCCGGCAGGCCCATGGGGTCGCCGTAGCCGGACAGCTCCAGCGGGCTGCCGGCCACCTGGCGCAGGCCGCGACGCAGGCCTTCCTCGTACATCCAGTCGTTGGGCAGCCAGCCGCAACCCGGCTTGAAGGGCAATTGGCGGATCTCGAAGATCTGTTGCAGGTACCACTCGGAATTGAAGGTGGGGCGGGTGGTGTCGGCTTCGACGTTGTGCTTGTCCAACAGCTCGTTCGCCGCACGATTGACGAAGAAGCCCGCGTTGCCCTTGCTCACCAGCAACCCCTGGGCCACCAGCCGGTCGTAGGCCTCGACCACGGTGAAAGTGCTCACCGAGTAGGTGGCGGCGAACGCCCGGATCGACGGCACCTTCGCCCCAGGCTTGAGGGTCTGGTCGTCGATCAGCGCGCGCAACCCATCGATGATCTGGTTGACCAGCGGGGTGGAAGAGTCCGGATGGAGCTGGAGCATTCGGGGGCCTTCAGGTGTGCGGGACGCCAGGCGCCGGCAGGGGTATCGCGGGTGTATTGGATCGGCGGCCTGTACAGTGCAGTGCGTTTTTCATGCCGCTGTGCATGGCTCAATGTGTTCGACATTTTTACATTACGTGTCAGATATAGCCAACACAGCACGTATCAGCGCTATGAATAATCACAACATCGCTGCTTTGCCGTCGGGGCCCGCCCCGCACCTTCTTCCCGCGTGGCCGGCCCCCCAGCGTCCGTCCCCCGCATGGTTCAGTTCGCCCAGAGGGTTGCCTCTGGCCGCGTAAGCAGGCCGCCACGGATGGCCTGCGTGTGCACCGCACACCTCCCTGCCCGCACTGATGTACAGGTGAGACCGATAGCCATCGGGGTTTCACAGTTTTTCCTTGGATAAAAAGAAGCACGGGGTATTTAACTGATGGAAGCTACATCCACATCCACCACCGCGAAGGACGGGCACGAGAGCAAACTCAGTGCCTCGTTGAAGTCGCGCCACCTGACGATGATGTCCATCGCCGGAGTGATCGGCGGCGCCTTGTTCGTCGGTTCCGGCAGCGTGATCCACAGCGCCGGCCCAGCTGCGGTCCTGGCGTATCTGGCCGGCGGCATCCTGGTGGTGCTGATCATGCGCATGCTGGGCGAGATGGCGACATCCTCGCCGGACACCGGCTCGTTCTCCACCTACGCCGACCGCGCCATCGGGCGCTGGGCCGGTTTCACCATCGGCTGGCTGTACTGGTGGTACTGGGTGATCCTGATGGCCTGGGAGGCCTATGTCGCCGGCAAGATCCTGCATGGCTTCTTCCCCGACGTCAGCGTCAACGTGTTCGTGCTGGCCACCACGCTGCTGCTGATCACCGTCAACTTCTTCAACGTCAAGCACTACGGCGAGTTCGAGTTCTGGTTCGCGCTGATCAAGGTGGTGGCGATCGTCTGCTTCCTGGTGGTGTGCACTGCCGCGGTGATGAACGTCTGGCAGTTCGGTGAAGTGCGCGGCATCAGCCACCTGACCGCCGAAGGCTTCATGCCCAACGGCATCACCACGGTGATCGGCGCGCTGCTGGGGGTGATGTTCGCCTTCCTGGGCGCCGAGATCGTCACCATCGCCGCCTCCGAAGCCAAGGACCCGGCCACCCAGATCGTCAAGGCCACCAACTCGGTGGTGTGGCGTGTGTGCCTGTTCTATGTGGGCTCGATCTTCCTGATCGTCTGCCTGGTGCCGTGGAACGACCCGCAACTGGGTGTCTCCGGCTATGGTGCCTATCGCCGTACGCTGGAGCTGCTGGGCGTGCCCTATGCCGAGCTGCTGATGAACTTCGTGGTGCTGACCTCGGTGAGCAGCTGCCTGATCTCCGGCCACTACACCGCTTCGCGCATGCTGTTCTCCCTGGCCCAGCGTGGCGACGCGCCGCGTCTGTTCAAGTTCACCCGCACCGGTACCGGTGTACCGGTGAACGCGATCATCGGCTCGTGCCTGGTGGCGGTGTTCTGCGCGCTGATCAACTTCAGCGACACCCTGCGCCCGAAAGACGTGCTGGAAACCCTGATGAACACCACCGGCATGATCGCCCTGCTGGTGTACCTGGTGATCGCCTTCTCGCAACTGCGCATGCGCCGCAAGCTGATCGCCGAGGGCAAGGAAGTGCGCCTGAAGATGTGGTTGTTCCCCTGGTTGACCTACCTGGTGATCGTGTTCATCGTGGCCGCCCTGGTGACCATGGCGTTCATGCCTGACTACCAGATCCTGGTGATTTCCACCGGCATTGCCGCAGCCATCGTGGTGGCCATGGGCGTGGTGCACCAGATCCGTAGCGCCAAGCGTCACTAAGCGCCAGGCGTTGCATGAAACGGCCGGATCCCTCCAGGGGATCCGGCCGTTTTCGTTCGTTGTGGTGGCGACTTGGCTTATGCTGCACGCATCTGCCATCGAAGGAGCCCACCCATGGCCTGGTCCGCCACCCAGTACTCACGCTTCGAAGATGAACGCACACGCGCCGTGCGCGACCTGCTCGCCGCGGTACCGCCGCGCCCGGTGCGCCATGCCACCGACCTGGGCTGCGGCCCTGGCAACTCCACCGAAGTGCTGTTGCAGCGCCACCCCGATGCCCAGGTGACCGCGCTGGACAGCGACCCGGACATGATCGAAAAGGCCCGGCAACGCCCGCGCCTGAGTGTGCCGCGGGTGCGCTGTGATATTGCCGATATCGGCAGTTGGGTTGCCCAGGAGCCACAGGACCTGATCCTCGCCAACGCTTCGCTGCAGTGGCTGCCGGAGCATGGCAGCCTCTACCCGCACCTGGTGCGGCAGTTGAGCGAAGGGGCCAGCCTGGCCGTGCAGACGCCCGACAACCTCGACGAACCCGCTCACCACCAGTTGCGCGAGATTGCCAGCCGCGGGCCGTGGTCCGACAAGTTCGCCGACTTCAGCCTGCCGCCCCGGCATGGCGCGGCGTTCTATTACGATCTGCTCAGCCCGTTGTGCGCACGGGTGGATGTATGGCGCACCACCTACCATCACCCGTTGATGGGCGGCGCGGAGGCGGTCGTGGAGTGGTTCAAGGGGTCGGCGTTGCGGCCGTACCTGGCCAGGCTGGATGAACAGGAGCAGGCGGACTTCCTGCAGTTGTACCTGCAGGCCATGCAGCATGACTATCCACCGGCCACCGATGGCAAGGTGTTGTTGCCGTTCCCGCGGTTATTTGTGGTGGCGACGCGCTAGGCGCCAGAGCACGTAGCCGTAGATTCCCAGGTTGAGCAGCAGGACGAAGGTACCGAGCCATAGTTGGATCTGCGGAGTCAGCCCGACCGGATAGATAACCGGCCAGATGTAGTGTTCGACGAATCCCCCGGGGTAGCCGCTGTCGCCGGCAGCGGCGCGCAGGCGGTTCTCCCAGGCGGTGAGCGGGCACTCCAGGTGCAGGCCCTCCACCGCCAGGCCCCAGGCGAGGGCGGGCAGGTGGATGAACAGGGCACGGCGGTGCTTGAGCGCCAGCAGGCCGCCGAACAGGACCAGCAGGATGAAGGACAGGTGGAACAGGACCAGGGTGTCGGCGGCTAGGCGGTAGAGCATGGGTGGGGCCTTGGGGGGAGCCGGGTATGTTAGGGGGGCATTGTATTTGAGTTCCTGAGTTCCTGAGTTCCTGAGTCGTTAGTTGGTTTTTGTGTTTGTGGGCATATCCGTTTGCTTTGTTGACGCAGAGTCACCTTTGCGCCCTTGCGGCCAGGCCTTTCAAGGTGTTCGACGTTAGCGTTGTAGCGCCAATGAGATCGAGCGCCGCCCGCGCGGCGCATCGCGGATGAATCCGCTCCTACATCGGTTGCAACGTGCCGCACCTGTCAGGCCATGGTTGCCAGCCTTGGCGCATGGCGTGAGCCGGGCGGGGCGGCGGTAGCGCCTGCCGAAAAACCGCGTCGTACAAACAAGGCGAACAACCATGGCCTATCGGTCATGGCCACGTTGCAACGAATGTAGGAGCGGATTCATCCGCGATGCGCCGCGCGGGCGGCGCTCGATCTGATAGACGCCGCAAGAATCCCGGCGGGCATCTGGCGGCCCTGATGCGGTCACGCCCCCTGCGTCCAAAGACCTTGAAAGGGATGGCCGTAAGGGCGCAAAGGTGAATCAGCGTCTCCATCGCCAATGGATATGCTTACAAAACTCCAAACCCAAACTCTTAAAGCCGAAGCCGAAGCCGAAGCCGAAGCCGAAGCCGAAGCCGAAGCCGAAGCCGAAGCCGAAGCCGAAGCCAAAATCAAAGCCCCTCCCGCACCATCTCCAGAAACGTAGCCACCACCCGTCGCGTCCGCTGCTCGCTCAGGCACACCAGCGTCTCGGTCAGATGCCGCTGGCAATCGACAATCGGCAAGGCACAAACCCGGGCATCGGCCCCGAACTCCGCCGCCGACACCACCCCCACGCCAATCCCCACCACCACGGCCTCGCGCGCCGCCTCCCGGCCTTCCACCTGGATCGCCGGACGAATGCGCAACCCGGCCCGCTGCATTTCCTCATCCAGCGTCTGCCGCGTCACCGACCCCGGCTCGCGCAACACCAGCGGCGTGTCGTCCAGGTCCGCCAGGCTGATCTCGCCACGGCTGGCCCACGGATGCTGATGCGAGACGAACGCCACCATCGGGTCCCGGCGCATCGGCACGCAATACAGGCGTTCGTCATCGACATCACGCCCCAGCAGGGCAAGGTCGGCCTGGTAGCTGAACAACCGGGCCAGCGACTCATCGGTGTTGCCGGTCTCGATCTTCACCTGGATGCCCGGGTAGCGCTGGCAGAAGCGCGCGATCTGCGGCAGCACGTGCACCGGGGCATCCACCGCCAGCACCAGGCTGCCGGTGTGCAGGGCGCGGGAGTCCTGCAGCAGTTCAACGGCCTCCGCCTCGCAGGCGAACAGGCGCTGGGTCACCCCCAGCAGGCGCTCGCCCAGGTCGGTCAGTTGCACCGAGCGTTTGTTGCGGTGGAACAGCAGCACCCCGAAGCGCTCCTCCAGCTTGCGCACCTGGTCGGACACCGCCGGCTGGGTGAGGAACAGCCGTTCAGCCGCACGAGTGAAGCTGCCCTGTTCGGCGACGGCGTGGAAGGCCTTGAGTTGAGCATGGGAGACCGACATCGAAGACTCCTGTTACAAGCTGGGCTTATGAGTGAAATACGATAAATCGATTTTATTTATCAGTCTGCACCTGTTTCCATGTCTTTCAACCCCGGACTGGCCGCCACAAGCGGCGTTCAAGGGCCATGGCTGCCGAGGGTCACGCCAGACCGCCGAGCCATCTGACCAGGTGACGTCCCTCCGTCACGCAGTGCGCAACACAACAACAAGACAGGCGTTTCTTCACATTCTGCCGGCACACTCAAGCAAGAGGTCAGATCCACATGAATCAATCCCTGGGCGCCATCAAGCGGTGGCGCATGCAGATCTTCGCGATCACCTGGCTGGCCTACGCCGCCTTCTACTTCACCCGCAAGGCCTTCTCGGTCGCCAAGCTCGGCATCGCCGAAGACCCGACGTTCATGCTCGACAAGGCCGCCATGGCCAACCTCGATGCGATCTACCTGGCCGCCTATGCCGTGGGCCAGTTCACCTGGGGCATGCTCGCCGATCGCTTCGGGCCGCGGGTGGTGGTGCTGGGTGGCTTGTTGATCTCCGCCGTCGCCGCCGTGGTGATGGGTAGCTACGCGACCTTCCCGATCTTCGCCACCTGCATGCTTGTACAAGGCCTGGCGCAGTCCACCGGTTGGGCGGGGTTGTGCAAGAACATCGGCAGTTTCTTCCCCGCCTCGCAGCGTGGGCGGGTGCTTGGGCTGTGGAGCTCGTGTTATGCCTTCGGTGGGTTGGTCGCTTCGCCGTTCGCCGGTTGGTGGGCCTACACCCTGGTCGGCACCTGGCATGCGGCGTTCTTCTCCAGCGCCGCGGTGGTGGCGGGCGTAGCCGTGCTGTTCTTCATCTTCCAGCGCAACAAGCCTGAGGATGTCGGCTTGCCGGCGGTGGAACCGGAACCCCAGAGCATGGCCCCGGGCGCGAACCTGTGCAGCGTCTGGGCGCCACTGCGCGAGATTCTGCGCAACCGCACGGTGCTTACCCTGGGGCTGGCCTATTTCATGCTCAAGCCCGCGCGCTACGCCATCCTGCTCTGGGGGCCGGTGATCGTCTTCGAGCAGATGCCCACGGTGGGCAAGGTGGGCGCGGCGATCATTCCCACCGCCTTCGAGCTGGCCGGGCTGCTCGGGCCGATCATCATCGGCCTGGCCTCGGACAAGCTGTTCGGCGCCCGGCGCATGCCGGCCTGCGTGATCAGCCTGGTGCTGCTGACCGTGACCCTGGCGGGCTTCATGGCGGCGATGCACAGCGGCAGCGTGGCGCTGGTGGTGGCCTTGCTGTTCGTCATGGGCCTGACCCTGTACGGCCCGGACTCGATGATCAGCGGCGCCGCGGCCATCGACTTCGGCACCGCCAAAGCCGGCGCCACGGCGGCCGGTTTCGTCAACGGCTGCGGCTCGGTGGGCGCGGTGCTCGGTGGCTTGCTGCCGGGCTACTTCGACAGCGTCACGGTGTTCATGATCTTCGCCGGCACCGCGCTGTTCTCCGCCCTGGTGCTGCTGCCGCACTGGAACAGCCGCCCGGCGACCGCGCCACAGGCCAACGACGTGGCTCCCAACACCGGCATGGCGATCAAGCCACTGCGTACCTAGAGGAAAGCGAGTAGATGAGACCCTTCTGGCTGCAACAGGCCCTGGACCAGGAAGACGAAGCACTGTGCCCGCCGCTGCAAGGCGACGCCCGCTGCGATGTGTGCATCGTCGGGGGTGGCTACACCGGGCTGTGGACGGCCCTGATGCTCAAGGAGCAAGCGCCGCAACTCGACGTGCTGCTGGTCGAGGCGGACATCTGCGGCGCCGGTGCCAGTGGCCGCAATGGTGGCTGCGCACTGTCCTGGTCGGCCAAGTACTTCACCCTTGAGCGTCTGTTCGGGGTGGTGGAGGCGATACGCCTGGTGCGTGAGTCGGAACGCAGCATCGAGGCCATCGGCGCGTTCTGCCGCGCCAATGGCATCCACTGCGACTACCGTATGGACGGTACCCTGTACACCGCCACGAACCAGGCCCAGGTTGGCGGTACCGACGCGGTGATCGCCGCGCTGGAGCAGAAGGGGATCAATTCGTTCCAGCGTTTGCCGTTGGCACAGGTGCAGCGGGTTGCCGGCTCCAGCCGCCACCTCGAGGGCTGGTATTCACCGGCCGCGGCCACGGTGCAACCCGGGCGGCTGGTGCGCGGCCTGCGTCGGGTCGCCCTGCAGCGCGGCGTGCGCATTCATGAGGGTACCGCGATGACCGGGCTGGAGCATGGCGCCCCGGTGCAGGTGCGCACCCAGGGTGGGACCGTTCGCGCCGACCGCGTGGTGCTGGGGCTCAATGCCTGGATGGCGCGGGCCTTCCCGCAGTTCGAGCGCAGCGTGGCGATCGTCTCCAGCGACATGGTGATCACCGAGCCGTGCCCGGAACTGCTGCGCCAGATCGGCCTGGACAGCGGGGTCAGCGTGCTCGACTCACGGATCTTCGTGCACTACTACCACAACACCTCCGATGGCCGGCTGATGCTGGGCAAGGGCGGCAACACCTTCGCCTATGGCGGGCGCATGCTGCCGGTGTTCGACCAGCCATCGCCTTACCAGCCATTGCTGCGCGACAGCCTCACGGAGTTCTTCCCGGCGCTGGCCGATGTTCCCCTGGCAGCCAGCTGGAACGGCCCCTCGGATCGCTCGGTGACCGGCCTGCCGTTCTTTGGTCGGCTCGACGGGCAGGGCAACGTGTTCTACGGCTTCGGTTACTCCGGCAGCGGTGTCGGGCCGTGCCACATGGGCGGGCAGATCCTGGCGTCGCTGGCACTGGGCCTGGACAACGACTGGACCCGCTCACCGCTGGTCAAGGGGCCGCTCGGGCAGTTCCCGCCGGAACCGATCCGCTACCTGGGGTCGTTGATGGTGCGCAACGCCATCCGGCGCAAGGAGCATGCCGAGGACCGCGGTGCACGACCGCGCCGGCTGGATGTGCGGTTGGCGCGCTTCGCGGCGGCGGCGGGGAAGGCGGACAAGGGCTGAGCGGCGCTTCAGCGCAGCTCGATCTGCGCGCACAGCCCGCCTTCCAGGCGATTGCTCAGGGTCAGGTTGCCGCCCATGGACTGGATCAATTGCTGGGCGATCGCCAACCCCAGCCCGGTGCCGCCGGTGCTGCGGTTGCGCGAGGCCTCGACGCGGTAGAACGGCTTGAGCACTTCGTCCAGTTCGTCTGCCGGGATGCCCGGGCCGTCATCCAGCACGCGGATCAGCGTCACCCCCTGTTCGTGGTTCACTTCCAGGCGTGCGGCACCGGCGAACTTCAAGGCGTTGTCCACCAAGTTCACCAGCACCCGGCGCAGGGCATGGGGGCGGGTTTCCAGGGTGGCCTGGGCGCTGCCATGGCGATCCACCCTGGCACCGCTGTCCTGGTAGTCGAAGACCAGGCTGTCGAGGAAGGCGTCGAGGTTGACCCGGCAGGGCGCCTCGGTGCTGCTGTCCATGCTGCGGGCGTAGGCCACGCCCTCGCGCACCAGGTGCTCCATGGCATCCAGGTCATGCCACAGCTTTTCCTTCTCCAACCCTTCGTCCATCTGCTCCACCCGCAGCTTCATGCGCGTGATCGGGGTCTGCAGGTCGTGGGAAATGGCGGCCAGCAGTTGCATGCGCTCCTTGAGGTAGGCGGCGATGCGCGCCTGCAGGGCGTTGAAGGCGACTGCGGCGTAACGCACTTCACGCGGGCCGCTCTCGTCGAGCAGCGGCCCGGGGCTGTTCGGGTCGAGGTTGTCGACAGCCTGCACCAGGCGTGTCAGTGGCCCGATGGCCAGGCGAACCGCCAGCCAGGTGCACGACAGCAGTACCAGCAACTGGATCAGCAGGACCCCGGGCAGCCAGGTGGCCACTGGCACCGGAGTGGGGGTGACATCGATGGTCAGCGGCGCGCCATCGGCCAGGCGCAGGTGGGCCTGGAAGTGCGCGTTGGGGCCGGGAATTTCCTGGAACGTCAGGCGGTACTGGCCGCCGATGGCCTTGACGATCGACTCGGCGGCCATGGGCGGGTCGGCCGTTGGCATTGCGGTGCCTTGCACACCGCCATCCAGGCGGTAGCGGTAGGTACGTCGCTCCAGCCGCGTGAGCCAGGCCGGGCGTTCTGCCGCAGGCAGGCGGTCGAGGATGGCCACCGAGGTGGCGACGTCCATTTCCAGGTTGCTGAGCATCATCGAGCGGCTGCTGACGTAGCGCTCGTAGGCTTGCAGGCTGAACGACAGGCCGTAGGCCAGCACCAGGCCGGTGAAGAAGATCAGGGCCAGGCGCGAGGCCAGGGTGCGCGGCCACTTCATATAGACGCCCCCAGCAGTTGCACCGCCAGGGAGAATACATAGCCCTCGCTGCGCACGGTCTTGATGCAGGTGGGCTCGCGGGCGTCATCGCCCAGGCGCTGACGCAGGCGGCTGACCAGCAGGTCGATGGAACGGTCGAAGATGTCTGCTTCGCGGCCCTGGGTGAGGTTGAGCAGTTGTTCGCGGCTGAGCACCCGCTGGGGGTGGTCAAGAAACACTCGCAACAGGCGGTACTCGGCGCCGGACAACGCCACCAGGGTGCCTTCGCTGTCGAGCAGGTGGCGCGCGGTGGTGTCCAGGCGCCAGGGGCCGAAGGCGATCAGCTGGCTGCTTTCGCTGATGGTGAGGTTGGGCGGCAGCATGCGGGTGCGGCGCAGCACGGCGTTGATCCGCGCCAGCAGTTCGCGGGCGGAGAAGGGCTTGGTGAGGTAGTCGTCGGCGCCCATTTCCAGGCCGATGATGCGGTCGGTCTCGTCGTTGCGCGCGGTGAGCATCAGCACCGGCGTGTTGCGGTGCTTGCCCGCACGCAGCTCGCGGCACAGCAGCAGGCCATCGTCGCCGGGCATCATGATGTCGAGGACGATCAGGTCGACCGCGTTGTTCTCCAGGAAGGCGCGCATCTGCCGGCCATCGGCGACGATGCTGGTGCGCAGGCCGTTCTTCTTCAGGTAGTTGCCGACCAGTTCGCGGATCTCGCGGTCGTCGTCGACGACCAGGATGTGATCGACATGTTCCATCGGGCGGTGTCCTTGTACGTTGGGAGTGGGCGCAGTCTACCGAGGTGATTGCGGCTTGCCTGCCCCGGTTTGTATTGCAGTGTATCTGTTGTATCCGCAGATACAGGAGGAGGCACGGCGGCCGCTGGGCCGACACAAGCGGGATACCTGGCGGGCATCAAATGGCGCTACCGGGAAGCACACGCCTTCCCACATAAAGCCGCACAAGGAGACACACCATGAACGCCAAGACCTTCGCCAGCGCCAGCCTGTTCGCCCTGCTCAGCCTGGGTGCCTTCGCCGCACAGGCCGCCACCCAGCCAGCCCCCGAAACCATGCCGTATCACTACGGGGAGCATCTGGACGTGAAGAAAGTGCTGTCGATCCAGACGGATCCGAGCGTCAGCTGCGGGGTGGCCAACTCACGCATGAACTACCTCGACTCCCAAGGCCGCCAGCACGACCTGCAATACCTCACCTATGCCACCGATGGCTGCCACGAACACTGATCGGGAGCCTGGCCGATGACTTCGATACCTGGCGGCGCCTGGCGCCGCCCTGGGCGTGTGTTGCTGGTCGCCGTGGCGGCCACCTGCGCCCTGGGTGGCCTGGCCCTGGCGGCCCGGTCGCCCGCGCCCGACCTGGGGGCCATGCCACCGTTGGCCGGCGCGCAGCAGTGGCTCAACTCGCCACCACTGGATGGCGCCGCGCTCAAGGGCAAGGTGGTACTGGTCGACTTCTGGACCTATGACTGCATCAACTGCCGGCGCAGCCTGCCGCATGTCAACGACTGGGCCCGGCGCTACGCCGACCAGGGGTTGGTGGTGATCGGGGTGCACACACCGGAGTACGACTACGAGCACGATGTCGGCAACCTGCGCACGCAGGTCCGGCAGTTGGGCATCGGCTACCCCGTGGCGGTGGACAACGACTACCGCATCTGGAATGCCTGGGGGAATCAGTTCTGGCCCGCACATTACTTCGTCGACCGCCGTGGCCAGGTCCGTCATGTGCATTTTGGTGAGGGGGACTACGCAGGCCAGGAACAGGTGATCCGGCAATTGCTGGACGAGCGGGAGTGACCCAGGCCTGGGGAAAGTGGCCGATCAGCGAACGGAATGTACCAATTGGAACATAAAGCTTTGTCCATCCCCGGGGTTCTCTTCTAGAATCCGCGCATGCCCAGGCGCCATGCCGGGCCATCGCCCGAGAGCCTCATGAGTTCCAGTACGCCGCTGTCCGGAGTCAACCAGCCGCTGCGCGGCATCGCCCTGGTGGTGGTGGCCACCTTCCTGTTTGCCAGCCACGATGGGCTTTCGAAGTTTCTCGGTGGCGTGTACCCGATCATCATGGTGGTGTGGGCGCGCTATGTGGTGCACACGTTGCTGATGGCCGGGATCTTCCTGCCCAAGGCGGGCCTTGCCGTGTTGCGCACCCGCCGGCCGCTGCTGCAGACCCTGCGCGCACTCAGCCTGCTCAGCACCAGCTTGTTGTTCACCGCTGGCCTGCAGTATCTGCCGCTGGCGGAGGCAACCTCGGTCAACTTCCTCGCGCCGGTGCTGGTCACCGCGTTGTCGGTGCCCTTGCTCAAGGAGCGGGTCACGCTGGGGCAGTGGGTGGCGGTGGTGATGGGGTTCATCGGTGTGTTGGTGGTGGTTCACCCGGGGGGCGCCCTGTTCACGCCGGCCATCCTGTTCCCGTTCGGTTCGGCGCTGGGGTTCTGCTTCTACCAGTTGCTCACGCGCAAGTTGGCGGCCCATGACAGCCCGACCACCAGCAACTTCTACGCGGGGTTGTGCAATACCTTGATCATGACGGCGCTGGTGCCGTTCTTCTGGCAGGTGCCGGCTTGGCCGCACGTGTTGTTGATGTTGGCGCTGGGCGGCTGCGGCATGACCGCGCACCTGCTGTTGACCCAGGCGTTCCGCCATGCCGCGCCAGCGTTGCTGGCGCCGTTCAGTTACTGCCAGATCGTGTTTGCCGGGTTGCTGGGGGCGGTGGTGTTCGGTCAGGTGCCGGACGGGATGAGCCTGGCGGGAATTTCGGTCATTTGCCTGAGCGGGTTGGCGGCGGCGTGGATGCAGCGGCGCGGCTAAGGTTTCGGGGCGCTGTCAGGATTGCATTCGCCGGCAAACCATTTTGAAGTTCATATAATCAGCCTGTTTGAAGTTTTGCGCGATGTCCGATTGTATTTAATGAACACGTGATTGGTGTTATCTATCGTGGTGGCATGATAGAGAGTGCCGATCATTTCGTCATAACTTTTGATTGGACGGCCGTGTATCGCAGTCAATAGCCTGTAGGGGTCGACAGTGTTGAAGTTGGTTATTCGGATAACTTGAAACTTCGCGCTGGTTATTCCGCACACCGCGATCACGGGTGACCCTGATGAACGAAGAAGAACATATCAAGCGTTACAATGGCCCGGCCGCAGGCTGGGGCGCGCTCAAGAGCGTGACCAAGGCCTGGCTGGGCAGCGAGAACGCCGTCAAGAACATCCGCATGATGCTCAAGACCAACCAGGACAGTGGTTTCGACTGCCCCGGCTGTGCCTGGGGCGAGTCGCCCGAGAGCGGCATGGTCAAGTTCTGCGAGAACGGCGCCAAGGCGGTCAACTGGGAAGCCACCGGGCGCTCGGTGGACCCGGCATTCTTCGCCAAGTACAGCGTCGGCGCACTGCTTGAGCAGAGTGACTACTGGCTCGAATACCAGGGCCGGCTGTCCCATCCGATGCGTTATGACGCCGCCACCGACCACTATGTCGAGATCAGTTGGGACGACGCCTTCGCCCTGATCGCCCAGCACTTGAACAGCCTTGAGTCGCCTGATCAGGCTGACTTCTATACATCGGGTCGAGCCAGCAACGAAGCCGCCTTCCTTTATCAGTTGTTCGTGCGCACCTTCGGTACCAACAACTTCCCCGATTGCTCGAACATGTGTCACGAGGCCAGTGGCCTGGGCATGTCCAGCACCCTGGGCGTGGGCAAGGGCACCGTGGTGTTCCACGACCTGGAGCAGGCCGACGCGATCTTCGTCATCGGCCAGAACCCTGGCACCAATCACCCGCGCATGCTCGAACCCTTGCGTGAAGCGGTGGAGCGCGGCGCCCAGGTGGTGTGTTTCAACCCGCTGAAGGAGCGCGGCCTGGAGCGCTTCCAGCACCCGCAGCACCCGTTCGAGATGCTCAGCAACGGTTCCGAACCGACCAACACCGCTTACTTCCGCCCAGCCCTGGGCGGCGACATGGCAGTGCTGCGCGGCATGGCCAAGTTCCTCCTGCAGTGGGAGCGCGAGGCCCAGGCCAACGGCATGCCGCCGGTGTTCGACCATGCCTTCATCAAGGCCCATACCGATGGTATGGACGACTACCTGGCGCAGGTCGACGCCACTTCCTGGGAACACATCGTCGAGCAGTCCGGCCTGAGCAAGGCCGAGATCGAGCTGGCCGCGCGCATGTACCGCAAGGCCGAGCGGGTGATCATGTGTTGGGCCATGGGCGTCACCCAACACCGTCACTCGGTGCCGACCGTGCAGGAGATCGTCAACCTGCAATTGCTGCGCGGCAATGTCGGCCGCCCGGGCGCCGGGTTGTCGCCGGTGCGTGGCCACAGCAACGTGCAGGGCGACCGCAGCATGGGCATCGACGAGAAACCGCCGACCTGGTTGCTCGACAACCTGCAACAGCGCTTCGGCATCGAGGTGCCGCGCGGCCACGGGCACAATGCCGTGCTGGCGATCCAGGCCATGGAGGAGGGGCGCACCAAGGTGTTCGTCGCCCTGGGCGGCAACTTCGCCCAGGCCACCCCGGACACCCCGCGCACCCATGCGGCGCTGCGCAACTGCGAATTGACCGTGCACATCGCCACCAAGCTCAACCGCTCGCACCTGGTCACCGGCCGTGACGCGCTGATCCTGCCGTGCCTGGGGCGCACCGAGATCGATATCCAGGGTGAAGGCCCGCAAGGTGTCACGGTCGAGGACACCTTCAGCATGGTGCATATCTCCCATGGCCAACTGAAACCGCGTTCGCCGCACCTGCGCTCGGAGCCGGCGATCATCGCCGGCATGGCCAAGGTGACTCTGGGCGATCGCCCCATCGACTGGGACTGGGTTGTGGCCGACTATGGGCGCATCCGCGACCTGATCGCCGATACCATTCCCGGATTCGCCGACTTCAATGCGCGCCTGCACCACCCCGGCGGCTTCTACCTGGGCAATGCCGCCGCCGAGCGCGAATGGAACACCGCCAGCGGCAAGGCGCAGTTCACCGCCTGCCCATTGCCGGCGCAACTGGTCAACGACGTGGTGCTGGCCCGTGGTGAAAAACCTGACCTGATCCTGCAGACCTTGCGCTCCCACGACCAGTACAACACCACGCTGTACGGCCTGGACGACCGCTACCGTGGCGTGTTCGGCCTGCGCGAGGTGGTCTTCGCCAATGAGGCGGACATCCGTCGGTTGGGCTTCGCGCCGGGTGACAAGGTGGACATGGTGTCGCTGTGGGAGGACGGCCTGGAGCGGCGGGTCACGGGCTTCACCCTGGTGGCCTACGACATTCCCACCGGCCAGGCAGCTGCCTACTACCCGGAGACCAACCCGCTGGTGCCTCTGGAGAGCTACGGCGACCAGACCTTCACCCCCACCTCGAAGTTCGTCGCCATTCGCCTCGAGCGGGCACAGCCGGATGCGTTGATCCACGCCGTCGCCGGATAACCCTCAACTGCCTTCATTCATCGACTGCGGGCCCTCGGGCGTGCGGCGCGCTGCTGGCCGCCGCACGGCAGGGGCCTGCCTGTCCACAAGGATATTGTCATGTCGACTCTGAGTGCACTGGACCTGGCGCGGCTGCAGTTCGCCTTCACGGTCTCGTTCCACATCATATTCCCGGCCATCACCATCGGGTTGGCCAGCTTCCTGGCCGTGCTCGAAGGCTGCTGGCTGAAAACCGGCCATTCGGTCTACAAGGATCTCTACACGTTCTGGTCGAAGATCTTCGCCGTCAACTTCGGCATGGGCGTGGTCTCGGGCCTGGTGATGGCCTACGAGTTCGGTACCAACTGGGCGCGGTTCTCCGACTTCGCCGGCAGCGTGACTGGCCCCTTGCTCACCTACGAGGTGCTCACCGCGTTCTTCCTCGAGGCGGGCTTTCTCGGGGTGATGCTGTTCGGCTGGGGCAGGGTGGGGCGCAAGCTGCATTTCTTCGCCACGATCATGGTGGCGATCGGCACGCTGATCTCGATGTTCTGGATCCTTTCGTCCAACAGCTGGATGCAAACACCCCAGGGTATCGAGATCGTCGATGGCCGTGTGGTGCCGCTGGACTGGTTCAAGATCGTCTTCAACCCGTCGTTCCCCTATCGCCTGGCGCACATGGCGCTGGCCGCGTTCCTCTCCACCGCGTTCTTCGTCGGCGCCTCGGCCGCCTGGCACCTGCTGCGCGGGCGCGACACCCCGCAAGTGCGCAAGATGCTGTCGATGGCCATGTGGATGGTGCTGGTCGCAACGCCCGTGCAGGTGGTGGTCGGTGACGCCCACGGCCTGAACACCCTGGAGCACCAGCCGGCGAAGATCGCCGCCATCGAAGGGCACTGGGACAACAAACCGGGCGAAGCCTCGCCGCTGGTGCTGTTCGGCCTGCCGGACATGGCCAGCGAAACCACCCGCTACAGCCTCGAGGTGCCTTACCTGGGCAGCCTGATCCTGACCCACAGCCTGGACAAGCAGATCCCGGCGCTGAAGAGTTTCGCCAAGGAAGACCGCCCCAACTCGACGATCATCTTCTGGAGCTTCCGGGTCATGGCCGGGCTGGGCATGCTGATGCTGGCCTGCGCGCTGCTGGCCCTGGCGCTGCGCCGCAACGGCGCGCTGTACCGCCAGCGTGCTTTCCTCTGGTTCGCCCTGCTGATGGGGCCGTCGGGGCTGATCGCCCTGCTGGCCGGCTGGTTTACCACCGAAGTGGGCCGCCAGCCCTGGGTGGTCTACGGCATGTTGCGCACCACCCAGGCGGCGTCGAACCATAGCACCATGCAGATGAGCATCACCCTGGCGGCGTTCGTGGTCATCTACTGCCTGGTGTTCACCGTGGGCATCGGCTACATGATGCGCCTGGTGCGCAAGGGCCCGACCGCGTACCAGGTGCCGCCAACCCCCGAGCAACCGCAATCGCTGGCCAGCGCGCGGCGCCCGCTGTCCGTCGCCGACTGAAAAGGAGCAGGCACATGGCAATTCAAGGTATCGACCTGTCAGTCATCTGGGGCGTGATCATCGCCTTCGGCCTGATGATGTACGTGATCATGGACGGCTTCGACCTGGGGCTGGGGATTCTCTTCCCGTTGATCGAGGACGCCAGTGATCGCGACGTGATGATGAACACCGTGGCACCGGTATGGGACGGCAACGAGACCTGGGCGGTGCTGGGGGCGGCGGCGTTGTACGGCGCCTTCCCGCTGGCCTACTCGGTGATCCTCGAGGCCCTGTACCTGCCGCTGGTGCTGGTGCTGGCCGGGCTGATCTTCCGCGGCGTGGCCTTCGAGTTCCGTTTCAAGGCCCACCCGCGCAAGCGTCACCTGTGGGACAAGGCGTTCATCGGCGGCTCGGTGCTGGCGACCTTCTTCCAGGGCGTGGCCATTGGCACCTACATCGGCGGCATCCCGGTGGTGGACCGTCAGTTCGCCGGCTCTGGCTGGGACTGGCTGGCGCCGTTCCCGTTGTTCTGCGGCGTCGGCCTGTTGCTGACCTACGCACTGCTGGGTAGCACCTGGCTGCTGATCAAGACCGACGGCATGCTCGAGTCGCGCATGCGCCACTACAGTCGTCCGCTGACCTACCTGCTGGCGCTGGTGATCGTGGTGATCTGCGCCTGGACCGCCTGGCTGCATGACGACATCGCCCAGCGTTGGTTCGGCGCCAGTCACTGGCTGCGCTCGGCGCTGATCGCGGTGCTGGCGGTGGTGGCCGTGGTGGTGATCCAGAATACCTTGCGCAAGCGCCACTCGCACCTGCCGTTCATGGCCGTGGTGGGGTTGGTGTTCCTCGGTTACCTGGGCCTGGCGATCAGTCTCTGGCCGAACATCGTGCCCCCGGGCATCACCCTGTGGCAGGCGGCCGCTCCACTGACCAGCCAGCTGTTCGCGCTGATCGGGGCGCTGTTCATCATCCCGATCATCCTGGGGTACACCTTCTGGAGCTACCACGTGTTCCGCGGCAAGGTGCAGGCGGGGGATGCGTATCACTGAGGGGGCTTTCGATTGCAGGGTGCCGGATAGGTGCGGACGATAGCCTTGCAGCATTTTCGAGGTCGAGCGGCGCGCAGGCGGCGCTCGATCTGTAGGGCACTGCAAGTGATATCGTCCAGCACCTGGCTGCCATCATGCGATAAAGAACCCGCCTTCAAAGATCCTGAAGGTGATGCGTTCTGGGCAGCTATGAAAGTCAGTGATGTCTGTCGTACTTGGTAACTTCTCAATGGCGTAATTTCGGACGCGTCTGACATACAACACGGTTTTACGTTTTTACAGTGCGAACTTTTTACAGGGAGTTCGCAGCATGGCTTATCACGGCTACATGACGATCACGGGCGCGCTTCAGGGCCTGATTTCGGCGGGGTGTTCCGCCCAGGATTCCATCGGCAACAAATGCCAGGCGGGTCATCGGGACCAGATCATGGTCCTGGCCTTCGATCACAGCCTTTCCAACCTCGACAACGTCAGCCGGGCGCTGCACCGGCCGGTCTACCTCACCAAGTTCATCGACAAGTCCACCCCGTTGCTGGCGCAGGCGCTCGATTCGAGGGAGCGGGTGGAGTGTGACCTCACCTTCTTCCGCACCAGTGCTGCGGGCCTGCAGGAGCGGTACTACTCGGTAAGGCTCGGCGGCGGGCTGATCGTCCAGCAGAACGTGGCCATGCCCCATGCCGTCCTGCTCAACGAGCAGGAACCGCAGGAGCACCTGGCGATCCGCTATCGGGAGATTTCCTGGGTGCACCATGCGGCGGGAACCACCGGTTATTCGACCTGGGGTGAAGAATGACGGCGCGCAGCGAGCACGAGGTCCCGTGGGATGACGACTTCTGGGAAGTGAGCCATGCGGCGGCCCGGCTGACTCAATATGCCTGCGAGGTGGCCGCGCGGTGTTTGGATGACGGGATGTTGCGGCTGCAGTTCACGCAGGAGATGGCGTATGTCGGGAAGGGCATTGTGGAGGAGGTCCGGACCGGCAGGAACACTGCGGAGGAGGGACTGAAGAAAATCAGGGAAGAACATCGCGCCCTCTACTCTGATGTTGTTGAATATATGAAAATTGTCGCGGGGCTAGGATCGGGGATTTTACAGGTCGCGGGTGGCGTTGCCGTTTGTAAGTACTCCGCTGGCCTCATGTGCGGTACAGCAGGCATGGCGCTTGTTCAACATGGATTGAATAATGTTTATGAGAATGGGCGTAATATTATTCAGGGAGGGAACGATACCGTAGGGCCGCTTCGTAGAGGCTATCAAGAGATCGCCAAGTCGCTTGGCGGTAAAGCATCGCATGGAAATATCGCATACGGACTTGGTGATCTACTGCTGTCTGGTTATTCTCTAGGCCGATTTGTCGTCTTGCCTACCGCTAGGCGTTTATTTAGATATATCGATTCAGATAAAGTTCGGGCTCATGTGGCGATGGGTGCCGGGCCGTTGACGTTTGAGCTAGGGGTCAATGTGCTGACGGGTGACCTGATTTGGGTAGAATGGAACAAGGAATGATTGTTCTGCTCTTCGGGTTTTGTGTGGCGGTAGGTGTCGTGCTGGCCTACATTATGAAACTCCGGCTCTCTGGTCGACGGCTTGGTTCGTGGATGTTCTGGGGGTGCGTTGGATATAATGTGTTCTTTGTTAGCTATTATCTTAGGGTTGTTCAGTCCTCCTATTTTCTTTTCATAGGATATCGACCTGACTGGCTGGAAGGTAACGCCGTGGTTGGTTGGTTATGTGTTTTGGGTATGGCTTTGCATAGTTATGCCGTGCCTGTGCAAAGGCAGGGCTCTAGACGTTAGTGGCCTGTCTCGGAATTACGTTCTCTTTTGGCGAGTGGCTTGGGAACTCCACAACCCCTCATCCGCCAGGATGGGTAGCCGGGAACAGGGCAGGTTCGGGAAACGGCAGGTGAACACCGTTTGGCCTCCCTGCGCAGACGGTCGCATGGCATACTCGTTGATGGCATGCGGCCATCTCGGTCTTCATGCCTATCCCAGTCTGATCTGCTCAAGGAAGATTCATGAAGTTCAAGTTCGCGTTGCTGGCCTCGCTGATTCTGCTATCACCCCTGGCCCTGGCTGACAGCTGCCGGTCCAATAACGTCGGCGGCCAGGATTGCCGTTACAGTGACGGCACCACCTCCAGAAGCAGGGCCAACACCTTTGGCGGTCAAGACACCACCTACAGCGATGGCAGCAGTTCCAGATCCAAGTCCAATTACTTCGGTGGCCAGGACACCACCTATAGCGATGGCCGCAGCTCCAGAAGCAGAACCAACACCTTCGGCGGCCAGGACACGACCTATCTATAGTGATGGCCGCAGCTCCAGAAGCAGATCCAACAAATTAGGTGGTCAGGACACAACCTACAGTGGAGGTAGCCGTTCGAGCGGCCGATCCAATAAGGATACCCGCCACCCCAATGCGAAGGGTGAGCGCTGGTAGTGATCCGCCGTTGTCCTGGGGGGCCAGGGGCTGTTCGTTTAGCCGGCGCCCCTACACCGTGGCAGGGTTTCAGCATCGGGTAACTCGGCGGATTGCGGTGTTTTCTACTCATGGGTTTTTTAGTGCTGCTTACTGTAGCGCCACAGTCATCTTAACTAAATCTTCCAATTTCTGGCTAGTCGATAATCTCGGCATTTCAATGGTTTGCGTTCCTGTCAGCTCGCGGATTTTAATATTTACTTGGTGCTTTCGAGGTGAGGGTTTAGTTGAGCTGGAGCGTTGTTACTAAAAGTTGGCGAATAAGCATGCAGCTACGCAATAAGAATTGCTGCTTTAGGTTCTTGAGGATATATAGTTTTCTGCTGGTCGGGTGTAATGACTCAAGATGGTCGTCAGGACCCTATCTATTGGTAAGTCCTGTCGATTGCGTCCTTGTTTTTGGAACTCCTTTTGAAGATGCCGAATGTGCTTTCTCCGATACTGGGGTAAGCACTGCGTGATGTCTGCTGCTGACCATCCACAATCCAGCAGAAAAGCCAGTAATCCGTTTCTCCACATAATCCGTCCTTTTAATGCATCAGGTGTAATGCGCTTTGCTCGGGATCTGAAATGATTTTGTAGGTTAACTGCGGGCGTGTTAGCTAGTAATTCGCCTGCTCTAATGTCTGGAAACAGGAGTCCCTCGCTAAGTTTGGAAAGTCCTAGCCAAGCGTGAGTTGCTCGCACTGGACATAGCTGAGGTAAATAGCCAATAGTCAAAAGCTGGGGCGGCGACTTAAGCGATTTTGGGGTTGGGCGAACTGTTATCTGCATTTTTTTTGGCGTCACCACCACGTCCTTTAGGCTCAGTGCGCAAGTCTCATTCATCTCCAATCCGTACCAGTAAGAAACGAGCAATATCGCTCGATTACGCACTGATGTGAGGAGTTTATGATGCATCAGGCGTGCTCTGTCTTGGTTCAGGAGGGCGCGGGCTTTTTTGAGCTCGTGTCGGTGGCGATGGATCTCGCCTTTTAACATTTTAGTCAGTTCGGAGACACAATGAAATGTAGGAGTCGTCTGTGAAGATATGGGTGCTTGTAAGCATATTACCTTCTCGAACTCCCTGCAGAGCCTTAACGCGGAGGGGCATTGGGTGGGATCTGCAAATCCGAGTGTCCGATGATAGCGAGAGAGCGCGGTTATGATCCGACTGATTTCGGTAGGGGTACTTCGGAAGCTACGCAACAGATAGAGGCACAATTCTTCAGCTGTGCAGGGAAGGCCACCTTCATAGTAATTTTGGAAATCACGTATATAACCCATTGTTTGACGGTCTAATAGGGAGGGTGTGGGGCCTGGCATGGATAATGTTTTCATCGGGTCGCTTCCTCTATGCTTGTGATTCCGTAGCGGCTTATTGTTTTTCTTACGCTATGCGGTACCTTTTATTCCCAATAGGCATTATGGGTGCAGGGCAACTGTGCGATTATCACATTGTGGAATCCGCCCCCCATCCGTCATAGAAGACCTCCGCGAGGGGTTGGCATATCTACCTAAGCATGAAGTCTATGTTGAGGGTGTAGATATGTCTAAAAAAATCGCGAAGCAAGCGACGCCCAGCAATGCCTTGATTGCTCAGATGCGTAACCGTGGCTCTGTCCGCAGCAGCATTTGGCATGTTTATAGTTTGAAAGCCAATAATGACTTGATCCTAGAAAGCCATCGTGAAGTCGCGCATTGGTTGGTTTATCTTGAGTTTGACTCATCAATAGTAAGTTTCTGGAAGCCACGCGGCGATGAATTTAATGCAGATCAGCGAGGTGGGCGCAAGGTAAAACTTGATGCGATTGCTACGAATGCCGAGGGCTTGATCGAGTGGCATGAGGTGAAGTCCGGATACATTGATGATCTAGAGGCGCATGAGCAACTGAAAGTTCAGAAGGAGTTGGCGCGGGCTGCAGGGGCTCTTTACCGACTTTTCGATGAGTCAACACGAAGCGCCCGTCACTATGAAGTTATACCCTTACTAAGATTGGCAAATTTCGTGGCGTTGACGCGCTGGAGTGCAGATATCAACACAACAGAAGCGCTTCTTTTTCAACTCATCGGGCGAAATGGAACCGGTACTATCGGTAGTTTGGCGCAGATGTTACCTAACCTCGACATGACGGAGTTGGTCGGCGGGCTCAGCCGTTTGGCAATCAAAGGGCAGGTAAAGTTAACGATTGATGCTTTCACCCCAAACCTGCAGACCACATGGTCTTGCAAAGTTGAACGGCCATGAAGCGGGTTGTGATACCCCAGAGCGTGCAAGCTGGGAACTGGCCGAGACTGCCAGCCTCGGCAGTCCCCGAGGAGCACTGGGAGCTGTTCTGTAAGCGTCGCACTGCAGTGCAGATGTACATTGAAGGTCACGCTTTGCGCGTAATTGAGCAGAAGACCCACCTAAAAGGGTGGGAGGTTAATCGGTTAGCGACCCGCTTTCTGACTTTGGATGACCAAGGCCAGTGTATTGGCGAAAGAGCTTTGCTTCCCTATATTCATCTCAAATCCTACGAGCGACGCAAACCATCGGGTCACAAATATAGTGGCCAGCAGGGAGGGATGTCGGGCTGTCTTCAGCATTTGCTTAAAATATATCCGGAAGTTGAAGAGCAGATGATCGCGGTTATCAAAGATTCCGCACAGACGCTTGATGATCAGAGGAACGCAATTGCGTTCCTTGCCAAAAAGTTCATGCAGATTTTGCACGCCGTTGCCCCTGACCATCGTGGTTGGCCGTATTCGACTAAGTATCAGGGGCGTGTGAGCATACGCCGCTATATTCTCGCTCTGCGCAACCAATTTCCGGCCTCGTACATTAACGCGCATGGCAGTCCCGAGGCGAGAGCGCATATTGTCACGGGTACCGGGCATCGGCCATACCTTGTCGCGCAGCGACCGTTCGATGTTGTGGAATTGGATGGCCATTTTCTCAGTGCTTTTTTTGTTTTGTTGGTTGAGCAAGTAAATGGCTTGATGCTACCGATTCCGTTAGACCGTATGTGGTTACTCGCTGCTATTGATCAATATTCCCATGCTGTGCTTGCGTACAAATTGGTCTTGCGAAGCCAGCCTGGAGCCAGTGATGTTCGCGAAGTGCTTGTGCGAGCAAGCTTGGGGGGGTGGAAGGCGCAAACACTGGAAAACACCAATTTTCCCTATAAGGTCGATGCTGGTTTTCCTTCTAGTGTGATTGAGGAATGTTGTGGTGTCACGTTCAGCGTACTTAGTGTTGACTCGCATCTATCCAATATAGCTAAGAAAATTACGCTTCAAGCGCGGCAGGATTTCGGCTTCCATCATTACTTGGGGCCAACCGGACGTTTTGAAACGCGCGCAAAGATCGAGCGACTTTTTGCGGAGGTTGTACGACACACAGCTTTATTACCTTCGACAACCGGTAGTAACCCTCGTCATGGCAGAGCAGATGGCGCGCAGGAAAAAGCCGTTGATTATCAGTTGGATCTGACACGATTTATCCAAGCATTGGACGTCGCGCTAGCCAATTATAATACGGAACCGTCGGAAGGTATTGGCATGTTTTCGCCGTTGGGCTTGATTCGACAGTATATGAATCAAGCTGCCATACTACCACGCATTGCCGTTGAGCGTCGTGAACGGCTGAAAGTCGACTTGATTACTAAGTATGTCACGGTGCGCGGAAGCTTGGCGGAAGGGCGGCGACCATACGTCATGCTGGATCGGGTCAGGTATACCAGTGAGCATTTGGCGGCCAACTTTGATCTGATCGGGCTCAGATTGTGTGTGGAAATTGATGAACATGATTATCGCGCTGTCAACGCTTTCCTACCCAATGGTGCTGCAATAGGTGTACTCCACGCCTGCGGTTGGTGGGCGACCTTTAGGCATACGCCGTACATTAGACGTTTGGTTAATTCGTTGATTGCTCAACGAGCGTTGACTATCACTGAGGATCTTCCACCCAGTCAGCAGATCTGTGATTATTTCATTCGCCACAACGAACCCAACCGGGCGCTACTGGTTAAGCAGGCCGAGGATCCGAGCCTGTCGACATTGCCGCGCGCCGTCGTGCCTGTGAAAAAACCGGTGAAGGATTACCTGCTTCAGCCGGGTCAAGAATATCCTGGTCTTCCCTCAGCTGGGCATGCCGATAACCGAGGTGGATCATGAATATTACGCATCCCTTAATCAGCAAGCAGGCGCAAATTATCACGCCTGCGTTCATTTGGGCGGTGCGATTGTGTCTTGATCGGGTTGCAATGAGACGTTCCGCAGTGATGTTTCGTGGGCATTCACGGGTTGGTAAAAGTCGCTGCGCTGTGTTTGTGGCCGAGCAGCTAAAAAAACAGTTTCCTGAATGCCATGTTGTTTTGCACATAGCGCTGAAGCGGAAAGATTCGCGCCCTAACTTGCTTAGGGAACTTTGTTATTCTGAAAGTATTCATCCAAAGGAGCGTGTGGATCTGCGCTATCATTTGGTAGCTCATGTGGAATCATTATTGGTCGGGCAGCAGGCTGGGCAATATATTTTGGTTATAGATGAGATTCAAAGATTGTTGCCGGTGGATTACTTTGACTTGGCGGATATCTACAATTTGCTACAGGTGAAGAACATCTGCATGACGTTGATTGCCTTTGCTCAGCCGCATATCGATGAACAAGTTACTATGATTAATAAGCGTCGTGACCAGCAGTTGATCGCACGGTTTTTAACCGAGATATTGACTTATCCTGGCTGTCGTGGGGTCGACGAACTCGGCGTGATATTGAATGCCTACGATACGGGCTCCGAGTTCCCCTCTGGTTCAGGAACGAGCTATACCGCGCATTTTATACCCAAGGCCTTCTCGGCAGGTTTTCGTTTGGCACTTGCTACCGAGTCGCTATGGCTCGAATTGTCGGCCAGTACTTCCGGGAATTATACAAACAACATTCCCATGGACCATCTGTGTGAGTCGGTACTCAATCTACTGCTCAGCCTTGCAGCCAAGGACAGCACCTCCATGGAGCTTGATCCTCACTGGGTGAGTGAGGCCGTGCAAAAAAGCAACCTACGGGCTTTTTGTGATGCATTATAACCGTGGCTATTTCTTTCCCGATGGGTTTCCCACGCCCTTCGAAGCGGCCTTTGCTACTGTGCAAAAAGCTGCGGTCATCAACGGGGTGCCGGCACGCGCTTTGTTGCTGGCCTTCAGTCCTGGCGAAGGCGACCATCGATGGCGCCACGGCAGCGTGGCCAGCGCAACGATTCAAGGGTTGTACGCGCCCGGGCGCCCCTACCTGGCGAATACGCACTTCATTGGCAGCGTTGCACAATTTTTTTCCCCGCGTGCCATGGATAAGTTGCAGTACTGCCCACTGTGTGCCGCTGACTCAGGTTACCTCTCGCTCTTTTTCCATTTGCGATGCGTCCGATGGTGTCCATGGCATCGGGTTGAACTCAAATCTTTGTGCGCGCAATGTGCTGATGCCGCGGCTTTTTGTCCCGATCGGAACAGTCAGCCATGTGCCACCTGCGGTTATTCCGTGCCCAGCTTGAAAGTGATCCTCGACAGCTTGCGCTCGGGTCTCTGTGCTCAGCGTGCCGCTCATAGTTTGCGGCTATTTAGCACCCTGGCGCGTCTTCAGCGTTTGGGTATTTTAGACACCATGCGGTTGGGGGAGGGTCCTATAGATCCTCCCGTTCTGATTCAACCTCATAGTTTTTATGACGCGTTCGAAGAAGACTCGACCCTACGGCGATACCGGGTGGCATTAGACATGAGAGGGGGTGAGGATAGCTTGACACAACCGCGGCAGGTGGATGTGGTCTATCGACGGTTTGTGTCATTCTGGAGGTCGAGGCTACTTCGGCGCCATCGTCATTGCCTGCATAACGCCAACAGTTGCCTGGGGATCCGCGAACGGGGATCGTGCGTGTTTGCGCTCACGCTGATGCTGTTTCGGCAGAAATTTGAAACATTGCCTATTTCAAATACTCGCATTTGCATGTCTGACGCGGCTCTGGAGTGTCTAAGTGAGTTGGGCTTCACGCGTAGTAGCCTACGCAGTTATTTCAAAGTAATGTTTTATCGGTTGCTTTCCCGGCTGTGGTATCGCAGTGCCCATAGCAACGGTTTTTCTGTCCGTGTTGATTCTCGCTTCTTCTTCACGCCCTTTCTGAGCAGAACGCCATCGCTTAGCGACTACCTCGGTGAGAGCATCCGAGGACGGGTCCATGAAATCATTATCGACTTGCCTGCCGGGCTGCCGGTGCTCCGCAAGCTCATGAACCACGGGCGCACCGATGCGTTGCTGCGGATTTCCCACGTTGCCGGCACCGTTTCAGTTCATACCGATGCCCAGCCAAAGTTCCTGTTCGGTTTCGAAATCCTGGCGAGCGCCTTTGTATTTTGAGTTCAGTGCACTGTGCGGGATGAAGGATGTCACTGATCGAGGCGATTATTCATCGGAAGGCGCGCTGACGTTCGCTTGAGGTGTGAGGGCCTGGCCAAGTAGGTTGGTTGCACGACTGCCCAGCAGGGTGCCGGCCTGGAAATAGCCCATCACGGTATTGACGCTGCGGTGCTCGGTCATCGCCATCACCTCTCCCAGTGGCACTCCCTGGCGCCCGGCCTCGGTGACAAAGCCCGAGCGCAGGCTGTGCGCTGCCCAATCCCCTTCAAGCCCGGCCAATTGCGCTCGACGCTTGACGATACGCGCCACCTGATCGCCTGATAGACCGGTGCTACTGACCCGGCCGCCTCTGTACAGCCGACGGAACAGTGGGCCGGTCTGCGCGGGCGCCGCCTCCAGCCACGCCTGCAGTGCATGGGCCGCAGGCCCTTGCAGGGGCTTTTCCCGCCGCTCGCCACCGGTGTCAGTCTTCGTCGCCCCCAACGCGTAGAGCCAAGTGTCTGCGTCCAAGCGACGGAGGTCCTGAACCTGCAGGCCAATCACTTCTGAACGCCTGCGTCCGCCGCCACTCCACGCCAACAGCAACAGAGCACGGTCGCGGAGGCCGCGAATACCGTCAGTACAGGTAGCAAGCATCGCTTGCAGCGGTTCCAACACCACGGCGGTTTTCTTGCGCACCGAGACGCCGTGGCGAGCCTGGGCCTTACGGGCCTCACGCAACAGGGTTTTTACGACCTGACTCTCTGCCGGGTTTTCCCACTGCTGCAGGCGATGCCACTTGGCCAGGACAGCCAGACGGTGGCTGACCGTGCTGAACGCCAACGGGCCTGGTTTTCCCTTGACGCCGGCGGCGATCAGCGCGGCATCGAGATTCGCTGGCAGCAGGTGGCTCCAGCCGCCCGCGCCGTCGGGTCGGGCAAGGTGGTCGACAATGAACTGCACCGCCACCTCCGGGGGCAAGGCGCCATCACCGAGTGCGCGTCGGTAGCGCAGTTGCAGCCAGGCGGACCAATAGGCAAGGGCGCTCTGGTAGCTGCGCACAGTGTTGGTCGCAGTACCGGCGGCGATGAATGCGTCGGCGGCGGCACGGGTGCTGGCGGCCAGTTCCGCCGACACTAAAGGCGAGGAGGAGGGCATCGCTATCGGTTCTGTCAATGTCTTCTCGCTCAACGGTGCAATAGGTTCGGATAACCTGTGGCTTATCAGGCCTAATATAACGAAGAGGTCGGCATGACGATATCCATGATCGTGAAGGGCCGTTATCGACCCAAAGCTGCCTGTGGAGAGCGACAGCAATCGGCTAACTGCGATCATTCAGCTGAAACGCAGTCCCGCCACCAGCCTTTTAGCCTTGGGCATCCCGCACTCTTCAAATGTTGAATCTACAGACTCTAAATGGCTTGGAATCTTCTGAGCACGGAGGATTCAGGCTACAGCAATAGAGACCGGGAGACCGCGCAAAGGGTTGTCATTGAGGGCTGCCAGGCCCCAGGCAAGCCTCGATCATTTCCGCGACGTCAAGCAAACGCTCGCGCAAAGCGGGAAGCCAGACCACTGCCACGGACGAGTTCCGCTGTGCCAATTCAAGCACTGCCTGAAGCGCATGGTCCGAATGCCGCATTAATTCAACCAAATGAAGGCCGCTGGGACCATGGCTGCCCGCCAGCCAGTGCTTAGCGGTGCGTTCACTGGCATCGGTCCAATTGCGCAGCATCTTGATTGCGCGATGTGACGTGCCTAATTCGGTACGTAAGGCAGCGGCTACGGCGCCGGCGTAGATTTCTGCATTGATTGGAAAAGGATTGCCCATTTTCGCGATCATTTTTCTGTGGCTCCTATTTATATTCGTTTGTGGAGCATCTGACGAAGGCCGGTAGGCGTAGTGCAATCTACGGCTTGGCCTGGGTGTAGACCCCAAGCCGCTGAGGGGGCATCGATCAACAAATGAGACGAGCACAGCTATCCCTGGCAGAGGGCAGCAATAGAGCCGCTGCCTACGTCCGCATGTCGACGGAACACCAGCAGTACTCCACTGAGAACCAGCTGGATGCGATTCGCGTTTATGCCGCAGCGCATGAGCTGGAGATCGTCCGGGTGTACACCGATGCAGGGAAAAGTGGCTTGAGCCTGGATGGTCGGGAGGCTCTTCAGCAGCTACTCCGAGACGTTGACGTGGGTCAGTCCGAGTTCTCTGTGGTTCTGGTCTATGACGTAAGTCGTTGGGGGCGCTTTCAGGACCCTGATGTGAGCGCCAGCTACGAAGTTCGATGTCGGCAGGCGGGTGTCAGGGTCGAATACTGCGCCGAACAGTTCGTTAACGATGGCTTCGAAGCCACGATAGGGAAAAGGATATGGCAGGAGGGAACATCATCTGCGGCACCTTCCAAAGTGCCGACAAATCGGGATCAGCCTTGGAGGCAGTGTTAGATGCACTCCCATTGCAGGCTCACGAACTGGTCGAAAATGTCAAACAGCAACTCGATACAGCCGAATTTGTCCTTATAGAAGTAGAGCAGGCGAAACGCTTGCTTCCATTTTTAAAGGTCTACCAGGCGCAATTGATCGTTGAGATCGGGCACGATGATTGGGCTCGGGCAACGAAGGAGGAAGAGTCTTCGCTTGAAACTGTCGAGGCAAAGTGGGGATCGGGTAAGGGATGGAGACTTTACTGCGTGCGAGATCTCGTAGGTGCTTGTGAAAATGCGCAGATAGAGATGGAACCAGTGTGCATTGCGTTTAGTTAACTGCCTCCAGCCCGTTTTCACACAGCCTAGGTCGAAAGCGGTCAGTCGCGTCCAGACCGGCTGAACATGCACATCGCGAAAACGCACCTCCGGGCGCCATACTGTCCTACTCCGACTGCTCCGACTGCATCAGCATGGTCCTCAGGTGACTGAGCAAGAATGCCGGACGATACAGCACACCGCGCATAGTCGCCGGATCTGATATAGGGCGAAGCGCTCGCAGAATGAGTATCTCCAGTTAACTAAACAGGTTGAGCGCCCCCCACAACAAAGTCGCTAGCAACCCGGCGATGTACGTCGAGCCATTCAAGTTGGCGGATGATTAGACGGTATCGGGCCTTGAGACTGTCCAACCAGACGTCATGGGTTGAACATGGGGTTGGGGCTTTCATTCAGTTGGCAGATCGCAAGCGCCGCCACAAGGTTGTGCGGCTGATGCCGAGACGGCGGGCGGCTTCGTCGAGGTTGCCGTGGCAGCTTTCCAACGTTTCCTTTACATAGCGTAGTTGCGCGACCTTGCCGATGGTGTGCAGGTCCGTTTCGCCTGACGACTTTTTCCGGGCGGGTGAAGGGGGAGGGCCTTCGCAAAGTTCAGGTAGCACGCGTGCCAGGTACTGCTCGTTCACGCGGTGTTCTTCAAGCAGTTCGCGTGCCGAGAGCATCGCGCGCTCGATCACATTCTCCAGTTCCCGGACATTGCCCGGCCAGGCATAGCGTTCAAGGTACGGCAGCAGTGCGGCGGGGATGTCTGCAGCTCCCGGTGGTTGCCCCTGAACGAGCAGGCGCTGGCTGATGCCCCGGCAGATCAGGGCAATGTCCTCAGGGCGCTCTCGCAGCGGGGTGGTCTGCAGACGCAGGATGTTGAGCCGGAAATACAGGTCGGTACGGAAATCGCCATCGTCCATGGCGCTGCGCAGGTCCTGGTGGGTGGCGGCAATGATGCGCACGTCGATGGCAATCGGTTCGGTGCTGCCCAGGCGTAGGACTTCGCGCTCTTGCAGCACGCGCAGCAGGCGTGTTTGCAGCGAAACCGGCATGTCGCCGATCTCGTCGAGGAACAGCGTGCCGCGGTGTGCCGCTTCGAACAGGCCTTGCTTGCCACCTTTGCGCGAGCCGCTGAAGGCGCCTTCCTCATAGCCGAACAATTCACTTTCCAGCAACGACTCGGGAAACGCCGCGCAGTTGATGGCGACAAAGGGGCCTTGCCGGCGCGGGCTTTCGTTATGGATTCCCTGGGCGAGCAATTCCTTGCCGGTGCCGCTTTCACCGGTAATCAGGATGGTCGAATGGCTGGTGGCAAAACGCTTGGCCAACTGCAGCATCTCGCGGTTGGCCTTGCTGTTGCCGTTGAGCTGGTCGAGCCGGTAACGGGCAGTGAAAGCACCGGGGCGGCGGGTGGATCGGATGCGCTGGTCGGCACGTTGCACAACAGTGATGTCCTGGCAGGTCAGGACCAGGCCGGTACGTTCGCCGTTCTCCAGGATAGGCAGTAAATTGCTCACCACGACGTGCGAGCCGAGCCGCATCACGCGATTTTCTTCACCCGTGACTTCCTGCAGCGCCTGCTGCATGTCCAGTTCCGGGCACAGCTGCTGCAGCGGCCGGCCCAACGCTGCGCTAACCGGCAGGTCCAGCAGCTGCGCAAGGGCCGGGTTGAGCGACTGCACCACGCCTTGGTTGTCGACCGCTGCAACGCCGTCGGGGATATGCCGCAGCACGGCATTCAGATGCCGCCGTTTGGCGATCTCGACGCGTTGAGTGTCGAGAATGCCCAGGGCTTCCTCCAGCGCTTTGCGCGCGGTTTCTTCGCTCAGCGACAGCACGCCATGCAGCCCTGCCTGCTCCGCCAGCTCCACCACCGTCGACGAGCCGATGATGCTGCGACAGCCTAGCTGGGCCGCCTGTTCGACGGCCTGGCGCGCCTCTTCCAGGGAGGTGTAGGCGGCCTGGTGAACCTGGACGGTGAAGAGCGCGGCCATGGCTTGCAGGTCGTGGTTGATGTGGTTGTAGCTGAGCACGGCCACCTGGGAGGAGCGTTCGCGGGCCTGCCCCAATGCCCGTAGCAGGTCGCCACTGCCCACGCGCATCGCCAATACCGGGCGTGTCAGGTGTTTGCGCAGGTAGGCGGCGGTCGCCCCGGCGCAGACGAACACATCGACCTTGCCTGCCTGCTCCAGTTCTCGGGCGGTTTGCAGTGCTTCAGCCACCGAGGTGTCGAGGACTTCGATACGGGTATCGGGGTAGTCCGTCGTGAGCCCGGCCACCACATGGGCGAGCCGGCTCCGTTGTTGGGGGCGCTGCAAGTGGCTGATCAGCACGACGACCTGGGAGGCAAGAGCATCCATCACGGGGCCTGTTCATATTTGAAATGTTTCGATAATGAATCAATAGCTTGCAAATATGCAACGAGCAGCCTGACTTTCGCTCATCGGTGAGTTGTCAGAACCCAGGCTGCATGCGGCCTGTGGCTGACGCTTGACGAGTTGGCCCAGGCCTTGCTCTTGGGCTTGTGCCAACCCAGAAACCAAAGGCAGGGCCTACAGACCCATGAGCAGTTCACCAACGATTTCCCAGGCCAGCGATACGTTCGCGGCCATGACTGACGATCATCGCCTGGCCGAGTTCATCCGCGAGCAGGCCTCGGCAACGCGGGTAGTCATCCAGGCGCGCAAGCGCCTGAGCGGTGGCGCCATCCAGGAAAACTGGCTGCTGGAGCTGCTGATCGAAGGCGGCCCGTGGGCCGGTGCCCGGCGCTGGGTACTGCGCAGCGATGCGCTTTCAGCGCTACCCGCCAGCCTTGACCGTGAACAGGAGTTCGCCGTGCTGCAGGTGGTTCACCAGGCCGGCGTGAAAGTGCCACGACCGCTCTGGCTGTGCCGCGATGTGCGCGTGCATGGGCGGGCGTTCTTCCTGATGGAGTATGTGCCGGGTATCGCTGCCGGTCGCGCGCTCAGCGCCGGCGCCGGCCCTCAGGGCCGGGTGCAACTGGCGGCGCAGCTTGGCGCCAACCTGGCGCGTCTGCATCAGGTCCGCCCGCCGTGCGCCACGCTGGGCTTCCTGTCCGTTCCGGACAGCTCGCCGGCCCTGGCGACCATCGATGCCTACCGCCGCTACCTCGACACCCTCGCCGATGCCTATCCGGTGCTGGAATGGGGCCTGCGCTGGTGCGAGCTGCATGCGCCGCGCAGCAGCACCCTGTGCCTGTTGCACCGTGACTACCGCACCGGCAACTACCTGACCAGCGAAGACGGGCTGGAGGCTGTGCTCGACTGGGAGTTCACCGGCTGGGGCGACCCTTGCGAGGACCTCGGCTGGTTCACCGCCCGCTGCTGGCGCTTCACCCGCCCAGACCTCGAAGCCGGTGGCATCGGCCAGCTGGAAGACTTCCTGCGGGGTTATCACGAGGTCTCCTCGCTGTGCATCGAGCGCAGTCAGCTCCACTACTGGCAAGTCATGGCCACCCTGCGCTGGGCGGTGATTGCCTTGCAGCAAGGGCAGCGCCATCTGTCCGGTGAAGAACCGTCGCTCGAGTTGGCACTGACAGCCCGGCTGTTGCCGGAGCTCGAACTCGACATCCTGCACATGACCGGAGCCGAAGCGCCATGACCCAACCCAACGCCCACGAATTGCTCGAGATTGCCCGCGCGACGCTTCTGGAACAACTGCTGCCAGCGCTGCCTGGCGAGTTGCGTTACCCGGCCCTGATGATCGCGAACGCCATGGCCATTGCGGCCCGCGAAAACCGCTTGGGTGCTCAGGCCGAGGATCAGGAACACGCGCGTCTGGCCGCCTTGGTCGATGACGCGCCGTCGACATTGCCCGACCTGCGCCGCCAACTGGCTCGCGCCATTCGCCAGGGCAGCCATGACGCCCCGCAAACCCGGCGCACCCTGGTCGAGACATTGCGCCAGATCACCGTTGCCCGATTGGCGATCAGCAACCCCAAGGCCTTGCCCTGAAACCGAATCGACCACCCCATTCCTCCGATAGACAAGAACACACAAGGACAGCCATGAACTTCACTCTCCCGGACGAACTGCTCGCCTTGCAGGCCACGACTCGAGACTTCATTGCCGAACAGGTCATCCCATTCGAGAACGACCCCCGCCAGGACAGCCACGGCCCCAGCGACGCACTGCGCCAGGACCTGGTGGCCCGCGCCCGCGCCGCTGGCTTGCTGACGCCTCACGCCAGCCGCGAAATGGGCGGTCTGGAACTGAGCCATGTGGCCAAGGCGATCGTCTTCGAAGAAGCCGGCTACTCGCCGCTGGGCCCGGTAGCGCTGAATATCCATGCGCCGGACGAAGGCAACATCCACCTGATGGACGTGGTCGCCACCGAGGCGCAGAAAGACCGCTGGTTGCGCCCGCTGGTCCAGGGCCATGCCCGTTCCTGCTTCGCCATGACGGAGCCCGCGCCCGGCTCCGGCTCGGACCCCTCAATGCTGCGCACCACCGCCACCCGCGATGGCGACGACTACCTGATCAATGGCCGTAAGTGGCTGATTACCGGGGCCGAAGGCGCCGACTTCGGCATCATCATGGCGCGCATGGAGGATGGCACGGCGACCATGTTCCTGACCGACATGAAGCGCGACGGCATCATCCATGAACGTCAGCTGGACTCGCTGGACAGCTGTTTTACCGGCGGTCACGGGCAGCTGCGTTTCGACAACCTGCGTATCCCGGCGAGCGATGTCCTCGGCGAGATCGGCAAGGGCTTCCGTTATGCCCAGGTGCGCCTGGCGCCCGCACGCTTGACTCATTGCATGCGTTGGCTCGGTGCCGCGCGCCGCGCCCACGACATCGCCTGCGACTATGCGCGCACCCGTGACGCCTTCGGCAAGCCGCTGGGCGAGCACCAGGGCGTGGGCTTCATGCTCGCCGACAACATGATGGACCTGCACGTGGTGCGACTGGCGGTCTGGCACTGCGCCTGGGTGCTCGACCAGGGCCGGCGCGCCAATGTCGATTCGAGCATGGCCAAGGTGATCAGCGCCGAGGCGCTGTGGCGGGTGGTCGATCGTTGCGTCCAGGTATTGGGTGGCCGCGGGGTGACCGGGGACACCGTGGTGGAGCGGATCTTCCGCGACATTCGCCCGTTCCGCATCTATGACGGTCCGAGCGAAGTGCACCGCATGAGCCTGGCGAAGAAGCTGCTCGACCAGCGCCTGGAGGTCCACTGATGCAGCCGAACCTTGTCCGACTGTTCGCCCTTGACGGGCGTCGCGCCCTGGTGACCGGGGCCTCCAGCGGCCTGGGCCGTCACTTCGCTATGACCCTGGCCGCTGCAGGCGCCGAGGTGGTGGTGACCTCCAGGCGCCAGGCGCCGCTGCGGGCGTTGGTGGAGGCCATCGAGGTGGCTGGAGGGCGGGCGCGGGCCTTTGCCCTCGATGTGACCAGCCGTGAGGACATCTGCCGGGTGCTCGATGCCGCCGGCCCACTGGATGTCCTGGTCAACAATGCGGGGGTGAGCGACAGCCAGCCTTTGCTGGCCTGCGATGATCAAACCTGGGACCACGTGCTCGACACCAACCTCAAGGGCGCCTGGGCCGTGGCCCAGGAAAGCGCCCGGCGCATGGTGGTGGCGGGGAAGGGGGGCAGCTTGATTAATGTCACCTCGATCCTCGCCTGCCGTGTGGCCGGTGCCGTCGGCCCTTACCTGGCGGCCAAGGCCGGCTTGGCCCACCTGACCCGCGCCATGGCGCTGGAGTTGGCGCGCCATGGCATCCGGGTGAATGCCCTAGCGCCCGGCTACGTGATGACTGATTTGAACGAGGCCTTCCTGGCCAGCGAGGCCGGTGACAAGTTGCGTTCGCGTATCCCCAGCCGACGCTTCAGCGTGCCGTCGGACCTGGACGGCGCCTTGCTGCTGCTCGCCAGCGATGCTGGGCGGGCGATGAGCGGCGCTGAGATCGTGGTCGATGGCGGCCATCTGTGCAGCAGCCTGTAACGCGCCCTGGCGCAATAACAACAAGAACAGGAGATAGGTGTGTGCGTGCAAAATCTGAGCAATGTGTCGATGAGGTGCCTGCCATGATGGTTCCAACCCTCGAACATGAGCTTGCTCCCAACGAAGCCAACCATGTCCCGCTGTCCCCGCTGTCGTTCCTCAAGCGTGCCGCCCAGGTGTACCCGCAGCGCGATGCGGTGGTTTATGGCGCAAGGCGCTACAGCTACCGTCAATTGCATGAGCGCAGCCGCGCCCTGGCCAGTGCCTTGGAGCGGGTCGGTGTTCAGCCGGGCGAGCGGGTGGCGATATTGGCGCCGAATATCCCGGAAATGCTCGAGGCCCACTATGGCGTGCCCGGTGCCGGGGCGGTGCTGGTGTGCATCAACATCCGCCTGGAGGTGCGCAGCATTGCCTTCATTCTGCGTCACTGCGCGGCCAAGGTATTGATCTGCGATCGCGAGTTCGGTGCCGTGGCCAGTCAGGCGCTGGCCATGCTCGATGCGCCGCCTTTGCTGGTGGGCATCGACGATGATCAGGCCGAGCGCGCCGACCTGGCCCTCGACCTGGACTACGAAGCGTTCCTGGCCCAGGGCGACCCCGCGCGACCCTTGAGTGCGCCACAGAACGAATGGCAGTCGATCGCCATCAACTACACCTCCGGCACCACGGGGAACCCCAAGGGCGTGGTGCTGCATCACCGCGGAGCCTACCTAAACGCCTGCGCTGGGGCGCTGATCTTCCAGTTGGGGCCGCGCAGCGTCTACCTGTGGACCTTGCCGATGTTCCACTGCAACGGCTGGAGCCATACCTGGGCGGTGACGTTGTCCGGTGGCACCCACGTGTGTCTGCGCAAGGTCCAGCCTGATGCGATCAACGCCGCCATCGCCGAGCATGCCGTGACTCACCTGAGCGCCGCCCCGGTGGTGATGTCGATGCTGATCCACGCCGAGCATGCCAGTGTCCCTCCGGTGCCGGTATCGGTGATCACTGGCGGTGCTGCCCCGCCCAGTGCGGTCATCGCGGCGATGGAGGCGCGTGGCTTCAACATCACCCATGCCTATGGCATGACCGAAAGCTACGGCCCCAGCACATTGTGCCTGTGGCAGCCGGGGGTCGACGAGTTGCCACTTGAGGCCCGGGCGCAGTTCATGAGCCGCCAGGGTGTCGCCCACCCGATGCTCGAGGAGGCCACGGTGCTGGATACCGATACCGGCCGCCCGGTTCCAGCCGACGGCCTTACCCTTGGCGAGCTGGTGGTGCGCGGCAACACCGTGATGAAAGGCTACCTGCACAACCCAGAGGCCACCCGGGCCGCATTGGCCAACGGCTGGCTGCACACGGGCGACCTGGCCGTGCTGCACCCGGATGGCTACGTGGAAATCAAGGACCGGGCCAAGGACATCATCATTTCCGGCGGCGAGAACATCAGCTCGCTGGAGATCGAAGAAGTGCTCTACCAGCACCCTGATGTGGTCGAGGCCGCAGTGGTGGCGCGCCCGGATTCGCGCTGGGGCGAGACCCCTCATGCGTTCGTCACCCTGCGCCCAGATGCGCTGGCCACGGTCACCGAAGCGGACCTGATCCGCTGGTGCCGTGAGCGGCTGGCGCATTTCAAGGCGCCGCGACATGTGTCGCTCACGGAGCTGCCCAAGACCGCCACCGGCAAGATCCAGAAGTTCGTCCTGCGCGAGTGGGCCCGGCAACAGGAGGCGCAGACCGCCGACGCCGAGCCATGATCGAGCGGCAACACCTGCACACCCCATAACAACAAGTACATTGATCGAGGTGTCCCATGTCCAGCCTGTTATACGCGCGTGTTCGCGCCAGTGCCCGGTTCCAGCAACTGGTGACGCGCAGAAACCGTTTTACCCTGAGCCTGTTCGTGCTGATCCTGACCACGTTCTATGGCTACATCGCGTTGGTATCGTTTTGGCCCGAGCTGATCGCCAGGCGCCTGGCCGAGGGGTCGAACATGACCTTCGGCGTCGCGGCCGGCGGTTTCCTGTTCGTGTTCTTCTGTGCGCTGTCGGCGTTCTATGTGTACCGGGCCAATGGCGAGTTCGACCGCTTGACGCAGGCGTTGGTTGCCGGGTTGGAAGAGGAGCAGGGCGCATGAAGACACTACTGCCTCTGGCTTTGTTGCTGCACTCCGGCCTGCTGTTGGCATCGCCTGCGCTCGACGCGGGTCAACGTCAGCCGCTGAACCTGCATGCCATCGGCATGTTCATGGTGTTCGTGCTCTTCACTTTGTGCATCACCTGGTGGGCAGCGCGGCGCACCCGCTCGACGGCGGACTTCTACAGCGCCGGTGGCGGCATCCTGGGCTGGCAGAACGGCCTGGCGTTGGCCGGTGACTACATGTCCGCCTCGACGTTGCTGGGGATCACCGCGCTCATCTACACCTCCGGCATGGACGGCTACATCTACCTCATCGCCTTCTTCGCGGGCTGGCCGGTGTTGCTGCTGTTGATGACCGAGCGGTTGCGCAACCTGGGCCGCTTCACTTTCGCCGACATCACCTCGTACCGCCTCGACCAAGGCAAGGTGCGCACCATGGCCGCCATCGGCTCGCTGACCGTGGTGTGCTTCTACCTGGTGGCGCAGATGGTCGGGGCCGGGCAGCTGATCAGGCTGCTGTTCGGCCTGGACTACCACATCGCCCTGGTGATCGTTGGCGCGCTGATGATGCTGTATGTCACCTTTGGCGGCATGGTGGCAACTACCTGGGTGCAGATCATCAAGGCGTTCCTGCTACTGGTAGGCGGTACGCTGGTGCTGTTCCTGGCGCTGCGCGAGTTCGACTTCAGCTATGACACGCTGGTCACCCAGGCCATGGACACCCATACCCTGGGCGAGCGCCTGCTGGCGCCCGGCAGCCTGCTGGCCGACCCATTGACCGCGCTGTCGCTGAGCCTGGGGCTGGTGTTCGGCACTGCCGGGCTGCCGCATATCCTGATGCGCTTCTTCACCGTGAGCGATGCCCGTGAGGCGCGCAAGTCGGTGCTCTATGCCACCGGATTCATCGGCTACTTTTTCAATGTCATTTTCCTGCTGGGCCTGGCGTCGATCGTGATCGTCAGCCAGCAGCCTCAGTTTTTCGAAGGCGGGCTGGTGGGTGGCAAGCTGCTGGGCGGGGGCAACATGGTGGTCATGCACCTGGCCAAGGCGGTAGGCGGCAACCTGCTGCTGGGCTTTTTGTCTGCCGTGACCTTCGCCACCATCCTGGCCGTGGTGTCAGGCCTGGCGCTTGCGGGTGCTTCCGCCATCGCCCATGATCTCTATGCGCGGGTGATCATGAAGGGCGCAGCCAGCGAGTCGCAGGAGCTGCGGGTGACCAAGCTGGCCACCCTCGGGCTTGGGTTGGTGGCGATAGCTCTGGGCATCGTGTTCGAAAACATCAACGTGGCCTTCATGGTCGCGCTGGCGTTCGGCATCGCAGCGTCGGCCAACTTCCCGGTGCTGTTCCTGTCGATGTTCTGGTCGGGGTTGACCACGCGCGGCGCGTTGGCCGGTGGCTACGTGGGGTTGATCAGCGCCATGGGCTTCGTGGTGCTTTCCAAGCTCGTGTGGGTGGATGTGTTGCACTTTGCCGAGCCGCTGTTCCCCTATACCCAGCCTGCGCTGTTCTCCATGCCGCTGGCGTTTGCGGTGGCGTATGGCGTTTCCCGGCTAGACCGGACTGCGCGAGCCAAGGCAGAAAGGGCGGCGTTCGCCGACCAGTTCGTAAGGGGCCAGACCGGCCTTGGCGCCAGCGGTGCGGTCGATCATTGATTACCTGCGGCCGCTGGCGGATGCGTGCCAGCGGCCAGGTGATACCTCGTTAATATCCCCTGAAAATCTCGCCGATGTTGGTGATCGGATGCCCCATGTGCTGCGCCGCCGCTCGGTTGACGAGAGAAGGCCTGGGGGCAAGCATGGCACTCAGGAAAACGGCCAGCGTCAACACGGCCAGTAGAAAACCAAATCGGCGCATATGATCCTCCAGCGATTTTTATTGTTGTTGTCTTCAGGTTCGATCCGAAAGGCCAGTATCACGCGGTTAGTGCCCAGGCGCTTTGTCGTGGGCGAATGACTGGGTGATGACTGCAATGTCCTGGTCGCCATAGCCCATTGATGCCGCGCGCTGCGCGACTTGGCATACCGCGTCGAACACTGGCGTCCAGGCCCCCTGTGCATGCAGGGATTGGGCAATGTGCGCGAAGGCATCTACATGTACATCGAGCCTCGCCTGGTCGCCTGCGAAATCCTGCGCTTCGAGCCGGCGTGCCGCTTCCTCGAGTGCGTCGGCGACGAAAAAGCGTGACGTGTCGAGCAGGAGCCTGGCTGTCCTCGAAACCGACAGGCCAAACCGTTCGCTCGCACCCACTGCCTCGAAGAACGCAACCATCACGGCAAACGCATGGGCGTGGAGCACGCTCGCGAAGGCCAATGCTTCGCCCCAGGGAAGGAACACCGTATGGCCGGCGAGCCCTTCAAGCAGCGACCGGTGCTGCTCGAAGGCCTCAAGATCGCCGGTATGAATACTGTGGCTTTCGCGATGGCCGACGTTGCGCGGGTAGGCCACGATCATCCCTTTGACGTAATGGCCGCCCGCCCGATTGACGAGGCCCTGAAGCGCCGGTCCCTCGTCCTGGGCGTTGGTGGTGTAATCGACGATCGTACGGTTGGCCAGTGCATGCATCACACCTGGCATCCCGAGCACCTCGTGGGTCGCGTGGTTGTCCAGGAGCACGAAGATCGTGGCCGGGCTTGCAACCAGCGCGGTTTCAACGCTGTCGCACAGGTGAGCGCCAGCGGCGACGAGCGACGCAGCCTTGCCGGGTGATCGATTCCAGATCGCCACGCGTTTGCCTTGCTTGAGCAACGCGTGTGCCATGAGCGTTCCCATCGCACCGAGCCCGACCACGGACACATCAAACTCGAAACTTTCATCATTTTGTTCGCGCACGTTCAAAGCCTCTTGATTGTTGTTTTATGTGAGGCCCCACGGGAGAGCCTTTGCTCACCGCAGGTTCTGCGATCGGGCCCAGTCTGTTGCGTCAGCCAACGTGCGCTCGAAGGCGCTGAAGATCGCTTCGATGTCGCCCTGCGTGGTAATCAACGGCGGGCAGAACGCGATCGTGTCGTAGAGGGCGCGAATGATCAGCCCATGCTTGTGGGCCTGTTTGAACACGTAGCCACCCAGTGCACCTTGCTGGGCGAACGGTTGGCCGGTGGCCTTGTTCGCAACCAGTTCGATCCCGCCCATCAGCCCGACGCCTCGGACGTTGCCGACCAGCGGGTGGTCTTCGAACGCGCGCAGGTGGCGCTGGAACATGGGGGCTAGGCGCTGGACATGGCCAACCAGGTCGCGCTCTTCGATGATGCGGATGTTTTCCAGCGCAATCGCGGTGGCGACGGGGTGGCCCGTGCAGGTCAGGCCATGGGCGAATGCCCCCAGGCGCTGGCTCTGGCTCACCAGTACATCGTTGATGGCATCGGACACCACCACGGCCGCCAGCGGCTGGTAGGAAGAGGTGGGCTGCTTGGAGAGCACCATGATGTCGGGCTGGATGTCGTACAGCTGAGCCCCGAACATCGTGCCCAGCCTGCCAAAACCGGTGACGATCTCGTCGATCACCACAAGAATGTCGTAGCGCCTGCACACTGCCTGGATCGCCGCCCAGTAGCCAGTGGGAGGAGGGATCACGCCGCCCGCTGCGATCACCGGTTCGCCGACGAAGGCGGCAATGCTTTCCGGCCCTTCGGCGAGGATGTAGCGCTCCAGTTCGTTCGCCAGGCGGGCCGAAAAGGCTTCCTGCGTTTCCCCTGGCCGGGCGAACCGGTAGAAGTTCGGGCACGTCAGGTGGTGAACAGGGATGGCCGGCAGGTCGAAGTCGCGATGAATCGAGGGGATGCCGGTAAGGCTCCCGGCAGCGATGGTGGCACCGTGATAGGCCTGCTGGCGAGAGATGAATTTCTTCTTGTGCGGTTTGCCCAGCGCGTTGTTCACGTACCACAGCATCTTCACCACCGAGTCGTTGGCTTCGGAGTCTGAATTGGTGAAGAAAACATGGTTCAGGTCGCCCGGCGCCAGCTCGGCCAGCTTGGCGGCGAGCGCCGCCGCCGGGGCGTTGGTCTTGTGGCTGAAGCTGTGGTAGTAGGGCAGTTGCCTGAACTGCTCGACGGCGGCGTCGACCAGGCGCTTTTCACTGAAGCCCAAGGCAACGCTCCACAGGCCCGACATCGCCTCGATGTAGGCGTTGCCTTGCTCATCGAAGACCCGCACGCCGTCGCCGCCGGCGATCACGAGGGGGCCGATTTCCTGGTGCTGCGCCAGGTTGGTGTTGGGGTGTATGAATGAAGCCAAGTCATTCTGGATGGTTGAAGTGACGTTGCTCATTGGTGTGATTTCCTGCCACGGACGGGTTGTCGACTGCATGCGATGAGCCTGCATGCGGCGCTGTATCGATACAGGCCGCACCGCAGGCCCGTGCAGTTACTGGCTAAACGCTGCCGCGACCGATTCGCCGAAGGCTTTCAGGCCTTCTTCAAGCTGGTCGGTCGGGGTGTTCACCGGTGGCATCAGCTTGATGATTTCGCCGTTCGGGCCGCAGCGGTCGACCAGCACACCCGCCTGCAGCACACGCTGCTGGGCATCCTTGGCGAATGCGACGTTGCCGCGACCGAAGTCGATGCCGGCGATCATGCCGCGACAGCGCGCGGAGGCGACGCCAGGAATTTCCGCGAAACCGGCGACCGCGCGCTCCATGGCCGCGCAGTTGGTGGCCAGCAACTTCAGGAACCACTCATCGCGCCAATAGCCGAGCGCGATCTGGGCCGTCAAGAAGGCCAGTTGGTTGCCGCGGAAGGTGCCGATGTGATCGCCCGGTTGCCACACATCCAGCCCGGCGCGAATCAACACGATCGCCATCGGCAGGCCGAAGCCGCCGATCGATTTGGCGCAGGTGATCAGGTCTGGCACCACCCCGGAGCGCTCGAAGCCGAAGAAGTCGCCGGTGCGCCCGCAGCCGGCCTGGATTTCGTCGCAGATGAGCAACACGCCGTGATCGCTGGTCCACTTGCGCAAGCGTTGCAGCCATTCGTTGGAAGCCGGGTAGACGCCGGCCTGGATCTGCACGGACTCGACGATCACCGCAGCTGGCAGCTCCGAGCCGCTGCCCTGGTCGTTGGCCAGGCGCTCGAGGAAGCCAATGCTGTCGAATTCGCCGTAGGGGCTGTCTTCGTACGGCACGAACGCCACGTCGGTGGAAAGCCCAGGGCCACGGCGAGTGCGGTTGCCGGTGACGGCCAGGGCGCCGGCGGTCATTCCGTGGTAAGCCCCATAGAACGAGACGACCTTGGTACGCCCCGTCGCCTTGCGCGCTAGTTTCAACACCGCCTCGACGGCGTCGGCACCGGTCGGGCCGGTGAACTGCACCTTGTAGTCCCAGCCGCGTGGCTTGAACAGGTCGCGCTCGATCGCTTCGAGAAACTGGCGCTTGGTGGTGGTGTGCAGGTCGAGGGCGTGGGTCACGCCGTTGGACGACAGATACGCGATCAAGGCATCGCGCATGCGCGGGTCGTTGTGGCCGTAGTTCAGGGCTCCGGCGCCAGCGAAGAAGTCCAGGTACTCGCGGCCGTCTTCACCTCGGATCTTGCTGCCTTGGGCGGTATCGAACACCAGCGGCAAGTCACGGCAGTACATCCGCACGTTGGACTCGAGCCTTTCGAACGTCTCGATGTTGTTCATGCAAACCTCTTGAAAAAATGATCTGGGCTATCTGGGGCGTGGGCAGTCAGTGCTTGAACATCACGTGGCGAACCACGGTGTAGTCTTCCAACCCGTACATCGACAGGTCCTTGCCGTAGCCGGACAGCTTCACGCCGCCATGGGGCATCTCGCTCACCAGCATGAAGTGGGTGTTGACCCAGGTGCAGCCGTATTGCAGGCGGGCGGCCAGGCGGTGGGCGCGCCCTACATCGGCGGTCCACACCGACGAGGCCAGGCCGTAGTCCGATTCATTGGCCCATGCCAGTGCCTGGGCTTCGTCTTCGAATGGCGTAACCGTCACCACCGGGCCGAAGATTTCACGGCACACCACCTCGTCCTCCTGTGTGGCGCCGGCCAGGACCGTCGGCTCGAAGAAGAAGCCGCCACCCGCAGCGCGCTTGCCGCCGGTGACCACCTCGATGTGAGGCAGTTCCTTGGCACGGTTCACGAAGCCCTCGACACGCTCCAGGTGCTCTTGGGTGATCAGCGGGCCCATCTCGGTCGCCGGGTCATCCTGAAGCCCGCACTTGATGCTGGACACGGCTTCGCCGAGCTTGCGCACGAACGCCGGGTACACCGCCTTCTGCACATAGAGGCGGCACGCGGCGGTGCAGTCCTGGCCGGCGTTGTAGAAGCCGAATGCGCGGATGCCTTCGACGGCGGCGTCGATGTCGGCATCGTCGAAGATCAACACCGGCGCCTTGCCACCGAGTTCCATGTGCATCCGTTTGACGCTGTCGGCGGTGCCTTCGATGATGCGGCTACCGGTGCGCACCGAGCCGGTCAGCGACACCATGCGTACCTGGGCGTGACTGGTCAGTGGCTCACCCACCGAGGCGCCGCAGCCGTGGACGATGTTGACCACACCGGCGGGGAAGATGTCGGCGAGCAACTCGCCCAGTTTCAAGGTGCTCATCGGTGTGTGTTCCGACGGCTTGAGCACGACGGTGTTGCCGCCGGCCAAGGCCGGGCCCAGTTTCCAGGCCGCCATCAGCAGGGGGTAGTTCCACGGCGCGATGGAGGCGACCACGCCCACCGGGTCGCGGCGGATCATCGAGGTGTGGCCCGGGATGTACTCGCCCGCCGCCGAGCCCTGCAGGCAGCGCACGGCACCGGCAAAGAAGCGGAACACGTCGGATACGGCAGGCAGTTCATCCTGCAACACGGCGGTGAACGGCTTGCCGCAGTTGTCTGCCTCCAGGCGGGCAAACACCGGCGCCTGGGCGTCGATGCTGTCAGCGAGCTTGAGCAGCAGTGCCGCCCGGTCCTTGGGCGGTGTTTGCGACCAGGCATCGAAGGCCGCATCCGCGCTTTGCACCGCGGCATGGACCTGGGCACGGCTGGCTTCGGTGGTCTGTACCAGGACGCTGCCCAGGGACGGGTTGTACACGTCGAGGTTTTCGCCTTCGCCGGCCACCAGGGCACCGTTGATCAAGAGTTTGGTTTGCATGTCGATTCTCGCCATTGAACGGCAAGGCCAGGGCCTTGCCTTGTGGTTGTCGTCAGGGCATTCGATTGAAAGGTGGCCGCTACGCCAGCGCGTCAGGCACTGGGTTGCGGAAGAAGCTGGTCCGGCAGGCGAGGTAAACCGCGCCCAGGGCGAGCCAGCTACAACCCATGATCAGTGCGTCTTTATCCAGGCTGGCCAGCATCCAGCCGGCCGTGACCAGGCCGATGAGTGGGAAGAGCACGCCGCGTAGCAGGCCAGCCCCGTCCTTGACGCGTGCGTCGAAGGTGAGCCGCAACGCGCAGAGGTTGACGGCGGTGAAGGCCAGAAAAGCGCCGAAATTGACCAGGGACGTCGCGGTGGCGATCGTCAGGCCAAAACCTGCGGTGCCGAAAATGCCGCAGAGCAGGATGTTGAAGACCGGGGTCTTGTAGCGAGGGTGCAACGCCCCGAACAGCTTGCGTGGCAGTTGGTTGTCCCGGCCGAGGGCGTACAGCAGCCGGCCCACGCTGGCCTGGAATGACATGCCTGCGGCGAAGTGGGCGATGATGATCCCCGCCAGGACCACGGCGAAGAACAGGTCGCCGCCGATCATGCGGGCGATCTCGAAGGCAGCTCCGTCCACGAACTCGAAGGTGGGGGAGGGGTGCGCCAGGTACATGAAGTACGAGGAGCCGACGTAGACCGCCCCGCCGGTCAACGCGACCAGCAGGATGGCGCGCGGCAGTGTGCGGCCCGGGTCGCGGGTTTCCTCGCTGAGCGTGGACAGCGCGTCAAAGCCCAGGAACGAGTACGCGGCAATGGCGGCGCCGGCCATGCTGGTGGCGAAGGGCACATCCTGGTTGAAGAACGGCTTGGCCGACAACAGCCCGCCAGGGCCGTTGGCCGCGACGATGTAGTGCACGCACAGGCCGATGAACACGACGATGATGGCCAGTTGCGCGACCATCAACAGCACGTTGAAACGGTTGGCAACCTGGATACCCAGCACGTTCAGCAGCGAGGTGGAGACGATGAACCCGACGATCCACACCCACTGCGGCACTTCTGGAAACGCCATGTTGAGGTAGCTCGCGCCGAGCAGCCAGATCAGCATCGGGATGAAGAAGTAATCGAGCAGGGCGGCCCAGCCCACCATGAAGCCGAGGTTGGCGCTGAGCATCTTGCGGGTATAGGTGTAGGCCGACCCGGCCACCGGGAACACCCTGACCAGCCGGCCATAGCTCAACGCCGTGAACACCACGCCGGTCGCTGCGATCAGGTAGGCCATCGCCGTGGTGTTGCCACTGGCCTGCGAGATCACGCCATAGGTGCCGAAGACGATCAACGGGGCGAGGAAGGCCAGGCCGAACAGCAGGACCGAAAACGGGCCCAGGGTGCGCTTCAGCGAAGCGCTGGGGGTTGATTCGCTCATGACTGGCAGCCCTCACGCTACGAAGTGGTAAGCAGTGGCGACGATTTCACGGTAGGTTTCCACGGTCATCTCCTTCGCATTGCTGCCATCGGAGAAGTTCTTCTTCGACTTTTCAGCGATGGCCAGGAAGTCTTCCTCGCGCACGCCTTTCACCTCGGCGAAGCGGGGGATGCCCAGGTCCTTGCTCATCTGGAACAGGTAGCCGACGGCGGCCTCGGCGGCCTCGGCCGGCGAGAGGTTGGGGTCGATGCCCAGTGCGTAGGCGACCTGCGCGTGGCGAATGATGTCGGCATCGCGGTTATGGCCGAACACGAAGGGCAGGAAGATCGCGTTGCCCACGCCGTGTGGCGTGTCGTACATGCCACCTATGGCTTCGGAAATGCAGTGCACGCTACCTACGTCCGCATTACCGAAGGCCATGCCGGCGATCAGGCTGGCCGCCAGCATCTGCTCGCGGGCGTGCAGGTTGCCGGGTTCCAGCACGGCGGGCCTCAGGTGTTGGCTGATCAGGCGAATGGCATGCAGCGCCAGGCCGTCGCTGATGGGGTTCGACACGCGGCAGGTGTAGGCTTCGATGGCGTGGGTCAGGGCATCCATGCCGGTTGCGGCGGCAATCGACGCGGGCAGCGTGTCGAGGATATGAGAGTCAAGCAAGGCCAGAATTGGCCCGAGTCGGTAATCATGCACGCTCATCTTGTAATGACGGGCGGTGTCGGTGATTACCGAGAAGCAGGTTACTTCGCTGCCGGTGCCGGCCGTGGTCGGAATGGCAACGATAGGCGGGATGGCATGGGTGAGCGTGAACGACCCTTCGTAGTCCTCGATCCGACCCTCATGGCTGAGCAGTACGCTGATGGCCTTGGCCGCATCCATGGCACTGCCACCGCCTATGGCTAGCAAGCCATCGATACCTTTGCCGCGGTATCGCTGCGCGATCTGATTGACGTCCTCGCTGCGCGGATTGGCCTTGATGTCCGACACTTCCTCGAAGGCGATGCCTGCCTTCTTCAGGCTGGCGTAGACGCTGTCCAGCAGGCCCGCCGCCTTGACCCCAGGATCGGTCACGATGAGCACGCGGGCCAGGCCAAGTGAGTGCAGGTGTTCACCGGTGCGCTCGCGCAGACCAGGTTCCATCACAACTTTGCTGGGGAGTAAAAACTTGAAGTCCATACGTACCTCTTGCTCAATTGTTGTCATTGTTGAAAGGGCAGTAGAGGAGCACTTGCGCCAGGCCGTGGATAACAGCTCGAGCGGGTGATGTGTGGCCTGGCATTTCGCGCAAGCCAGCATTTTGTTGTTCTGGGTTTTGCTTGAACCTGTGGTCAAATGCCTCCTTCGGGGGGAAAGAGGGGCGGCCAAGCTGCACGCCCCTGAAAGGGTGATCGTGCTACAGCATGTGTCCTGCCAGCAGGGACAGCAGCGTGCCGGACAGGCAAGGCGGGAAGTCGTGCCCCATCCCGGGCAGCAGCACCAGGCTGGAACCACGGATAGCTGCAGCCGTGGCGTACCCGCCGCTGGTCGCGACCATGAGATCTTCATCGCCATGGATGACCAGGGTCCGGCAACGAATCCGTTGCAGTTCCTGGGTGCGGTCGCCGGAATTGATGATCGCGCCGATCTGCCTGGCCGTGCCGATGTTGCTGGCCTCGCCACCGCCTCGCTCCCAGGCCAACAGGGCATAGTCACGGAAGGCGGGCTCATTCCACTCCAGGGGCGAGCCGATCAGGCGCATGATGTCCAGGTAGTCGCGAACGCTTTCCTGCTCGCTGCGCGGCGGGCGGCGCAGCAGCTGCCGAATGGATTTCAACGCCGGCTGGCCGACGCGCAGCGATCCGGTGGTCGAGAAGATCGAGGTGAGCGTCCTGATACGCTCGGGGTAACGGGCAGCGAGGGTCTGGGCGATCATGCCGCCCATCGACATACCCACCACGTGCGCCGTTGCCAGGTTCAGGCCGTTCATGAGCCCGATCACGTCGTTGGCCATGTCACCCAGGTCATAGCCGGGGGTGCGCTTGCGCAAGAACTGCTGCATGGCCGTGGGAGGCACCACGTCGGTGAAGAACGACCGGCCCGAGTCTCGGTTGTCCAGCGTGATGACGCGAAACCCCCTCTCGACGAGGCCGGCGATGATCGGTTGCGGCCAGTAGGTCAATTGCAGCCCCAGGCCGACGATGAGCATCACCGCTGGCGCTGATTCGGACCCGTGGCTGCGATAGCAAAGGGGGCGCTCGCCAGGCAGTTCGCAGAAGCGATCGGGGCTCATCCGCGGCTACCCTGTTGTTGCAGCTCGACGTTCGCGCGCAGGGGCGTGCTGGGTACGGAGGAGAACGCCAGGCACTTGTCAGCCACAGCGCCGCGGCGCAGGAGTTTGGTATCGCGGAAGTAGTCCATCGACATCACCCAGGGCTCGCTTGGCCCTTGGCGCGGAATGCTGTCCAAGGCGCGTTGCACATAACCGGCACCGAAATCCAGCAGAGGACGGGTCTGGATACCGTCTGGCGCCCGGGGTTCGCAAACGTTGTAGCCGTGGTTGTCCATGAAACCCAGCAAGCGACAGAAGTGATCGCACAGCAGGCACACTTTCAGGGTCCAGGAGGAGTTGGTGTAGCCCACCGCGAACGCGAAGTTGGGTACACCGGATAGCATGGTTCCTTTGTAGGCGAGAGTGTCGCTCAGCACCACTGGCTTATCGTCCTTGTACAGACTGATCCCCCCGAACATCTGCACATTCAGCCCCGTGGCGGTAATTACGATGTCAGCTTCCAACGCCTTGCCGGATTTCAGCAACAGGCCGGATTCGGTGAACCGCTCGATATGGTCGGTGACGATGTCGGCCTTACCCGCGCTGATCGCCTTGAACAGATCGCCTTCAGGTACCGTGCACAAGCGCTGGTCCCAAGGGTTGTAGGGCGGATTGAAATGGACGTCGACCGGGTAGCCTTTCGGCAGCTCCTTGCGCGTCAGCCACAGCAGCAATTTGCGGGAAAGCTTGGGGAAGCGCTGGCAGAAGGCCCAGAAGGCCAGGGTGATCCTGGCGTTCTTGTAGCGTGTCAGAGAGTAAGCGGTTTGCTCGGGCAGGACCTTGCGCAGAAACGCCGCAATCGCATCATTGGCTGGTTGGTTGATGATGTAGGAGGGCGTACGCTGCAGCATGGTGATGCTGGCGACTTTGTCCGCCATCGCCGGAATCAGGGTCACTGCCGTCGCGCCGCTGCCGATCACTACGACACGTTTGCCCGTGTAATCCAGGTTCTCTGGCCAGTGTTGCGGATGAACGATCTGCCCCTTGAACTGTTCGGCTCCCTCGAAGCGGGGGCTGAATCCTTGGTCGTACCTGTAGTAGCCGCCCGCGCTGAACAGCCAGCGACATTCGATTGTGCGGGCCTGCCCCAGGTGACCGTCCTCCACCCGCACCGCCCACAAGCCCTTATCCGTTTGCCAGTTCGCCGAGATGACTTTCTGCTTGTACTGGATCAAGGATTCCAGCTCATGCTCGTCGATCGCTTCACGCAGGTACTCGAGAATGTCTGCGGCGTCCGCCAGGGATTTCGCCTTGGTCCAGGGCTTGAAGTCGAAGCCGAAGGTGTACAGGTCGGAGTCCGAGCGGATGCCGGGATAGCGGAACAGGTCCCAGGTGCCGCCCATTCGCTCACGGGACTCGAGAATCGTGAAGGTCTTGTGAGGCTGATGGCGTCGCAGATAGGCGGCCGCGCCGATGCCAGACACACCGGCTCCCATGATCAATATATCGAGTGGCTCAACCGGAAGAGCAGTGTGCGAGGACATAGGGCTTCCCATTATTGTGTTATAGGGCTGATCTTTTGACTTGATCATTTGACCATGATGAGACGACAGATTACCCGGGGCAAGGTGCAAAATGCACCGAGAAGCAATTTTTTTGGGACGATTTGAACCTGGTGGGATTGGGGTAGGGGGTATTGCGCGTCGGACGACTCCAGGTTTTGGCGTCGTTATGACAGGGCGTATGTGGGTTTGTGTGGGAAGAGGCGACAGTCCGTTTGTCTGTCAGACCCTATGGATACCGGATTGCCGTGTCACACCGGACCACGGCAATCTGAATGACGTCTCAGTAGCTGGCCACCAGCAGCTTAACCGCCTGGCAAGCCGTTTCTGTCTCAGCCTCCAGGCGTTCGAGGTTGCCGTGGGCGGTCCAGGAGAGAAGCAAACCATCGAAAAGGTTGATGAGCAGCCGACTGACTGTGGTGAGTGCGGCCTGATCCAGCGCATCGCCGGTCGCCTTCTGGATGGCCTGTTGGGTGGCTTCGATGGAAACGGTATAGATCTTCGCTGCCATTTCCGGGTCATTGCGCAGGTTCCAGAAGAACAGCTCGAACTGGGTTATGGCCCGCTCGGGGTGTGCGATGAACCACTTGACCAACTGGCGCAGCATTTCCCCTACCGATTCGGCAGGGAGAGCGTTTGCCGGAGCCTGCAGCGATCGCTGCGGCATGTTGATCAAGGACTCGTAGACCGCATAGAACAAGTCTTCCTTGGTGTGAAAAACGTAATGCAGCGAGGCCAGCGGCGAATCTGCCGCTGCCGCGATGCGCCGCGTCGTGGCGTTGGCTATGCCGTGTTCTGCGATCACCTTGATGGTCGCTTCAATGAAATCCTGTCTGCGTTCTTCCGCGCCTATCCGAGCCATTCAGCGTTCTCCCCTTTTGGCCTTGCGCCAGCCGCCGGGTCCGGCGTCGGCGGTGACGAATGCTATCGCAAAGTCATGGCCCAATCCATGAGATGAGTCGATGCAACCCTTTCCGTCTGCGGTCTTGCCGTCGGTATGTGGCCATTGCCCAGAGGCAGATGCTGACTGCCGTACCTCACCGAGGCCGGGGCAGTGGCGAGGGGGTAAAAAAACCAGATCAAATGACTTGATCAAATGACTATATTCAATAATCATGGCAATGCCGAGCAGATTATTTCGGGCTTCGGCAGCGGCATAAGAGGTTGCTGTGGTGGTTGCGCCGGTGGGACGAGGCGGTTGCCCGGGCTCGCTGGATAGAACAATGAAAAACCGGACAGGTAGAAGGCAGATGGATACACAAAAACTCTCGACGGTCAGCAGTGATGCGTCGGTGGAACAAGTGGTGGAAATCATTCGGCGTGACGGCGGGGTCATCATTGCTGATTTCGTCTCGCCAGAGACGCTCAAGTGCCTCACCGAAGAGCTGGACACCTACTTGAATGTCACGCCCTGCGGAGAAGACCCCTATTTCGCAGGCATGCAGACCCGTCGTATCGGTCGCATCATCGGGCGAAGCGACACGGCGGTGGAGGTGGCACTTAACCCGTTGTTCATCGGCGCGGCCAGGCAGATCCTGCAGACACCGACCCATGTCTGGGTGGGCAGCGACCGCATCGAGATGGCACCTGACATTCAACTCAGCATTACCCAGGCCATTCAGATCGGCCCGGGCCAAGGCCTTCAGCCCCTGCACCGCGACGATGCCACCTCGCTGTGGCGACATCCCCAGTTCGGGCGCGAGGCCCGCCTGCAGATCATGCTGGCCATCTCGGACTTCACCGAAGAGAACGGTGCCACGCGCGTTATTCCAGGCAGTCATCAATGGGATGACGAGCGCGGGCCGACCCAGGAAGAAACCATCGCCGCCGAGATGAAAGCAGGCTCTGCGCTGTTGTGGCTGGGGTCGGTCTATCACGGCGGTGGCGCCAATACCACAGCGTCTCCTCGTACTGGTCTGACCATGGCCTACGACTTGGCCATCCTGCGCCTCGAAGAAAATCACTTCCTTTCCATTCCCATTGAACGGGTTCGCCAGCTCCCCGCAGAAATGCAACGCCTGCTGGGCTGGAGTGTGAGCTCCACGCTGCTGGGCTGGGTGGAAATTGATGGCCAGATGCGAGACCCACAAGAGCTCTTGGGCATGCCTGCGTTTTCCGAGGCGGGAAAAGGCTTCTGAGCCCCTGAGTTTGCACAGCCTGCTGCGTATTGAATTTCTGCCCTTTTGGGCGCAACCAAGGAGATGACACCATGGCGTTCTCAATCGACTCGAAAGTTGGCGAGCTGCTGGATAACAGCACTACGAGCCAGATCCTTGAAAAGCACCTGCCCGGTGTGGGTAAACACCCACAAATTGGCATGGCCCGTGGCTTTGCCTTAGTGACGGCGGCGAAATATTCTGGCGGGTTTATTTCTCAGGAAACGCTGAATAAAATCGACAGCGACCTGAGGTCTCTGGTCGACTAATCACGGCCATGCTGACCTGCTCGTATAACTTTAGTTACCGGTGCAGGTCAAATAATTCAGCCCGTATTTCCCCGCTGATCGGGTTTGCAATAGTCGTCCGATTGGCTGCCGATTTCGACGTGCAGTGTGATGTCGATCCTCAGATTGAGAGAGGCTGTTCTCGTGGAACTGATAGAAGTGAGTATCCTGGGCTCATGTATATTGCTAATCATCTGTGGTCTGTATTATGGGGCGGCATTCCTCGGGCGAAGAAATTATCTGCTCGGCGGAGAGTTTTTGATTGTCGGGATATCCGCGACGAATTTCGCGATCTTCCTCGTTACGGGCTGGCTGGAAAATTATAACGTTGCCATATTCCTCGATGCTTTTTCCCGGGGTGTTGGAATTCCAGTTATTGCAACGCTTGGCTTGATGGCGGTAACGCACGATTACAAACCGTCCCCGGTGAATGACATTGTGTTGTTCCTGGCTGGCTTTACGGTTGCAGCCATTTACTTCATGTCGAGTTCATTCAAGCAGTTCCTGCCTTATTTTTATATGGTGATGTGGCTGGCGTACACAGCGTACCTGGCCTATTTCATTTGGCGACTGGTTTGTGCCAGAGAGCTTCTGCATGCGCTGGCTACCACCTTGGGCGGTGTGGCGGGGCTAACGATAGCATTCCGGTATGACTTCTTTCCGATTCCGGGTGACGACTCAAAGATGGTATTCATGACCTTTGCTTTCTTGACTTGGTCGTACTCGATTGTGCAATCGTTCTATGCCTATGGTGCACTTCAGCGTTCTAGAAGTGCCCCAGTTGAGGCGTTACTCAATGCTCGTTGAATTGAGCGGCGCAGGTGCGCCGTTATGCCGCCAATTTCTTGATTCGAAGTAACTCCATGTCGGGCCATAGGCCCGCTTCTTTACCGCCTCCAGGGGCGGTTTTTTTATGGGTAATTGATTCATTTCCATGATTGGGTTTTCAATGGAAATATTTAAGGCTTGCTCAATGTAAACGGCAGCTTGCGATGGGTAAGTATAACTAGCAATGCATCATGGTTGGGCATGCGCTGGTAACACATGTTTCTTTACTTCCCATTAAGGTGCAGGCATCTGATGAACATAGATCGCCACTGTCGACTAAACACCTGATTTATCTAACTTAATCATTCCACGAGACTTCTGGCATATGGATTGCTTTCTGATCATTTGACATGGTCAATTGATCATGTCAAATGATCAGCTTGCGATAGGTGCCCATTTCCGTGTGGATGGTCGGGTAGCCGGTCCAGGCCCTTTGTTCGAGGAGCCTCCAATGAAAGAAGTATCTACAGGGCAGAAAGACGACATGTCCGCCCGCTGTATTTTCAGGCATCTGCTGGTTACCCTCGCGGTATCGACCGCGATGTGCTCGGTACAGGCCGCACCCCAGGTGGCGGGGGAGCTGGGTTCGAAGCTGACGCCACTGGGCGGTGAGGTGGCCGCTAGTTCAAGCGGGGATATTCCGGCCTGGACTGCTCCGGGGCCGCAAGGGGGGGGCTGGAGCTATGGCCAGGTGCGGGGGGACCACTGGAAGTTCAAGGATGACAAACCCCTCTACAGCATCGACTCGAACAGCGTGACGCAGTATACGAGCAAGCTGTCCCCCGGCCAGCTCGAACTGTTCAAGAAGATTCCGGGCTATCGCATGGACGTCTACCCGACCCGCCGCACCTGTGGCGTACCGGACTTCGTGGCGGATAACACGCGGCAGAACATTGGCTTCGCCAAGCTCGACTCCACAGGGGTTGCCCTAGAGGACGCCCATGTGCCAGGCATCCCGTTCCCTCTGCCCAGTACCGGCGCAGAGGTGATGTGGAACATGAAGATGCGCTATCGCGGCCTTGGTGTCGAAATTCCCAAAAGCATTTCAGGCATTTCACCGCGCAAGGGTGGGGAGTGGTTACGCCAGTCGTCAGACACCTTTTTCTTTACGCCCTGGGGAAAGAAAGGCAGTGCACTTTTTTCGTCCATTGGCCGCTTGGAAAACGCCACGTTCTCCAGTTACCGGGAGCCAGCGGCGCTGGCCGGCCAGGCTGGTGTGCAGACGACTGTAGCAGGCGAGCAGGCCAGCACCTTCTACTATTTCCCCGGCCAGCGTCGGGTGAGGCGCATGCCATCGTATTCCTACGACGCTCCGCAGATCGGGCTGGACAACCAGTACACCGTCGATGAGGCGAACGTGTTCTTCGGAGCCATGGACCGCTTCGATTGGAAACTGATCGGCAAGCAGGAGCTGCTGGTGCCGTACAACGCCTTTGGCGCCTATGACACCGCAGCCAAGGTGGAAGGCTTCGCTGGCGACGATTCCATCGCGCCACAGTCGCGCCGCTACGAACTGCATCGTGTCTGGGTCGTCGAGGCCAATGTTCGCCAGGGCATGCGCCACCAGGCACCCAAGCGCCTGTTCTACATCGACGAGGACAGCTGGAACCCGTTGCTGGCCGTTGACTATGACAAGCAAGGGCAGATCTGGAAGGTGCGTGAAGGGTTCTCGATCCCCGTCTACGAGATCGGCGCGTGCGACGTGCAGGCCCAGGTCCAGTACAACCTCGCCGATCATCGTTACCTGTTCGACATGACCTCGATCGGCGCGGGCAAGAACGATATTCGCTGGCTCACCGAAGACAGTGGCAACCCTCGCCTGAAACGCGACTTCTTCACCTCCGACAACCTGCGAGCCATCAGCGAGCGCTAAACCCACGCCAGATCGAGAGCCCACATGAAAAAAATAATTACGAAAGCATCAGGCCTTGTCATCGTGTGCGCAACCCCACTGGCAATGGGGTTCACATTTGAAACCGAAACCCTCAATGGCTCCTTCGACTCCACGATCACCGCAGGCATGGGCCTGCGTACCGAGTCACGGGCCTGCAACCTGATCAACCAGGGGCCGACCGGGCACAACGTGCCCTCCGGCTGCCTGGCGCAGAGTTCCGGCGTGGCGGACCAGGGCGACCTGAACTACGACCGCGGCGACATGTTCACCAACTACCTCAAGGGTACCCATGAGCTGTTGCTGAAGATGCCCGAGGACTTCACCTTCATGGCGCGCGGGACCTGGATCCGCGACTTCGCTGCCACCGATACCACCGGCACGCTGTCGTTCAACACCCCAGAGAGCGTCGGCAGCAACGGGCTGAGTGACGACGCCCGCGACGACCTCGCCTTCAAGGCTCGCCTGCTGGACCTGTGGGTGAGCAAAGGCTTCGACATGGGCGGGCAGCGGGTCCGTGCGCGCCTGGGCAACCAGGTGATCAACTGGGGCGAAAGCCTGTTCGTGGCCGGTGGCATCAACAACACCAACGCCTACGACTACCAGGCCTTGGCGCGCCCCGGCGTGCAGCTCAAGGAGGCCGTGCTGCCCGCGCCGATGCTCAGTGTCGCTTCGGGCCTTGGCTCGGGTGTTAACGTCGAGGCCTACTATCAGTTCCGCTGGAACAAGAGCGAGTTGCCGCCGGTGGGCAGCTACTGGTCCACCAACAACGCGCTGGGCGAGGGCAGGGGGGACTACGGGTTCTCCGAGAAGGACGCCCGCGACAGCGGCCAGTGGGGCCTTTCGCTGCGCTGGCAACCGGAGGACAGCGACATAAACTACGGCTTCTACGTGATGCGTTATCACGACAAGTTGCCGTCATTGCGCGTCGCCATTCTTGACCCGGACACCTTCGCCGCTGCCCCCACCTGGGAATACCAGGAAGACCGAATGATGTATGGCATCAGTGCCAACATGCCGATCGGTGACTGGGCCGTCGGTACGGAGCTTTCGTACCGGCCGAAGGACTCGGTCATGCTCAACCCGGTCATCGACCTGTGCTCCAGCAATGGCGGCAAATGCTGGAAGGACGAAAAGAAGTTCCAGTGGCACCTCACCGGCCTGTACAGCTTCACGCCTTCCAACTCCCCGACGCTGCTCGACTTCACCGGAGCCAGCACGGGCACCTTGTTGTCCGAGCTTGTGGTCATCAAATACCCAGGGCTGCATGACGAGGTCAATGGCGAGCCACTCGCTGCGGGGCTCAATACCTGGCAGTTGGACCCTGCGACAGCGCCCAAGCCCCGTGGCGACAAGACGTCCTCTGGCATCAACCTGGACTTCAGCCTGACCTATGACGGCACCTTGCTGCCGGGCTGGCAGGTCACGCCAGGTGTATTCTATTCGCGCTCGCTAGGGGGCAGGACGCCGAACCTGAGTGCGACCTTCACCGAGGACGCGAGCAGCATGAACCTGTATCTGAACTTCGTGCGAAACCCGGCCAGTTGGCAGATCTCCCTCAACTACGCAAAGTTCATGGGCGGCGACACGCCCTACGACCAGCTTTATCGTGACCGCGACTATGTCGGCGTTGCGATTTCCCGCACCTTGTGAGGCCCGCCGTGAACGGTTCTGTAAAGTTATCCGAAGCTCCGGCACCTGGCCTGCTGTCACGTGTCGAGGGTGTGTTGTTCGGGCATCGTCGTCTGGTGCTGGCGACCCTGGCGGTGTTCACGCTGATCATGGGCTGGTTCGCCGTGCAACTGCGTATGGATGCAGGCTTCGAAAAGCAATTGCCGGTAGGCCACGAATACATCAAGACATTCGAGGCCTACCGCAACGACCTGCTGGGAGCGAACCGGCTGACCATCGTGGTCAAGGCCCGACAGGGCGATATCTGGAGCGCCCCGGGCCTGAAACGGCTGTATGACGTCACCCAGGCGGTGACCTTCCTCCCGGGGGGGGCCCGCAGCAGCGTGCGTTCGTTGTGGACGCCCAATGCCTTCGTCAACGAAATCACCGAAGAAGGTTTTCGCGCTGACCCACTGGTACCAGGAACGGTTTCGCCCGAGCACCTGGATGACCAGGTCATCGCGACGATCGCCAGCTCCACCGCCCAGGGTGGTTTCATCGGCACGCTGGTTTCCCGGGATCAGAGCAGTGCGATGATCACGGTGGAACTCAACGAATACGACACCAATGGCGCGCACCTTGACTATGTGGCGTTCAACCACAGGCTGGAGAAAGAGATCCGCCAGCAATTCGAGGATGGCGATTTCGAAATCCAGATCATCGGTTTCGCCAAGCAGATCGGTGATATTGCTGACGGGGCTTCAGCCGTGCTGGAGTTCTGTCTGCTGGCGTTGCTGCTGACGGCGGGGGCGGTGTACTGGTATTGCCACTCGCTGCGCTTCACGCTGCTGGCGCTGGTCTGTTCATTGGCCTCTCTGGTGTGGCAGTTCGGTAGCCTGCGCCTGTTGGGGTACGGGCTCGACCCGTTGGCGGTGCTGGTGCCCTTCCTGGTATTCGCCATCGGGGTGTCCCATGGCGTGCAACAAATCAACTTCATCGTCCGCGAGATCGCCATCGGCAAGAGCGCCGAAGCGGCGGCGCGTTCGAGCTTTACGGGGTTGCTGATCCCCGGGACGCTGGCGCTGGTGACCGCGCTGGTTTCCTTCGTGACGCTGCTGTTGATCCCGATCCCGATGGTGCGGGAGCTGGCGATCACGGCCTCGCTTGGCGTGGCCTACAAGATCATCACCAACCTGGTGATGTTGCCGTTGATGGCGTCGCTGCTGAGTGTCGATGACAAGTATGCGGCCGCCCAGGAAGTGTCCCGGCAGCGCCGCACCCGCTGGCTGCGTGGCCTGGCCCGGCTCGCCGAGCCACGCAGGGCACAATGGGTGCTTGGCTTTGCCTTGGTGGTATTCCTGGTGGCGATCTGGCAAAGCCATGACCGTGTCGTTGGCACGCTGCAGGCGGGCGCGCCGGAGTTGCGCGAGGACGCCCGCTTCAATCGCGATGCGGTTTCCATCGCCGGCAACTACGACATTGGCCTGGACTGGCTCAGCGTGGTGTTCGAAGTCAACAAGGAGCCCTCTGGCGAAGACAGCCAGGTGGCCTGCGAGGATGTTGCCCTGGGCCAATACCAGGATCGCTTCGTGTGGGCCATGCAAGGGGTGCCAGGTGTCCTGTCGGTAGCGTCGTTCTCCAGCAACATGCGCCAGTTCAATGAGGGCTACAACGAAGGCAACCCGAAGATGGCAGCGGTGCCCATCGACCCGATGAACTACGCCGCCCTGGCTACCGAGGTTGCGCGCACGCCCGGGCTGATGCGCACCGACTGCAGCATGTCCGCAGTGCACCTGTACCTGGCCGATCACAAAGCCACCACGATCAACCGGGTAGTGGATGCCGCCAAGGCATTCCGCAGCGAATACCCCCTGCCAGGCATCTCGGTGCGCCTCGCTTCGGGCAACGCCGGGGTGCTGGCAGCCATCAACGAAGAAGTGGAAAAAAGCGAAACACCCATGCTGCTTTATGTCTATGCCGCCATCGCATTGCTGGTGTTCGTGGTGTATCGCGACTTGCGGGCAGTCCTGGTGTGTTGCCTGCCGCTGACCATCGGCACCTTTATTGGCTACTGGTTCATGAAGGAGCTGCAGATCGGACTGACCATCGCCACCTTGCCGGTGATGGTGCTGGCGGTGGGCATTGGCGTCGATTACGCCTTCTACATCTACAACCGTCTGCAACTGCACCTGGCTCATGGGCAGTCGATTACCAAAGCCGTGGAATACGCGCTGCTCGAAGTGGGTGTCGCCACTATTTTCACCGCCATCACCCTGGCCGTGGGCGTGGCCACCTGGGCCTTCTCGGAACTCAAGTTCCAGGCCGACATGGGCAAGCTGCTGGCCTTCATGTTCATCGTCAACATGGTCATGGCCATGACCGTGCTGCCGGCCTTCGCCGTGTGGCTGGAGCGGGTATTCCCACGTAAGCGCCCCGTGCGCGTGATCGGCGCGCTGGTGCACTGAGGAGAGAAACATGAAGTTCAGGGTTTCATTCACCGCAGCCGTGCTCGCAGCAGCAGTGCCGCTGATGTCTCTTCAGGCCGCGCCGTTGCAGGCCGTACCGGCCGTACAGGCGAGCAATGCCACGCAGGCCACCATGCTGGCCGCCGGTTGGGCGGGGGCGCGCATGGTGGCCGTGGGCGACCACGGTGTCGTGCTGTTGTCCGACGATCAGGGCATGGAGTGGCGCCAGGCGAGGTCGGTACCGCTGTCCACGCCATTGACGGGCGTGTCTTTCGTGGATGCCAAACGCGGCTGGGCGGTTGGCCACTGGGGCGCGATCCTGGCCACAACCGATGGCGGGGAGTCCTGGCAGGCCCAGCGACTGGCCACCGAAGAAGACCGGCCACTGTTCGCGGTGCACTTCTTCAATGCCCGGCAGGGTGTTGCAGTAGGCCTCTGGTCGTTGGTGCTGACGACCGAGGATGGGGGCCAGACGTGGGCTGAGCAGCCGCTGCAGGCTCCGCCGGGGGGCAAGCGGGCCGACCTCAACCTGATGGGGTTGTTTGCCGACAGCCGCGGCACGCTGTACGCCACGGCCGAGCATGGGCAGGTGCTGCATTCCGAAGACCAGGGGAAGAACTGGCGTTACCTGGATACCGGCTACGAAGGCACCCTGTGGTCTGGCGCGGTACTGGCCGATGGGCGTCTGCTGCTGGGTGGCCAGCGCGGCACCCTGTTGCAGGGTTCAGCGGACGGCAAGGGCTTTCGCCGAGTGCCAACGCAAAGCAAAGGCTCTGTCACGAGCGTAGCGGTAGCGGGCTCTCGTGTGTTGGCGGTCGGGCTGGATGGGCTGAGCGTGCAGAGCAGCGATGGCGGGCACAGTTTTCAGGAAACGCAGACCGCTGATGGCCTTTCACTGACGGCGGCGTTGTTCAACGCCGAGGGCGTACCTGTCTTGTTTTCACGCCGAGGGGTAATGCCCTGCCAGGAGTGAAGGGCCGGTCACTCGCTCAGAGGCCAGGCATCGCAAAGCGATGCCTGGCGTGTTTCCTTGCCTGGGCGTCTGGGTGGTCGTGGCACCTTCAGGCCCAGGCAAGTCAACGCTGGACGCTAGAGCTGAAGGTAATCCGCCAGGTCTGCGTAGTTATGTTGCCAAAGGCCAGGGCTGCCATTGGGGTATTGGGAGCGGAAACCGAGGATCTTCTGTACCCGCGGAGAAAGCGTGCGCACCAGCTCGAGCGGCACGATCAACGGGTAGGCTTCTTCAGGCGTGATTATCGAAGCCTGCATCGGGATGGTCAGCCCGCGACGGTAATAGTCGGTGGTCACGTTGGCCCCGCCACCGTGAACGACCTTGCCGCCGAACAGCACGGCATCCCCGGCTTTCAAGAGGGCAGGAATCGTCATCTCTGGGGTGCCGACATCGTCGAAGTCATCCCAGTCCTGGCTCCCGGGGATCAAGCGCGTGGCGCCGTTTTCCTCGGTGAAATCGGTCAGCGCCAGCATCAGGTTGGTGATGGCGCGTGGCGCATGTTTGCTCATGGCCACGAACGGTTGGTACTGCATCATGTCACGGTGCAGCATTTGCGCTTTGTTGCCTGGGCCGATTTCGATCAACTGGGCCGTGGTCAGCCACCAGTCACCGCACTCCGGGGCGTAAAGCACGTTCCCCAGTTCGTGGAAGAGGTCGTCATCGAGGACTTCCTCACGAAAGGTCTTGCTGTGGGTGACGAGGTTGGTAAGCCGTTTGGTCTGGTGGCCATGGAACTCGGCGATCAGCGCGTGCTCGTGCCTGGAGCCGGCATCGAGCGCGGCCAGGGGGGCGTCGAGTTCGCTGTTGATTCGTGCGACTTGTTCAGGGGTCATGAAGTTGCGGATGATTACGGCACCTGCCTGGTCGCTCAGCAGCGCAATTTCTTGCGCGGAAGTCGAGCGGGTTACAACTGGCAGGCTTGGCGTGGAGTTGCGAGAGGCTGACATTGAGAACACTCCAGATTGAAAGGAACGGTTGCGCAGGCGGGTTGACGTTTGATCAACGGGCATCAGGAAACAGGCCTGCTTGCTACTGCGCTAAACCCAGGAAAGGGACATGGAGCGCCACGGTGCCTCCTGGTTCTTTTTGTTCAGGCAGTGAGTTCATGCTAGGTTTGCACTGGCCCTGCGCCAAGGTACGAACTGCACCATTTTCCAGCCGATTTTTGAGTGATTTGCACCGCCCATGACCAGCACGCCATCGCCCTGGCCACGCCCCTCGGAAGCCGTTCGCGAGCTTATGCGCAAAGGCGCCGAACTCGCTCAGGCGCTGCCCCCTGAGTGGGTCGAGCGGCTGAACCAGTCACTGTTCTCTTCACCCGAAGATGCCAGGTTGCTGGAGGACCCGGTCATCCTCGCGTCGTGCCGGCGCGCCAACCGAGCAGAGTTGCTGCATTGGGCCAATGCCAACCTGCAGCGCCCTGGTGAGCCGGTGGAGCCCTACGTGTCTGCTGACATGGTGGACACGGCCAGGGAGCTCGCCCGCAGGGGGCTGTCCGAGCTGCTGATGAATGTTGCAAGGTCGACACAGAACGCAGCCTGGGACCTGTGGATGAAGATGGCCTTCAGCCTGACGCAGGATCCCGTGGTGCTCGAGGAATTCCTGAAGGTCTCGTCGCGTTCGATCTCGGAATTCATCGACAGCAACATGCGTGTGGTGACGCAGATCATCCTCGAAGAAAAGAACGCCCAGACCCATGATGATCCTGTCGATAAACGCAGCCTGGTCAGCCGGCTGCTCGATGGCAGGGATGTGGACGCGGAGCAGTTCGGCAGGCGACTGGGCTACAGCCTTGCGCAGAGACACCATGCCTGCCTCATCTGGAGCGAAACCCCGGACGCCGAGATTCGCCCCCTGGAAGATATGGCGCGTGCCCTGGCGCAGCTCACGGGCACGGTAGCGCCCCTGATCGTATTTGCGGGCCCTGCGACCCTGTGGGCCTGGAGCAATGCGGCAAAGCCGCTGGACCTGAACCTGCTGCAAGGCGTCGCTCGACAATTTCCCAAGATTCGCGCGGCAATCGGTTCGGCGGGCGCGGGGATGAATGGCTTCCGGCGCTCGCACCTAGAAGCCTTGACCACCCAGCGGGTGATGGGCCGCTTGGCGGGTTCACCCGCCGTTGCCACGATCGATCAGGTGAGGATGGTGTCGTTGATGACCCAGGATGTCCGCGCGGCCAGGCAGTTCGTCTTGAGCACCTTGGGGCGTCTGGCGACCGAACCCACGGTGCTTCAGCATTCGTTGCACGCCTTCCTGGCCAATGGCTGCAGCATCACCCAGACCGCCGAGGTGCTGGGTACCCATCGAAATACCTTGCTGCGCCGGCTGGAGCGCGCCCAGGACCTGCTGCCTGTCCCGCTTGCCGATCATCGCATCCAGATCGCCGCCGCTCTTGAGCTGGTGATCTGGAGTACGCCGCTCGATGGCGACGAGCAATAGCGGTTATCCCCTTCCTTTGGCGCAATAGCGCTTCACGGCTGTTGCCCTACGCGGGCGCCCAACAGGGTGCCCGCGTTGCAATGCCCTGCAAAAACGCGTTCTCCAGCATCTTTGCACGCTCGCTTGGCGCATGCCCTCGCTGGCGGGCATGGACCATGCCGTGCAACAGCGATAAGAACATCTCGGTCAGCAGCGCCGCGGTGACATCCGCTCGAAATACACCCTGTCGCTGGCCGCTGAAGAACAACGCATCGAGCCTTTCCAGATAAAACCGCAGGTCGTGCTGCACGCTCATGTGCACAGGGTAACGGGAAGCCAGGAAGGCGATCAGTTCGCCTTGGGCCAGGTGTTCGCGAATCAGCTGACGCAACGCGGCCAGGGGCTCTGTGGAAGCCAGCGCGCCGCTGTTGTCGAGGATCTGCATGAGCGTGTTTTTGGCGTGCTGTTCGAGCTGGCTATCGAGGTTTTCTCTCGTCCCGCAGTAACGGTGCAAGGTAGCCCGGCTGATGCCAGCCAACGCCGCCAGTTCACCCATGGACGCTCTGGGTCGCAAGGCGGCGCCGCCATAGCCTTCTTGCGCGATCACCGCGATCGCCGCCGCCAGCAACTCGGACCTTTTGGCGTCGCGATCTCTAACCGGGCGCCCACGACGGGCAAGCGGTAATTAACGCCTCGGCCGCGGCGCCACTGCTTCTACCGCCAGGGGAACTGAGACGGCAATTCCTAGTAATTATGTATTATTTAATACGTTGAACGTATTATTTATTAGTTTTTGTCGAGATTAGATCGGATAAGATTCAATTATCAGACCTAAGGCAGCGGAGGACAGGGCATGGCAGTAGGCGTACCGGAAAACCACGTATTCGCTGCAGCGGATGCGGTCTTAGCCCGCGGTGAACGGCCGACGGTGGAACGGGTGCGCCTGGAACTGGGTCGAGGCAGTCCGGCGCGGGTCGGTGCCTTGCTCGACCAATGGTGGGAGCAACTGGCGGAGCGCTTGCGCGGCGAAACGCGCTTGCCGGACCTGCCAGCGGAGCTGGCGCAAGCCTTCGTGGCAATTTGGCAGCAGGCCATCACTTTGGCCCAGGGCGTGGCTGAACAGGGGCTGGCCAGTCAGCGGCAGGTGCTCACGGAAGAGCGGGAAGCGCTGGTCGCGTTGGAAGCCCGCGCCCGTCTGGACGTTGCCCAAGCACGCCAGCAGACGGGAGAGGCGGTGAGTGCGCGACAACGCGCAGAAACCCGTCTGGCTGACTTGGAGCAACTGCTAGCCCAGCGACTAGCGCAGATCGATGATCTGCGTGGCCAACGCGACGAGCTGTTGGCTCAGCGCAACGAGGCGCGCGGACAGGTCGTAAACCTCCAGCAGCAGGTTCACGACGCCCGGGTGCAAGCGGAGCAGGCGCGTGAAGAGCAGCAGCGCTACACCCGCGAGGTTGAAGATCGCGCTTATCGGGAAATTGACCGTACCCGGGAAGAGAACAAAGGCTTGACGCTGCAGTTGACGGAGAGCAGCGGCAAACTGCAGGTGATGCAGCAAGCTTTGACGACGAGCCAAGGGGAATTGAGTGCAGCGCGTGAGCAACGCAGCAGCGCCGAGCGGCTATCGCGGACCGCAATTGAGCAGTTGGAGCAGGTACGGACGACCTCGCTGCAGCTGGATGAGCAGCGGCAAGTCCTGCAGGAGCGAGTGCAAGTCCTGTACGGCGAGTTGGCTGATGCACAGCGCAGCGCGGTGGCGCAGCAAGCGCGCGCCGACACCCTGGAGACGCAGCTCTCGCAGTTGCGGCAGACATTGCAAAGTAAGCATCAGCGCACTCGACCCTGAGGCGCCGACTGCCGACCTACCCCGTCCGCGGCTCGCAGATGCTGTGCGTCGTTCCATGCCACCTTGTTCCAGGAGCTGTTGATGAACCACGATAACCTGCAGTTTGCCCACGATAGGCCGATCGCTCGGCAACAAGACGACCGGCTGGATCGAGCCGACTTTGCTCAACGCCTGGCATGGGCTGTCAGCTCCTGGAAGAACCAGGAAAGCCTGGTCATTAGCCTTACCGGCAGTTGGGGAAGCGGCAAAAGCTCGATTAAAAACATGACTCTAGAGCAGTTGGCGAGCATTCAAGGTTGTCAGGTGATCGAGTTCAACCCCTGGCAGTGGGCCGGCCAGGACAAGCTAAGTAGTGCCTTCTTCGAGGAGATCTCTCGGGCAGTTCAGCGCCAGGACTCAAGCAAGGATGACAAGCAACTTGCCAAAGTGCTTCGGCGCTATGAGCAGCGCCTGAACGCGGGCGTCAGTGTCCTCAGCCATACCGCCAAATGGGCGCCGATCCTGCTCGGCTCGGCCGTGATGACCACCGCCCTGGGCAGCATTGCGCAAGGCACTACTGCACAGGTGACCATTTGGACGCTCAGTGCGGCCAGCTGGCTGGGGAGTATCGCCCCATGGCTGAAACAAGGGGCTGAATGGTGTCTCAAAAAGGCGAACATCCTTGATCAGCAGGCCAAGGACAACGAGATGACCCTCCAGCAGATTCGCGCAGAACTGCAACAGTTGCTCAGCAAGCGCCAGCAACCGCTGTTGATTGTCCTCGATGACCTGGACCGGCTGTCCACCGAGCAGCTGAAAGATATGTTCCAATTGGTCAAGGCGCACATGGATTTCGCCAATGTGGTGTTCCTCTTGTTGTTCCAGCGTGACACGGTCGAGCAAGGCCTTGCCCGTGCAGGGTTCGACGGCGCGGATTACCTGGAGAAAATCATCCAGGTACCGTTCAGCGTACCGGCGATCTCGACCAATCAGCTGGAGGAGATCCTGCTCAGCAGGTTGAATGACATCCTAGCCAGTGAACCGCAACTGCAACAACGCTTCGACAAGGCGTATTGGGGGCAGGTGTTCCAGCGCGGGATGCGCCCTTTTTTTGGCAACTTGCGCCATGTCTATCGCTACGCTTCCACCTTGGCGTTTCATTGCCGGCTGCTTCGTGGTACCGAGGTGGCGGAGATCAATGCGGTCGATTTGTTTGCCCTGGAGTGCCTGCGGATCTTCGCACCGGAAACCTACGCAGCGATGCCGCGCTACAAAATACTGCTCACCGGCAGCGAGCCCTACGCTCGACAGGATGAAGCGCAACGCAACCGTATTATTGAGGTCATTGACCAACTGGTGAAGCTTGCCCCGGAGGTTCATCAGCCGGCCACACGCCAGTTGCTCCAGGAAATGTTCCCGACCCTGGACTGGGTGTTCACTCGAACGCAGCACGATCAACCCATCCAGCTCCGCTGGCTCATCGACTCGCGGGTCTGCTGCGAGGAAGTGTTTGATCGCTATTTCGAACTGTCGATTCCCACGCAGGAGCTTCCTAACTCGCTGTTGCACGAGTTCGCCCGGCGGATCACCGAGCCAGAGGACTTCGCCAGCTTACTGTGCACATTCGAAGATCACCGACAGGCGGGAATTCTGCAGCGCTTGCTGGGCCTTGTGGACGAGTTCCCGCTCGATCAGTCACCGGCCGTAGTGCAATCTTTGCTACGGGCCGGTGAGCAAGTGGGCCGGCGCATGTCGCACACCCACTGGTCGCCGCGCGAGCAAGTCGTACGCTTGCTGCGGCTGTTCCTGAAGCGCCACGCGCAAGAGAGTACGCGCAGCCAGCTGGTTGTCGAGGCGTTTCACGCAGTGCCCAGCCTGCCCGTGGCCGACCAATTGCTCGCCGCAGACTATGCGCTGCGCCGCAGAGGCGATATCGGCATGTTCGACGATGCGGGGCTGGAGCAACTGAAAAACTTGTACCTGGGTACCGTACGCCAGGTGGCAAGTGCAGACCCTGATGCGTTTCTGGGTGACGAAGACCTATCTTCCTATCTCACGGACCTCAACCGCTACGGCACCGGCGGCGATGAGGGGCGCGGCTGGGTGGAGCAGCACGTCAACTCACCGAGCCGATTCCTCCAGTTCGCACGGGGATTTACCAGTTTTCAAAGCTCGTACACCGGCGGCAATACGACTTATACGGCCTACATTTCGCCAAGTACCTTGGAATACATGATGGGGCTCAGTCGCTGCGCTGAGTGGGTTGAGCGGTTGGAATCGATGGGATTGGGTGACGACGATTCGGAAACGCTAGCGCTGGTCAAGGACGCTTTGTCGCGTCATGCACAAAGTGAGGCCACCATACAAGAGTGACGCGCACAGGACGGGAGAAGCTGGCAAGGTCGGTAAGGCCAGTCATTGTTGGCGTGTGTGGTGAGCGAGACCATCAGTGCTCCCGCAAATGATTGAGGTATGACCGACTGTTCAACTTAGCGTGATGATGTAGCGCGCATGGCGGGGCCTCACCGATTACCTCCCACGCGCCCTGCATCGGCCGGAGCGGGTCAGCGAAGCCAACCGCGTGGTCAGGGCCATGGGTTATATGCCCAATCAGCCGGCTGGTGGCCATCCTGCTGCCAACCATCATCAATTCCATCTTCACCACAGCTGTGCAAGCTATCATGGATCGCTTCACGGAAGCTCGCTACTGGCAGTCGTGCTCGGTGGCGTGTCAATCACGGCGATGTCCGGATGCGTCGGATTTTAGTGGCTTCGCCATGATGGCGAGCGGCTGGCTATGGGCTTTTTCGCCTCCATGCCCGGAGGCGCTGCGAAAAGGGTACTGTACTGATTTGCGCGTGAGGTGGATTCCGGTCTCCTTCGCCGAGCAGCCTGAATGGGCCCTCACCGAGCGCGCAATGGAAATACATACTATGGCGTTGAGATTTGCCGGTAATGTGGTGATTGTGTCCTTTCAGCCTGAGACGCTGCTCTGTTCAGGAGAACGATATGCCAAACAAAAAGTGCCTCACCGAACGGGAGATTCGGAGCCTTGAAGACGAGATTCCAGCAGTCGCCGCAGATGCAACTCATGCAGCCTATCTGCGAGCGATCTCAGCCGGGCATACTGTTATAAAGGTGCAGGGCAATTACCTCGTTGAGTGTAAGGCCGACAGGCCCGCGATGGTTGTCGGCAACGCCAAACCACGCCGCAAAGTGAGCGTTGGCCATGCCATTCAGGTCCGCCGGTTAAGCCCCAGTATTAGTGTCTAGACTTTATGTTCTTATGAGTTCAAAACCGTCGAAAAAATTCATGCCGCGTTAACTGTGCGGTGGCCGCGGCGAGCGACCAACGGTGGAGAAGGCAGCACTGCCGGTCGAGCTGCAAGCACGCGTGGTGTCGGCCACATGGCACTCTCGAATGACTCGATCTCCAATAGAGGGATACGACAGTTGGTCGAAGCATGAACAAATACGTGCCGCTGTAACACGCGCCGGCATCACTCGTTGGTTGGCAATCGATGACGACCCTAATCACAGTTGGCCAGCCCGCGACTATCGTCTGATACGTTGCGAATCCACCATGGGGCTAGGCAGCGAAGCTACTCAGCTGGAGTTGCGTGCCAAGTTGCAGGCGCTGGTAGACACCTCTGATGGCTAGTACTGACGACCACCAGTGCGGGAAGATATCACCCGATTGATCCGGGATAACGAGAGGATCATTGCCGAGAATCGCCAACAGGCGAAAGAGGCCTCGCAACATCGCGAGGCCCTCGAACGTCTGCAGGGTGATTTGGGCATTGCCCATGCCGCTACTGCCCGTGCGGAGGGTGCCTAGGAAGTGCTCGCAAGCCAGCTAGAAGCGATATTTAGAGGCTCGTGGCGCTCAGTGAGGTCGCAGCTGCGAAGCTGAGGGCGGAGGGTATGGCACACAAGCTCGTCAGCTCAGAAGCAGAACATACAGCGTTGCGTGCATCGAGTGGGGTGGATGATCCAGAGGCGTAGCGCTGAGAACCTTTAACCAGTAGTGCAGTATGGAATACATTTGTACTCCACCAGGATTCGTAGCGCGCGATCCGAGCCTGGTGGCATCCATGCGAAACCAGCGCTTGTCATACCTTCAAATTTCAGGCGTATGAGTACCTGCAAATCGCCACCGCAGGTGAAGACGTCGCCCAGACCACAAGCCGAAAGTAAGCACCGCAACGACTAAAGCATGGGGCGTGAAGGGTATTATTGAGTCTCGGGGCTGCGAAGGAACGCAACATACTGGCCCAAAGGTGCTCAGCAGGTACGAACATGACGAATCGCTCAGTTCTCCGTAATATGTTGGCACATCGCCATACAGGAGTTCAGCGTAATGCCTACAGCCTCCATCCCCGCATATAAGGCAGTTTCACCCCTGCTCGCAAGAAACGCTGTGCCGAGAACAGGTACCGACAATCTGCCAGGCTATTACTCGACTCAGCACGATATGTGGGTTGTTGAGACACCTAATGGTACTCAGCCCATTATTGCTCGTGGAGCGCTGGACGAGCTTCTCACCAAGACGAAAGTCAATAGTGAAGAGGATGACGACTCGTTCGTGACGCTCGAAACGCTCACAAAAACATACTCCAAGCCCGAAAGTGACGACGATCTCACCTCCAATGGGCAGGCCTCTCATCTGCTCCAACTGATGACCAAGACTGATACGGTGATCGAAGAGGATGACCCGGGCGACAGCTACGCCATGCTGGAGCTGATGACCAAAACCGAGGCAGAGCTTGAGCACGATGATCCAGGGGATATGCAATTCGGCCTCGATGAGCGCTTTTACCTGGATTGAGGCTTTCCACCATGTTTCTGCTGGTCACTAATCGCCGCGACATCACGATGGACTTCGTCGTCGCAGAGCTCCAACGGCGAGGCTTGCCTTATTTCAGGCTTAACACTGAACTGCTCCCTCTGTCCCGAAGCACGTTGGGCGTGAGTGCCATGGATGATTGGGCAATTGAGCTGGAGGGGAAACGAATTACGGGGCGTGACATTACCGCTGCATATTTTCGCAGGCCTGGCGCGCCACAAGCACCTGAGGCAGTCATGGATACGGGTGAGCGTGCCTACATTGAAGCGGAATGGAGTAGTTTCCTGAAGAGTCTCTATTTCCGATTGGAGGGTTGCTGGTTCAGTGACCCTACTCAGATTTTTCTGGCTGAAGATAAACCGCGACAGCTCCTAGTTGCGCGGCATCTCGGTTTCAATATTCCTGATACCGCCATCACTAACGAGTTGAAGCCGGCCGAGTTACTGACAGCAGAGGGAAGGGCAATTGGGAAGCCTCTGCGGCAAGCGGTATTGCCGGGCGTGCTGGAGAAGGTGATGTTCACCTCACGACTGCAGCCATTGACCGAAGCAGATGCGCCTGCCCTTGGCCTTGCCCCGTTGATCATTCAGGCTGAAGTGCCAAAAAAATATGATGTTCGTGTCACTGTCGTTGGTGCTCAGGTGTTCGCCACCGCCATCTGGTCTCAGGATAACGAAGAAACCGAAGTTGACTGGCGACGGGGTAGCCGCCCGGACTTACGACACGAGGCCATTAGTTTGCCCGATCAAGTGGCTGCTCAATGTCGAGAGTTGGTAAACCGTTTGAACCTGCGGTATGGCGCTATTGATCTGGTATGCGACACAGATGAAAAGCTGTGGTTTTTGGAGATCAATCCAAACGGTCAATGGGCGTGGATCGAAAATCAAACCGGATACCCAATTGCTGCGGCAATCGTTGATGAGCTGGAGATGATCCGAAATGGCCCGCTTTAATAGGCAGTTGCTTTGGCCGACACTGGCTTCACCTACGCCTGAACAGGTTGTGGCAAATGACCAAATGCGCGCCGGGTGGAAAGCATCCGTCAACGACGGCAATTGGGATCTGCAGAGCGAAATAGCGTTGGAAGAGGCGCGCCGGATGTACGACGCCGAACAGGAGCGTCGTAAAGGTGCTGACACGAAAGCAGGGGTCTATCTTGCGGCAGTAACCGCACTCATCCCAGTGTTGGTGTCGTTATTGCCGACCCTTTGGAGCGACAAGACCAGTAAAGCCCTTGGCGCCCTGTCGCTAGTAGTGTTTGCGCTTGCAGTGGCGTATGTCCTTCGAGCGGGGTACAGCGCGTTCTGCGTACTGCGCGTGAGCAATGCCCACACGGTGGGGGCCGGCGACATTTCGCGTTGCTGGAGTACGCAACAACCCGCCGCGAGCTTGGCCAAGTCTATCGCTATCAAAGTCATCGAAAACTACCCAGGCAACAACGCCAAGGTTAGCCATATCAAGCTGGCGCATGCCTACCTCCTGCGAGCGTTTTTCATTTTCACCGTGCTGCTGGCTGTACAGGCGCTGTGGCCTTGCGCGACATGGGTAATAGAAGAGGTTTCCAAGCTGATGGCACCTGATGTGAGACAACCCCTAGTGATGTGTTTTTCCTGAGCAAGCACCACAAACGAGCAGACCTGGCTCGATGTCACTGTGATAGTGCAGATGGAGCGGCTCAAATCCGGCTATTCAACAATTTATGAAGAAGGGATGCTCATGTATTTACGTACGCTGGATGTTCAGGGCTTCAAATGCTTTGGGGAGCCGTTCTCGATCGAACTCCATGACGGCCTGAACGTTCTGGTCGGCGAAAACGGGGCCGGCAAGACTGGCGTCGTCAGCGCGATACGACAGCTCTTCAATGACTCCGAGTCGGGCAAACGGGTTATCAGTGAGCGTGATTTCTACAGGGGATTTGGCAAGGATGATGTCGCGGCTGAGGAGATCAAAATTCAGGCGACCTTCTCCGGTCTGGACAAAAACGACGTCATTGCGTTTGACACCTGGTGCGGCAACCAGCCCGAGGCAACACTCACGTTCACGGCCCTAAACCAGGAGTCTCGTGGTCGGTTCAAACACCATACTTACGGTGGCCACGAGTACACCAAAGCGTTTGAAACCGAGAAATTGGACTATGTCCACTGCGTTTACCTCCCACCGTTACGTGACGCTGAAGTCAAGCTGCGAGAAGGGCGCCAGTCTCGCTTGGCGCGCCTGCTCAAAGCACTCTGCCGCAAGGACATAGACGCTGCTAGAAAAGCCCGCGTTCCGCATCCGCTTGAGCAGCATGTCGGAGACTTCAATCGCGAGCTGTCAGAGAGCGACAAGTTCGCGATCAAAGCAGCTAACCAGCGAATTGGTGAAAGTCTAAAAGCTGCCCTGGGCGCTCACCTGTCTCAGGGCACAATGATCCAGTTCTCGGAGGTGAGCTTCTCCCGAATCGTGGAAGGGCTGAGGCTCCTTTACTTCCCGGATCTGAGCAAAGCTGACGCCGCTCAATTTCGGGCGCTGGAAGAGAACAGTCTGGGCTACAACAACCTTCTGTACATCGCCTCCATTCTGGCAGAGCTGACCTACGAAGCAGATGAAGGGCAGGGCGAGAAAACGTACCTACGCCTGCTGTTGATCGAGGAGCCGGAGGCGCACCTTCATCCCCAGCTTCAGCTCCGGCTCCTTCGGCACCTCAAGAAGGCCGCTGAGGCTCGCGGAATGCAGGTGATCATAACCACCCACTCGACTGTGATCACCTCTGCGGTATCTGTAGATCACGTTATCCACCTGTCCAACCTGAGCCGCCCCAAGGCAGTGCCCCTCAGGAAATGCGGCCTGCCCGAGCAAAGCCGACACTTTGTGGACAGATGGCTTGATGCTACGAAGTCCAACCTGCTCTTCGCCAAAGGCACGATACTAGTCGAGGGCATAGCGGAGGCCATGGTCTTGCCAGCGCTCGCCAAGATCGTACTGCAGCCCTTCGGCGACGGGCGAAATTCCCTGGACGACTACGGTGTGTCGGTCATCAATCTGGGCGGAATCTATTTCAACCACTTCATGCAGCTGTTCTGCAACGTCAAAGCCGAGCATCAAGGTGAAAACATCCCTGTCAGGTGCTCAGGATTGACCGACAACGATCCTCCAAAGTCAGTGATTGAGGACAATAGAGCGGGTGGTCAAAAGAACGTTCCATTTCTGCCCCATGCAGACAACTGCATCGTCGGCAACAACCCGGCGCTGGCTTTGCAGAAGCACATAGGCCTGTCAGAGTTTGGACGGTTGTTTGCGGGGAAGTACAAAACCTTCGAGTACGACATTGCAATGGAAGGCGACAACCTCAAGACAATGCTGATCGTCGCTGCTGGCCTCTGGCAGGCCCAAGATGGGCCGGTGGTCAAAGGTCTAAAAGCAGACGCGGAACTCGATTTTGCTGCTATGACCTCCGCCCAGCGGGCGCCTTACGCCGCCGCATTACTGGATCGTATTGACTCTGATGACATTGGCAAGGGCATCTACGCTCAAACCTTCGCCGACGTACTAGAGGCTAATGGAGCCGGCTTTGTGGTACCGGTGTACATCCGCCAGGCCATCCTCTGGGCTTGCGGTCTGGAAGAGGGTGCGGCCTGATGGCGGCAGAAGATAAGGCAGCCCAAGTGGGTGCAGCCGACATCGAATTCACCGACCGGCAGCAGAGATACATTGATGCACCGTTGGATCGGCATGTGTACCTGAGAGCCTGCCCTGGTAGCGGCAAAACTGAGGTCGTGGCCGCCAAGGTATGCAAGATTATCCAGGAGTGGAACCATCACCCTTCCGGAATCGCTTTGCTCACCTTTCTCAATAGTGCTACCGAAGAGCTCCAGAGCAGAGTTTATAAGTACCTGCGCGAGCCATTGGGCTTGCCGCACTACATCTCCACCTTCGATAGTTTCGTGCTAACACACCTGCTTTCGAGTATCGCCAGCGAGATCACGGGCTTTCAAGGCCGGGATGGCGACTTCCGTATTCGGATCATCGACAAGTCCGCTGATATCTACCACACGCGCATCAAGATCTGTGGACGCACCGTATCAGCCTGTCGATACAACTACGATAAAGGATCCAAACGCTACGTCTTTTCGACCAACGACCGGAAGTGGGATAACGAAGCCAACCTCGCCCAACAGGACGAGGCCGACCAGAAGGCACTGTTGGCGACCAAAAAACGGCTTTGGGCCGCTGGCTTTGCAACCTACGGTGACATTGATATTCTCGCTTTGGTCGGGATGCAAGAAGAAAAATTCAAAGATTACTTCTCGCGTATTGCACGCCGATTCCCGTTGATCATCGTTGATGAGTGCCAAGACTTGTCGGCAGAGCAGCTTTTGATCGTCAAAAGACTGAGCCTACTAGGCGTGAAATTCCATTTTGTAGGTGACCTTAATCAGTCAATTTATGGTTTCAGGAAATCGAATCCTGCAAACGTGCGTCGGCGCATGGAGGAGCTTGGCTTTGAGGAGTACGTCCTCAACGAGAATTGGCGAAGTGGTCAAGCCATTGTAGATGTGTGTTCCAACATTCTTCAATCCGACCGTGTGGTGGGAAATCCTCGAATCGCTTCAGTAAAGCCAAGGGTCGTCGAGTATCAGAACTGCCCGTCGGAGGTGCTTCCAGCCATTCGAGAAATGAGCCTGATACATGACAAGGTGGTGGTCGTCGCGCGCGGACATACAACACTTCAGCGCTTACGTACTGGTAGAGCTTTCGAGGGCATCGAGCTGCTGGCGCTGGCCTGCATAAACCTCAAAGCAGGCAGGTTGACAGACATAGCGCAATGCCTGGAAACATTCGGTAAGTGGCTGGCGGCCCGGCTAGAACTGCAGGTGACGAAAGCAGGCCCTTACTGCCCTATGGATATTGAGTCAAAACTGACGTGGCGTATATTCCTTCACGACGGTCTCCAATTCTTGGTGGAACACGGCGTCGGAGATGGTAATCAGACTTGGTCGGACTGGGCCCGGGCAGCAAAAATTGCGCTTGGAAAGCTGCCAGATCAAACATTCGTACCTGTAGAGGTGCGTGAGCATTTAGAAGGCCTGAAAGGCCTTAATTTGCGAGCCCGTTCTGGGCAGGGGAAGATGCTGATCTCCGAAAGGTTGGTCGGGGTACCCGATGTGGTCGCCCAACGTGACTGCCTGCGTTTCGAGACGATTCACGGGGTCAAGGGTGAAACACACGACGTGACCGTGGTTGTATCGTCACAGAAACCGGGCGTGCATCAGTCGCACTGGAAGGACTGGCTGCGTGACCGGACTTCCGAAGCTGCGAGATTTGCCTATGTGGCGAGCTCGCGGCCGAAGCATGTGCTGATTTGGGCAGTGAAAAAATTGAAGGCTGAAGATCGGCTGGTGCTTGAGGGCCTGGGATTCGAGCTCCCGTAGATGATTAAGGCAGGAGCGACCTAAGCGTTAATCGCGATGGGGAGGCGTTCCACAGGGTCAAGACACCGCAAGGTGGCTGGATTCCGCGCCCCGTTACAGCGTTTGGTGGCAAAGCTCCTGTCGCCATGATCACAACCAGGCTGGGAACGGACACGGTCATCGAGTTTATCAGGCGCTTGGGGCATGGGTTTGTGGCCTGAATGACCGCAGATAGAGTCGATCTGCTGATGAGCTGCAACAGCAAAGGTAAGCGTTGATGAGGGTAGGGGCATCGCCCCTAGTTTCGTAGCCACCTCCAAGCCTCATAATTGCCCAAATAGGAGGAGCCATGAGTCGTCAATGCCCGGTGCGCATCAGAGAGTTAAGGCATTACTTGAAGGAAGCACACCCCTGAAGCGCTCATGAGATCATAAGGATCAGGCTCAGCTGACTACCTTAGAGGTGGTCAGTTGAATCTCATTAAACGTAGCATCCTTCCTTGCCGACCGAAGCAATCGCGGATCGCGTGCGTCAGGCCCGTTTAGCATGCGTGTCGCTGTCACTCGTGCAATGAAGACGGCGACTATTTTGATGCCGACTGGGCGAAATCGCTGCCCGTTGATTTGAACGCAAGAGGACTCATCAGTTGGAGATGCCGCCAGGGATCATCGCGTCATTACTGATGTGCGACTGATCGGACGTTGCGGCCCGCTAAGCTAGAGTGAAAAACAAAAGGCTCAGTAGCAACGACCCCGCCTTCTTTGTCTGGCGGACAATGTGGAACGGGTTTCAGGTGAGTGCAAAACAGCGCTGGTTGATCAAGGTTGGACCTATAGCTCGCTGATGATACTCCGATTCATCGGTTTCGGAATAAAGCGCGAGTTCGATCCTGCCCAATGTCCTGCGCGCGCTCTTTTCATGTATTCACCAGAGGCCTCGAAACTGATTGATATCTGCTGTTTGTGAATAACGATACTCCTCAGGTGAAAAGCGTCCCTGTGGACCAAACAGTAAATCGGCCGTTAGATTTTCGAGATAGGTGATCGCCGCCGGTTGCGCATATCGCATAAAGTACTCGCGCTGTTCCGCAGATAGACAAGCTCGGTGTTTCAGACATGTTCTCACCATTTCCGCCAGTACATAGCCGCGTATGTCGTATCGCTCATCCATGGCGCAAAGGATGGTTCGATAGCATAAGTGATAGTTCGGTTTCTGGCCGGTCTGTAGGTAGGCGTCGTTACTCATCCTTGGCTCCCGGCCTGCCAGGAGGCCAGAAATTGCAGCACCTGCTCAGCTTGGCCCTGACTGACCAGTTGTTCCGCAGTTCGCCCTTCGAAAGTTAACAATTGATCTTGGCGGAACCAGCCAATGGCTTGCTCGACAGTAACTCCGGTCTCAGTCACCGTCAGAACCACCCGTAGGACATCTGTTATGAAGCGTAGCGCTGCTTCGGAGTCAGGCATGGTTGCACCATCTGACTGGCTTTGGCGATAAGTAGTGAGGTAAACGTCAAACTCAGCTGGGTTGAGGCCAAAGACCCTGGCGTAACGCTCCCCTGGAGAGGTTGTCCCTTTCGTGTTGCATAGGTAATCAGCCAGTTCTGCAGCCGACAGCGCGGTTAACTGAAATGCCTCTTGGTTCATGACTTGTTCCCCTCGCGACCTTTCGTTAACAGCATGCCCCCAAATCAACAGTAAGCAAAGCCATAGCTTTGTGGTTTTTATGGTCGACGTGGCAAGGGCGGTCGTTCAGCGGAATCGTATGTACGTCACGGATGTGGAGCTTTCAAGCAACGGTTTGGAATCCCCCAATGACACAGTAGACACAGAAAGGGCCAGGTTGAACGACTAAGGCCGCGTGATGGCGGTGGGCGGCCTGGAACTAATGTTTAGGGAATGTGCGGCAGGGTCGATTTGGGGGATTGACTTACCGCTTTTTGGTCTTTTCAGTTCTGATCACTGCCACTGGTCGACGAAGGGGGCTGGCCAGTGTCTCGCAAAAAGAGTACAAATGTACTCCATGGACAATCTGACCCCCAAACGCCGCGCCATCCTTGATTTCATCCGCGAGCGCATCACCGACCAGGCCCAGCCTCCCTCGCTGGCCGACATCGCCGAGCGCTTCGGTTTCGCTTCGCGCAGCGTGGCGCGCAAGCACATCACCGCCCTGTGCCAGGCCGGCTATATCGATGTCACGCCCAACCAGGCACGGGGCATCCGCCTGGCCGAACCGCTGCGCCGGCCTGAAATCCTCGAACTGCCAGTGCTCGGCCAAGTGGCCGCCGGTGCCCCCATCGGCCCCGACCTTGACATCCACGAGCAACTGCTGCTCGACCCCAGCCTGTTCCGACGCACGCCCGACTACCTGCTCAAGGTGCGCGGCGACTCGATGGTCGACGACGGCATCTTCGACGGCGACCTGGTCGGCATCCGCCAGCAGGGCGATGCCCGTGACGGGCAGATCGTGGTCGCCCGGCTCGACGGCGAGGTCACCATCAAGCGCCTGCAGCGCACCCGCGAGGGCTACCGCCTGTTGCCGCGCAACCCGCACTACCAGCCCATCGACGTGGGCCCCGAACGCGACTTCTTCATCGAAGGCGTGTTCTGCGGCCTGCTGAGGCGCGACTGATGGGCGCGGTGGTCGAGCTCGACCGCCTGCTCGACCAGCGCCAGGTCTGGCGTGGTCGGCAAGCGCAGGCACGCCCGCTCGGCCTGCAACCCACCGGGCACGCCGCGCTGGACGCGCGGCTGCCCGATGGCGGCTGGCCAGCGGCGGCGTTGAGCGAACTGTTGCTGGCCAGCCCGGGCTGCGGCGAACTGCAACTGCTCTGGCCGACGCTGGCGCGCCTGACCAGCGTCGGCGAGCGGGTGGTGCTGGTGGCGCCACCGTTCATCCCCTTCGCGCCGGCCTGGCAGGCGGCGGGGGTGGACCTGCGCTGGCTGGCCCAGGTCGACGCCACGGCGGGCGACGCCTTGTGGGCGGCCGAGCAGTGCCTGCGCTCGGGCAGTTGCGCGGCCGTGCTGTGCTGGCCGGAGCGCGTAGACGACCGCGCGCTGCGGCGCCTGCAGGTGGCGGCGGAAACCGGCGAGGCCCTGGCGTTTGCCTGCCGCACGCAACAGGCCGCGCTCAACCCGTCGCCGGCTGCCCTGCGCATCGCCATCGACACCCGTCCGGCGCAGTGGCGGGTACTCAAGTGCCGTGGCGGCCTGCCGCCCGCCGCGCCTATCGCCTGCCCGGGGCGGGGCTGATGCATCATGCTCTGGGCCTGCATCCTGCTGCCGCAGCTGGCGCTGGACACCGTCCTGCGCGAGCGTGACGACCCCGACACGCCGCTGGTATTGATCGACGGGCCGACCCAGCGCCGCGTGCTGCGGGCGGTCAACCCGGCCGCCAGCCAGCTGGGCCTGCGTGCCGGGCAGAGCCTGACCGCCGCCCGCGCCCTGGCCGATGGCTTCACCTGCGTCGAAGTCGATCCGGCGCGTATCGAGCAGGTGCAGCAGTTGCTGGCCGCCTGGGCCTACCGGTTCAGTGCCCAGGTCAGCCTGCATTATCCTCGCGCACTGTTGCTGGAAGTGGGCTCGAGCTTGCAGCTGTTCGGGCCCTGGCCGTTGTTCGAGGCGCAGCTACGCCAGGAACTGGCTGCCTTGGGGCTGCGCCAGCGCATCGTGCTGGCCAGCAATCCGGTGGCCGCGCGCATGCTCGCCAACGCTCACGATGGTCTGGCCGTGGCCAGCCCCGATGAGACCCGCGCCGCCGTGTCGAACCTGCCCATCGACCGCGCCGGCCTGCCGCCGGAGGTCAGCACCACGCTGGCGCGCATGGGCCTGCGGCGGCTGGGGGAGGTGCTCGCGCTGCCGCGCGAGGCGCTGGCCAGGCGCTTCAGCGCCCAGGTTCAGGTGCACCTGGACCAGTTGCTCGGCCTGCGCACAATGGGGCTGGGCTTCTACCAGCCGCCCGACCGTTTCGAGGCGCGGCTGGAGCTGAACTTCGATGTCGAATCACACCAGGCGCTGTTGTTCCCCCTGCGCCGCCTGCTCACCGACCTGGCCGCCTTCCTGGCCGGGCGGGATTGCGGCGTGCAGCGTTTCGAGCTGCATCTGGAGCACGCCGAAGGCCCGGCCACGCGGCTCACGGTCGGCCTGCTGGCCGCCGAGCGCGACGCGGCGATGCTCTTCGAACTGGCCCGGGGGCGGCTGGAGCCGCTGCGCATCCCGGCTCCTGTGCGCAACCTGCGCCTGGTCGCCGCGGACCTGCCGGCCTTCGTGCCCCAGCACCGGGCCTTGTTCGACCCGCGTGCCCAGCAGGCCCAACCCTGGGAGCAGTTGCGCGAGCGGTTACGGGCGCGACTGGGCGACGAAGCGGTCAAGGGCCTGCGCGCCGAGGCCGATCATCGCCCCGAGTGCGCCTGGCAAGGGGCGTGGCAGGAGGGCGCGGGCCGGCTGGTCGTCGCCCCGGGCAGCCGCCCTGGCTGGTTGTTGCCGGAGCCACGGGCCTTGCCTGAAGCCGGCCTGCGCCTGCTCGGCAATGCCGAGCGCATCGAGTCCGGCTGGTGGGACGGCGGCGATGTGCGCCGCGACTACTACCGCATCGAGACCCGCGACGGCCTGTGCGGCTGGGCCTACCGTGACCTGGCCCAGCCCGGGCCGCTGTGGCTGCAGGGCTGGTTCGCATGAGCACGCCGGGCTATGCCGAGCTGCACTGCCTGTCGAACTTCAGTTTCCAGCGCGGCGCCTCCAGCGCCGACGAACTGTTCCGACGGGCCCGCGAGCAGGGCTACCAGGCCCTGGCGATCACCGACGAGTGCACGCTGGCCGGCATCGTCCGGGCCTGGCAGGCCGCCAAGGCGCATGAGTTGCGGTTGATCATCGGTAGCGAGGTGCAGGTGCATCAGGGGCCCAAGCTGGTGCTGCTGGTGCAGGATCTGCGCGGCTACCAGAACCTCTGCGCCTTGATCACTCGCGCTCGGCGCCGGGCACGCAAGGGCAGTTACCAGTTGCTCGGCGAGGACCTCGAGGCTCATCACCAGGGCCTGCTGGCGTTGTGGGTCGCGGCTCCTGGCGACCAGCCGGGGTCCGGGCCTTGGTTGCGCACGCTGTTCGGCGAGCGCCTGTGGCTGGCGGCGCACCTGCACCGTGGTGCCGACGATCAGGCCCGGCTGGCGTGGCTGCGTGCGCAGGGCCTGCGCCTCGATGTGCCACTGGTGGCCTGCGGCGACGTGCACATGCATGCCCGTGGCCGCCGCGCCCTGCAGGATTGCATGACCGCCATCCGCGCCCATTGCAGCGTGGCCGAGGCGGGCGGCCTGCTGTTCGCCAACGGCGAGCGCCACCTGCGCCCGCTCGACCAGCTGCGGGAGCTGTACCCCGCACCACTGCTGGACGAGACGCTGAATATCGCCCGGCGGTGCACCTTCGATCTCTCGCAACTGAAATACCGGTACCCCCGCGAACTGGTGCCGGAAGGTCACAGCCCCGCCAGTTGGTTAAGGGTGCTGTGCGAGCAGGGCCTGCCCGGGCGCTGGCCCGACGGCCCGAGCGACAAGGTGCGCGCGGTGCTGGACAAGGAGCTGGCGTTGATCGAGGAGCTGGGCTACGAAAGCTACTTCCTCACCGTCCACGACATTGTCGCGTTCGCCCGCCGCCAGCGCATCCTGTGCCAGGGACGGGGGTCGGCGGCCAACTCGGTGGTGTGCTTCGTGCTGGGCATCACCGAACTCGACCCCATGGTGCACCGCCTGCTGTTCGAGCGCTTTCTGTCCCGCGAGCGCAACGAGCCGCCGGATATCGACGTGGACTTCGAGCATGACCGCCGCGAAGAAGTGATCCAGTACGTGTTCAGCCGCTATGGCCGGCACCGGGCCGCGCTCACCGCCGTGGTCAGCAGCTACCACGCCGCCGGCGCGGTGCGCGACGTGGCGCGGGCGCTGGGGCTGCCGGCCGACCAGGTGGACGCCCTGGCCAAGTGCTGTGGGCGCTGGAGCGACCGTATCCCCGACGCTCAACGCCTGGCCGAGGCCGGTTTCGATGGGCAGAGCCCGTCGTTGCGGCGCATCCTGGTGCTGGCCGGCGAGCTGATCGGTTTCCCCCGGCACTTGTCGCAGCACCCCGGTGGCTTCGTCATCAGCGAGCAGCCCCTCGACCAGCTGGTGCCGGTGGAGAACGCGACGATGGAGGCGCGCACGGTGATCCAGTGGGACAAGGACGACCTGGACATGGTCGGCCTGCTCAAGGTCGACGTGCTCGCCCTCGGCATGCTCAGCGCCCTGCGCCGCTGTTTCGACCTGCTGTACCGGCACCGGGGGATCGAGCTCACCCTCGCCAGCATCCCGCCGGACGACCCGGCCACCTACGCGATGATCGGTCGCGCCGAAACCATGGGCGTGTTCCAGATCGAATCGCGGGCGCAGATGGCCATGTTGCCCAGGTTGCGCCCGGAGAACTTCTACGACCTGGTGATCGAGGTGGCGATCGTGCGCCCGGGGCCGATCCAGGGCGACATGGTTCACCCGTATCTGCGCCGTCGCCTCAGGCAGGAGCCGGTGACCTACCCGTCGGAAGAGCTCAGGGAGGTGTTCCAGCGCACCTTGGGTGTGCCGTTGTTCCAGGAGCAGGTGATGGAGCTGGCCATGGTCGCCGCCGACTACACCCCCGGCGAGGCCGACCAGTTGCGCCGCAGCATGGCCGCCTGGAAACGCCATGGCGGCCTTGAGCCGCATCGGCAACGGCTGGTCTCGGGCATGCTGCGCAACGGTTACGAGCTGGCCTTTGCCGAGCGCATCTTCGAGCAGATCAAGGGCTTTGGCAGCTACGGTTTCCCCGAGTCCCACGCCGCCAGCTTCGCCCTGCTGTGCTATGCCAGCAGTTGGCTGAAATGCCATCAGCCGGCGATCTTCACCTGCGCGCTGGTCAACAGCTGGCCCATGGGCTTCTACAGCCCCGACCAGCTGTTGCAGGAGGCGCGGCGGCAGGGCATCGAGGTGCGCCCGGTGGATGTGCTGCACAGTGACTGGGACTGCACCCTGGAGCCGGTGGGCGAGGGCGGCCTGGCCATTCGCCTGGGCTTGCGCCAGGTGCGGGGCTTCAGCGAGGCGGATGCCCGACGCCTGGAGCAGGCGCGGGCGCTGCGGCCCTGGCGCGATGTCGAGGACCTGTGCCTGCGCGTCGAGCTCGACAGCCGCGCCCGCGGGCGCCTGGCCGATGCCGGAGCGCTGCGGGCGCTGGCCGGCAACCGCCACCAGGCGCGCTGGCAGGTGGCGGCGGTGCAGGCGCAGCTGCCATTATTCGCCCAGGTCGAGCCGGCCCCGGAGCCGGTGGTGATGCTGCCGGCTCCCAGCGTGGCGCAGGACCTGCACGCCGACTACGTCACCCTGGGCACCACCCTGGGGCCCCACCCGCTGACCCTGCTGCGTTCACGGCTGCGGGCACTGGGCTGTCGCAGCTCAGGGGAACTGGCGGGTGTCGAGGACGGCGACAACATCGCCGTGGCCGGGCTGGTGGTCGGGCGCCAGCGGCCGCAGACGGCCAGTGGCGTGACCTTCGTCACCCTCGAGGATGAGCACGGCATGGTCAACGTGGTGGTCTGGCGCGACCTGGCCGAGCGCCAGCGGCGGGCGCTGGTGGGGGCACGGTTGCTCAAGGTCAGCGGGCGCCTGGAGCAGGAAAGTGGCGTGCGCCACCTGATTGCCCGGCGGCTGGAGGATATCAGCCCGTTGCTGCAGGGGCTGGAGGTGCACAGCCGCGATTTTCACTGAGCCCGAAGGGGCGAGGCGACAGGCTTCCCCCGGTTTTCCCCAACTCTGGGCTATAACCTGTAGATGGTGCCCAGCCGCGGAGCCCGCCATGGACCTCGCCCCTCGTCCCGACACACTGATGCCCGCCGCCGAATCCAGCGCGGCGCGGCGGCCGTTCGACCTGTTGCGCTGGTACGCCTGGGTCAGCCTGGCATTCATCGTTTCGGTGGCCGTGGGGCTGGGGCTGATCTCCAGCCGCTACATCATCGACGAGAGCGTCGAGCGTGACGCGCTGCTCACCGCCCAGTTCATCACCTCCATCGCCGACGCCGAAGTGCGCCATGTGTCGATTCCCAATGTGCGCACCATGGGCGAGTTGCTCGACCCACGCCTCGACCCGTCATTGCCGGACGTCGACCCCGAGGCCCGGCGCAAGGCCAGGGGCGAGTTCCTCGACCATATCGCCCACCTGCCGGACATGCTCCTGGCCAATATCTATTCGCCCGACCGCACGGTGATCTGGTCGAGCAACCCGGCGCTGATCGGCAAGCTGATAAACGCCGATGACGACCTCGACCAGGCCTTCGAATACAAGAGGCGCGTGTCGGCCAGCTATCACGACTTCGACCAGGTGCGTAGCGAGCAGAAGTTCATCACGCCGCCGGAGAAGCTGTTCATCGAGAACTACATCCCGCTGCTCGACGCCGATGGCGAGCAGGTCACGGCGATGGTGGAAATCTACAAGGAGCCCCATGACCTGATCGTGCGTATCGAGCATGGCCTGATACTGATCTGGCTGGCCATCACCGTGGGGGCTGGCATGGTCTACGTCGGGCTGTACGGCATCATGCGCCGGGCCGCGCGGGTCATGGCGGTGCAGCAGAAGCGGCTGATCGGTAATGAAACCTTCGTGGCGCTGGGCGAGGTGTCGTCGGCGGTGGCCCATAGCCTGCGCAACCCGTTGGCGAGCATCCGCTCGAGCGCCGAACTGGCCCAGGCCTTCGACGAGGGGCCGGCGCAGCGCCACGTCAACGACATCATCAGCCAGGTCGACCGCATGTCGCAGTGGGTGCGGGAGCTGCTGCAGTCGCTGCGACCACTCAATGACGAGGCGGTACCGGTAGACCTGGGGCAAGTGTTGCAGGAAAGTTTCCAGGTCTTCGCCGCGCCTCTGAGCAGGGGGCGGGTACAGGTGCACTTGCCGGAACTGCCTGGTGTGCGCGTATTGGGGCAGCCGGCGCTGCTTGCGCAGATCTTCAACAGCCTCATTGCCAATGCCTTGGAGTCGATGGGCCAGGGGGGCGACCTGCGTGTCGAGGTGATTCGGCGGGACCGGCGCAACCTGACCCTGCGCCTTTCCGATACCGGCAAGGGGATGAGCGAACAACAACAGCGCATGGCCTTCCGACCGTTCTTTTCCACCAAGCAAGGTGGCCTGGGGGTGGGGCTGATGTTGGTCAAGCGGATCATGGAACGTTTCGGTGGTTCGGTGCGTTTGAGCAGCTATCCCGGTTCCGGTACCCGGGTGTCACTGAGTTTCAGGTTGGCTTCTGGGTGATGTTAATTATTCGGTTTGCACAATAACTTCATGATTTTTAACGAATTCATGTCATTGATGAGTTTTCCCCGAATGTGGGGGTTTTTCTATAAACAGAATTAACAGAACAAAATAAGTGTCTGTTTTTAAAGTAAAAAATATTTTTGGCTGATTTTTTGCTGCTATGTATCAGTGGCCCCGAACAGGCGTCCAGGCGGGAACGAAGCTATGCAGACGCTGGAGAACGAAACCCCTGACAGCACCCGTGGCCCCTCCGTAGGGGGGGCTGTGCCGCTGCACGAATTCAACCTGCTGCGCTGGTTCTCCCTGGTCAGCCTGTTGATCATCGCATCGGTGGCCGGTGGCCTGGGCTATGTGTCGACCCGCTTCGTGGTGCGTGACAGCGTCGAGCGCGACGCCATGCTGACCGCCCAGTTCATCCAGGCCATGGCCCAGGCCGAGGTCCGTCACTCTCAGCTGCCGCCAGGCACCACCATGGGCGAGCTGATCGACCCTCGGCTGGACCAGCAACACCTGCAGTTCGGTGCCCCGTTGGCGGAGTCGACCCGGGTGGAGTTCCTCGACCATGTGGAGCACCTGCCCGACACGCTGCTGGCCAATGTCTATGCCCGCGATCGCACCGTGGTCTGGTCGACCAACCCGCAGTTGATTGGCAAACACATCGACGAGGACGACGACCTCGAGCACGCCTTTGGCTCGCGCAAGGCCGTTTCGGCCAGCTATCACAAGGCCGATGAGGACCGTGAGGAGCAGAAATTCCAGCGTGAGCCCCGGCACCTGTTCATCGAGAACTACATCCCGCTGTTCGATAGCCAGGGCGAGCGGGTGCTGGCGATGGTCGAGATCTACAAGGAGCCCCAGGACCTGGTGCGGCGAATCCAGCGAGGCTACGTGCTGATCTGGGCGTCCACCCTGGTGGGCGGCGCACTGATCTACCTGGGCCTGTTCTGGATCGTGCGCCGCGCCGCCAGCATGCTGCACCACCAACAGGACCGCCTGGTGGCCAGCGAAACCTATGCCGCCCTGGGCGAAATGTCCTCGGCAGTGGCCCATAGCCTGCGCAATCCATTGGCCAACATCCGTTCCAGCGCCGAACTCGCACAGGATATCGCCAGCCCGCAGGCGCTGCGCAACATCACTGACATCATCACCCAGGTCGACCGCATGTCGCGTTGGGTGCGCGACCTGCTGGTATCGCTGCGCCCGGTCAGCGACGAGCCGGAGGCGGTGGACCTGATGGCCGCCCTCGAGGATACACGCCAGGCCTTCGCCCCGCAGATCGAGCGCAATGGTGTGGGGTTCAGGCTGCTGGGGCCTGCTGAACAGTGGGTTGCCAGCCAGCCACTGCAACTGACCCAGATCCTCAACAGCCTGTTCGCCAATGCCCTGGAGGCCATGCCCAACGGTGGGCAGCTGTGCGCCGAGGTCCAGTTGCTGGAGAGCGGGCAGGCGCAACTGATGCTCAGCGACACCGGCAAAGGCATGACCGAGCAGCAGCGGCGCATGGTGTTCAAGCCGTTCTTCACCACCAAACAGGGCGGCCTGGGCGTGGGCCTGGCCCTGGTCAAACGCATCATGGAACGCTTCGGCGGCTCGGTCGAACTGAGCAGCCGCATCGAGGAAGGAACCCGCGTCAGCCTGACTTTCAACATTGCAGCGGGAGGGGACCATGGACCACAGCATCCTGGTGGTCGAGGATGACGACATCCTCGCCGACAACATTCGCACCTACCTGAGCCTCAAGGGCTTCGAGGTCTCGGTGTGCTCCAGTGCCGAGCTTGCCCTGGAGCAGATCCAGCGCGCCCGGCCCGACGCCGTGCTCACCGACAACTCATTGCCCGGCATGAGCGGGCACGACCTGCTGCGCACCCTGGTCGCCCAGGCACCGGAGCTCAAGGTGATCATGATGACCGGCTACGGCAACGTCGAGGACGCGGTGCAGGCCATGAAGGAGGGGGCTTTCCACTACCTCACCAAGCCGGTGGTGCTGGCCGAGCTCAAGTTGATGCTGGACAAGGCCCTGGCCACCGAACGCATGGAGCGCACGCTGTCGTTCTACCAGGAGCGCGAGGCGCAGAAGTCCGGCCTGCAGGCGCTGATCGGCGAGTCGCCGGCCATGCTCGAGCTCAAGCACACCCTGCGCCAGTTGCTCGACGCCGAGCGGCGCATGGCCAGCGACGACCTGCCGCCGGTGCTGGTGGAGGGCGAGACCGGTACTGGCAAGGAGCTGGTGGCGCGGGCCCTGCATTTCGACGGCAGCCGCGCCAAGGGGCCGTTCATCGAGTTCAACTGCGCATCGATCCCGGCCAACCTGCTCGAGGCGGAACTGTTCGGCCATGAAAAGGGTGCGTTCACCGATGCCAAGGAGCGCCGCGTTGGGCTGGTGGAGGCGGCGGACGGCGGCACCTTGTTCCTCGACGAGATCGGTGAGATGGACCTGGTGCTCCAGGCCAAGCTGCTCAAGCTGCTGGAGGATCGCAGCATCCGCCGCATCGGCGCGGTGAAGGAGCGCAAGGTCGACTTGCGGGTGATCAGCGCGACCAACTGCAACCTGGAGCAGATGGTGCAGCAGGGCAAGTTTCGCCGCGACCTGTTCTTCCGCCTGCGCATCATCGCCCTGAAAGTGCCGCGGCTGTATGCCCGGGGCCAGGATATCCTGCGCCTGGCCCGGCATTTCCTCGCCCATCATGGCCGGCGCTATGGCAAGCCGGGCCTGCGTTTTTCCGCCGAGGCGGAAGCCTTGATGCTGGGGTACAGCTGGCCGGGCAATGTGCGTGAGCTGCGCAACATGCTCGAGCAGACGGTGTTGCTGGCGCCCAACGAGGTGATCGGCGCGCACCAATTGAACCTGTGCCTGACCCTGGTGGATGAGCCGCTGGCCCAGCCGTCAGCGTTGCCCGTGTTCGACATCCCGCGACACGAGCCGGAAGCGACCGGCAGCCTGCCCGACATGGAGCGCGACATGGTCTGCCGTACCCTCGACCGTACCGACTGGAACGTCACCAAGTCGGCACGTTTGCTGGGGCTGTCACGGGACATGCTGCGCTACAAGATCGAGAAGCTCGGGCTGACGCGGCCGGACAAGCGCCAGTGGTGAGTCTCAGCTGGCTAGCTGCTCCAGCCTCAAGCCATGCACAATCCTTGCGCGAGATAACACAGCCCTTTGGGCTGCGCTGTCGCGCAGGGAGCAGGGGCCTCTGTAGGAGCGGCTTTAGCCGCGATGCAGGCGACGCGGTATCTGGTACCCGCTTCGCGGGTGATCGCGGCTAAAGCCGCTCCTACAGGTGTGGGCAATGTGCTCAAGGTTTGCCGCCGCTTCCCTCACCCTCGCGCCCCATCCCCTCCGAGCCGCTGTCACCCATCCCCGGCAAGTCACGCTCATCGTTCTGCCGCGCCGCCGGGCTGTCCGGGTCGCTGCCCTGGATCCGTGGGTCGGTATCCCGAGGCATGGGCTTTTCGATGGGGTTGAGGGTGCTGTCCACGCCGGGCTGCGGCGCCGGGCTGTGGGGGTCGTCCGGGTAGGTGGTCCCGGTACCGACCGCCAGGGCCAGCGGGGACGCGAGCAGGGCTACCAGCAGAAAGTAAGGCTTCATCGGGGCGGGCTCCTGTGCAACGGCAAGAAAAAGGCCCTGCCAGCGCAGGGCCTCGGTCTCAGTTGGGCCACGTCCGTGTCGACAAGGTGCGATCACCCCGATGGACGGTCAGACCACCATCGACAGCAGCATGATGAAGATGATGCCGACCACCGAGAGAATGGTCTCCATCATGCTCCAGGTCTTGAAGGTTTCGGCCACGGTCATGTTGAAGTACTGCTTGACCAGCCAGAAGCCGGCATCGTTGACGTGGGACAGGATCAGCGAGCCAGCGCCGGTGGCCAGCACCAGCAGCTCGCGGTTGACGCCGGGGACCAGGTCGATCACCGGGGCGACGATGCCGGCGCCGGTGATGGTGGCCACGGTGGCGGAACCGGTGGCGATACGGATCACCGCCGCCACCAGCCAGGCCAGCAGGATCGGCGAGATCTGCGCCTGCACCGCCATCTGCCCGATCACGTTGCCCACGCCGGTGTCCACCAGCATCTGCTTGAAGCCGCCACCGGCACCGACGATCAGCACGATCGCGGCGGTGGGGGCCAGGCTCTGGTCGAGCATCTTCATGATCTGCTGGCGGTTGAAGCCACGGGCCGAACCAAAGGTGTAGAAGGCCAGCAGCAGGGCGGCGAGCAGGGCGGTGATCGGGTGGCCGATCAGGTCCATCCACTGGCGCACGATGTGCTCGGCCGGCAGCACCACGTCGGCGAAGGTCTTGAGCAGCATCAGCACCACCGGCAGCAGCACGGTTAGCAGGGTCACGCTGAAGCTGGGCAGGTTGTTCTGGTTCGACTCGCGGGCGATCTGGTCCATCAGTTCCTGCGAGGGGTTGCCGGGGATGTAGCGCGAGATGAAGTTACCGAACAGGGGGCCGGCGATTACTGCGGTGGGCAGGGCCACCAGCAGGCCGTAGAAGATGGTCTTGCCGATGTCGGCGTGGAAAATACCGATCGCCAGCAGGGGGCCCGGGTGCGGTGGCACCAGGCCATGCACCACGGACAGGCCGGCCAGCAGCGGGATGCCGATCTTCACCAGCGACACGCCGGAACGGCGGGCGACGATGAACACCAGCGGGATCAGCAGCACGAAGCCGATTTCGAAGAACAGCGGGATGCCCACCAGGAAGGCGGCGAACATCATGGCCCAGTGCACTTTCTGTTTGCCGAAGGCGCGGATCAGGGTCTGAGCGATCTGGTCGGCGCCGCCGGAGTCGGCCATCAGCTTGCCGAGCATGGTGCCCAGGGCCAGGACGATGCCGACGAAACCAAGCACGCCGCCGAAGCCGTCCTGGAACGACTTCATCACCTTGGCCACCGGCATGCCGGAGGTCAGGCCGAGAAAGCCCGCGGCCAGGGTAAGGGCAACGAAAGGGTGGACCTTGAAATGGGTGATCAGCAGGATCAGCCCGACGATGGTGACCATCGCGTCGAGCAGCAGGTAGGTATCAGTAGCCAGTCCGAACATGGTTCGTAAGCCTCGGTCTTGTCGTTGTTGTTTTGGTATTGCTTGTAGGTTTAGCGTCAGCTGAGATCAGTTATCAAGACAGCGCTGTCTTTGGTGAGCCGGAAAACCACCGGGTCAGGCGGTTCGCGCCAGGGGCCGCTCACCGCAAGGCTTTAGCCAGGCATCTACGGACTCGGCCAGGGCCACGACCGGGAGGGTGGCGTCCAGGGCCAGGGTCAGCGGCTCACCGTGCGGGGCCTCCAATGCGGCGAACTGGCTTTCGATCAGGCTGGCGGGCATGAAATGGCCGGGGCGGGCGAGCACGCGTTTTTCCGCTTCCTGGGGCGTGAGTTCGAGGAACACGAAGCCCAGCGCCGGTACGGCACTGCGTAGCGTGTCACGGTAGCGGCGCTTGAGCGCGGAACAGGTCAGGATGGGGCGTTCGCCGGCAGCAATGGTGGCCTGCAGTTCTTCGCCCAGGCGTACCAGCCAGCCGGCTCGGTCATCGTCGTCCAAGGGGATGCCGGCACTCATCTTGCGAATGTTCTCGACGGGGTGGAAGGCATCGCCTTCGATCAGGCGACCGCCGCTGTGGGCGGCAATGGCGGCACCGATCGAGCTCTTGCCGCAACCAGCCACGCCCATGACCACAAGTGCGGACAGGGAAGGGTTCATCTGTACCTCCTGCTGGGTGAGATAGCGCTGTCTTGGTGATGACGGGTCAAGCCCGCCAGCGCCACCCTCCCGGGTGTTGTTGGTCTTGTCCTAGGCAGTATGGACGCATCGCATACGGCTGCTACCAAGATTGCATTGCCTGCGTCCTGAGACAGCGCTACCTTAGTGACCGTTCCCCATTCCTGCAAGTAGTAAAATTACAACACTCATGTCTCGCATCGGCTCGCGCACCACCGGTCGTCCCACCCTGGCGGAAGTCGCCAGGCTTTCCGGGGTTTCCCCCATCACCGCCTCCCGCGCCCTGCGAGGCGTCAGCACGGTCGCGCCCGATCTGGCGGAGAAGGTCAAGACTGCCGCAGCCACCCTGGGGTATGTCGCCAACCCTGCGGCACGGGCCCTGGCCTCGGCGCGCAGCCAGTCGGTGGTGGTGCTGATCCCGTCGCTGTCCAACCAGCTGTTCATCGATACCCTCGAGGCCATTCACGAAGTGATGCGCCCGCGTGGGCTGGAAGTGCTGATCGGCAACTATCACTACGATAGTGCCGAGGAAGAGAACCTGATCCGCAACTACCTCGCCTACCAGCCCTGCGGCATGCTGCTCACGGGTTTCGATCGCAGCGAGGCTTCACGGCAGATGCTCGCCGCCAGTGGCGTGCCGTGCGTGCACATGATGGAACTGGGTGGCGGTCAGGACGCGCTGTCGGTGGGGTTTTCCCAGCATGAGGCCGGGCGCGCCGCCGCGCGCCACCTGATAGAACGTGGCCGGCGGCGCCTGGCTTTCATCGCCGCCCAGCTCGACCCACGGGTGATGCAGCGGGCCGAAGGTTTCCGTCAGGCCCTGGCCGATGCCGGCTTGCAGGCACCGGAGCTTGAAGTTCTTGATCCGCAGCCGTCATCGATCGGGTTGGGCGGGGCCTTGTTCAGTCAATTGCTGGTGCGGGCACCGGACGTGGACGGCATCTTCTTCTGCAACGACGACTTGGCCCAGGGCGCTGTGCTACAGGCGCTGCGCGAAGGTATCGAAGTGCCTCGACAGGTGGCGATGGTCGGCTTCAACGACCTGCCGGCCTCGGCCTACATGGTGCCGCCGCTGACTTCGATTCGTACCCCACGGGCCGCCGTGGGACGAGGTGCCGCGCAGGCGCTGCTGGCGTTGCTCGATGGTAAGCGGGTAGGGGCCGAGCAGCAGGACATGGGGTTCGAACTGGTGGTGCGGGAGAGTTCTTGAGGGAATGCAATGCTCGCTTGGCACAGCTTGCAGGTCTGGCCGCTGACATCAGGCTCACTGGCACGGGCCCTGTAGGAACCGACTTTGCCGGTGAACAGCCGCCACGCCGCTCTACAGGCTGAACGTTCCCCGACAGCCGCTCACGGGTTGCACACCTGGCATTTTTACCAGTTTCGCCCGTCAGCCATGGTGGTTAGTGTCTCCGGACAAATGTGCGGACGCACGCCGGAGTTCGTCATGTCCAAATCTGAAGACCTACAAGCCCAGGCTCCCTCTACATTGGCCAAAGTTGCGGATTCGCCGTTGAGATTGGTCGTCTATCCGCAGGGTGGCAAGCCAGAAGACGGGATCGAGCAGAACGAACCACCGTTCAAGTTGTGCCATTGTGCCGAGCACCGTCTGTACGTGAAGGCGCCGGACGGCAGCAAATGGGTGGAGCAAAAGTTGGCCTTGTACTGGCAGGCTGGTCGGCCTGACAGCTACCGCCTGCGCGCGGATCCTTCCTTCCTGTTCGAAAGCACGCTCCCGCCCGAGGACGAGAGGAGCTTCAAGAAGTTATCCCGCGAGACCGGTGCGAACTGGGTATTGACTGCGATGGGAGGCGAGGCAGCACAGTCTGGTGAAAACCTGAAACTGGCTCTGGGCAGCTATTGGCAGGCGCCCAAGTACGGATTCTTGGTGCATGTGGGCGATTTCCATTATGCCGTCACCGAGCTGCAGTGGAATAACGTGGTACCGGTTGTCGACCCACCTACCGCCGCAATCCTGACTGCGACAGTGACGAGCCCTTATGATGCTGACCGCGTCATGTCGGGGAAACCAGTGTGTTTCGAGCTCAATGGCGAACCCTATGGTGCCCCCATCTTGACCGGGGATGATGGTATGGCGCATTTGCTGTATACACCCCAGCCTGAGGAGATCGGTGCAGAAAACCGCGTGACCATCAATGCATACTGCGTGGATGAGCTAGGTGAGACCAGTGAAAGGATATCGCGGACACTGCCTGCCTTCGCCAGCAATGGGTGGCCTGATCAGTTGAAGGTGGAGCTTCGTGATAGTGAGGGCCTCGTCCCCTCTACCGCGCTGGGGGTGAGGTTGACCCGTGGCGTTACCTACACGGTGACCCTGATACCTGAAAAGGGCAGTGCTTATGTCGACCAACCTACCAAGCTGATGTGGCCAGAAGGGGAAGCGCAGTTGGGGATCGACCTCACCCCCCCTGCTGGTGAACCTGAAGACGGTAGGCCGTTGCCCGAAGCAGGTTTGAGCTGGACCCTTCGGGGGGGCGATGAGAAAAGCGGGCAGTTCACCCTGTCGGTTGTGATATCTGCTTTGGAAATGCCTTTTCTGCTAAGGGGCACACAGATGTCGGCCGAGCTGGCGGATGAGGCTGATCTTGAGGTCGCCATCGAGGTGGAAGGAGCACCACCGATCTTCCACCGTGGTGTGGACAAGGCCGTACGCATCAAACCGAAGGATGGCAGCCCGCTAGCACGTATGGAACTGGCCGCCACGCTGCATTTCGGTCAAATCGAAGACGAGTTCGCAGCAGGGCAGGTGCCGGCTGACCCAGGCTATGAAAAGCCGAGTGAAAAGGTCACGGAAGAGGGCGTCAAGTGGCTGCTCAGGCCCAAGGAAGATGGCAACAGTGGCCAGTTTGGCCTCAAGGTCGAGGTGCCCGGCTTTACCACCGGCCTGAGGTTGGAGAAAGCGCTGGCGCTGTCCAGCGGTTTGGTCGACGAAGCGCAGGTGTTCATCGACGAGAGCAATATCCCGCTAGGTGGCAACGTGCTGGTCCTGCGTCGGGGGACACCGCTCACCATCAAGCTGAAACCAAGAGAGCATAGTGGGCTGGGAAGAACCCAGCTCAAGGGTTGGATCACATTCGACAGCGGGACATTGGATCCAAGGCAGGTGCCTTCGGATCCGGGCTATAAGGACAAGCAGGACATGGCCAAGGATGGCCTGAGTTGGACGCTGACGGGGGGAGATGTCAGTGGCAGCTTGAGCCTGACGATCCATGTCGAAGGATTCGAGAGGGCGATAACGTTGGCCAAGGTCATGCTGCTTTCGAATAAGCTGACTGACGAGGCCACAGTGAAAATCGACGAAGAAGCCCCTTCAACTGTTAATTGCCTGCGTCACAACAAGCCGCGGAATATCAGTATTGTGCCCAAGCATAATAGCCCATTGGGACAATCAGGTCTTGAATGCCATATTGCTTTTATAGAAGGCACGCTGACGTCTGACAGTGTAAAGGCGATCCCAGGATATGGAGACAAGATCAAGATAGTAGAGGGAACTCTGGCATGGTGCCTGGAGGGGTTGGAAGGCAGTGGTACCTTCGCTATCGGTATCCATGTAGAAGGGTTTGACGACACATTACAACTGACGGATGCGATCCTGCTCTCGCAACGCCTCAGCGATGAGGCCGTTTTAAAAGTGGACGGAGAGGAGGTGCCATCGATGGCACTGATGGTGTCCATGCCGCGCAAGGTTAGCCTGGAACTCTTGCCCAACAGTCCATTGGGGCTGGCCGAGTTGGACTGCTGGATGAGCTTCGAGAGCGACGAGGTGCCCGCGGAATCTGTAAGCGCTAAGCCGTGCTACGGAAATGAGGAACGCCTATTGCCGACGGGGTTGGAGTGGGAACTTGAGGGCGTAGATGTAAGCGGTAGATTTACCCTGATCGTCAAGGTAAAAGAGTTCGAGGATGCACTGACCTTGAGCGGTTTTGTGGGGGGGTATGCTGATTATCTCGAACTGACGAGTGAGAACGAAACTGTATGGCCAGGGCTATTCTTGTGGCAGGGGGAAACCACCAAGGTCAAGTTGCGCAATAAGGAGGGTAGCCCCCTGCCGATCAATCATAAAATCAAGGCCGCGCTTTTGCTGAAGGATGCGGGAACACTGGAGCCAAACAACTTGTGGCCGAGGCCGTATTACGACGTATATCAGACTGATACTATCGAGAACCTGAGCTGGGACGTGAAAGCATGGTCGGTGCGTGGGTGGTCGGACCTTGCAGTTAAGATTAAAGACTATGATCCGGTAATTGAGGGCAAGGCGCTGCTGCTGAGTGGAAAACCTTTCGATGAGGCGTATGCAAAATATCACATATATCATATGCTTGGTGCTGGTTCGAAGGACTTGGGGTTGGTAATTAGACCCGATAGTCCGTTGGAGATGATAAATCTTAAGGCGAAACTGGTGCTTGCTGAGAATGAATATGGCGGTGATTTCAAGGTTGAGCCGAGGCTTGGGGAGTGGGTGGATGTTGGGCAGGAAATGTGGACTATTACAGTGTTTGATGAGTCTTCGGGTTATCTGACATTCGATCTACTTATCGAGGGTTATAAAGTGCCATTAAAAGTTACCGCCATTATTGGTCAGGTGCTAGAAGGAAGTTAATGCCGTCGATGCCGCCGCCATCACGTTGGTGTAATGAACGCTGCGAAGCGTTCCGCCAATTCGCAGTAGTGAATATCTGGGCGGCGGCTCCTTTAAGCAACCTGCTCGTGTTCCGAACGGTTAATTCTTTTATCTGCTTGAATTGCTTCGTCCAACGATTCCGGAGGGCTTTGGATTAACGAGCTACCCGATCGGGACACTGGTCGTTCGATAGTGTTCCGCACGTCGGTGCATGGGCTTTGCAAACAAACGCGGTTGCCCCCGTTTCAGTTTGCGCTTCGGGTCGCACCGCGGAGTCCACTGGCAGGCCATCGCCATTCGGATAAACGGCCACAGATGCCTAACCCTAAAGTGATAGCAGTTGGCTTGCACGGCTAAAACCCCGATCTATGCTCAGGAACATCCCGTGGACACAAGGAGTCCTGGCCCATGTTCGAGTACCATCGCAAGTCCGATCTGGTCGAGATCCAACGCGCCCGCCAGGCCCTGGCCGGGATGGAAGCGAAGCTTGCCGCAATCAGCCGTTCCATGGCCATGATCGAGTTTGCGCCCGACGGCACCATCCTCGATGCCAACGACCATTTCTGCCAGACGATGGGCTACAGCGCCGACGAGATCCGCGGCAAGCACCACCGGTTGTTCTGCGACCCCACCTACGCCAAGAGCGCCGAGTACCAGCAGCTGTGGCGCGAGCTGGGCCAGGGCAAGGCCATCAGCGGCACCTTCGAGCGCCTGGACAAGGCCGGGCGCGAGGTGTGGCTGGAGGCCAGCTACATGCCGGTGCTCGACGAGCGCCAGCAAGTCACCAGCGTGATCAAGGTCGCCTCCGACATCACCCGCCATGTGATCGAGGAACACGAGAGCGAAAGCCTGCTCAAGGCCATCGGCCGCTCCATGGCGGTGGTCGAGTTCACCCCGGCCGGGCGGGTCATCAAGGCCAACCAGAACTTCCTCGACACCATGGGTTATCGCCTGGAGGAGGTGGTGGGGCGCCATCACGGGCTGTTCTGCCTGCCCCATGAGCGCGAGTCGGCGCAGTACCGTGATTTCTGGGCCTCGCTCAACCGCGGCGAGTACCACTCGCACCGCTTCGAGCGGGTCAACAAGCAGGGCCAGACGGTCTATCTGGAAGCTTCCTACAACCCGATTTTCGACAACAAGGGCCGGCTGTACAAAGTGGTGAAGTTCGCCAGCGACATCACCAACCAGGTCAGCACCCAGCAGACCGCCGCCGACGCCGCCCACGCCAGTTCCGTACAGACCGACGCCTGCGCGCGCAAAGGCACCCAGGTGGTGCAGCAGACGGTGGCGGTGATCGAGCAGATTTCCGCCGAGCTCAACGAGGCCGCGCGCAGCATCGATGCGGTGAGCAAGCAGTCCGAGGTGATCGGGCAGATCGTCCTGACCATTCGTGGCATCGCCGACCAGACCAACCTGCTGGCGCTCAACGCGGCGATCGAAGCGGCGCGTGCCGGCGACCATGGGCGTGGCTTCGCCGTGGTGGCGGATGAGGTGCGCAGCCTGGCTGCGCGCACCAGCAAGGCGACGCTGGAAATCGTCGACGTGGTGCGGCAGAACCACGACCTGTCATTGACGGCGGTCGCCAGCATGCAGTCGAGCCTGACCCGTACGGGACTTGGTGTGGAGCTGGCCAACGAAGCGGGCACGGTGATCATGGAGATCCAGCAGGGCTCGCGCCACGTGGTGGAGGCCATCAGCCAGATCAGCTCGACCCTGCAATTGCACTGAGGCCTTGGCGCAGCTCGCGCTCCAGGCTTTGCAGGCTGTTGCGCAGCCGCTCGAGCGCGGGGTCGAGTGGCTGTTGCCGGGCAATGGCCTGCTCGAGCGCTTCACAGTCCTGAACCACGGTCCTGACCTTGAGCATCCTCGCGCCCCCCTTGATCCGGTGTACCAGTGGCGTGAGGGTTGCCGGTTCAGGGCTAGTCCCCAAGGCAAGCAGTGCCTGCAGGTCTTCGCCATTGCTCTGGGCCAATTGCTGGAGCAGGCTGCGGGTCAGCTGCATGTCGTCCTGGGTGAGGTGGCGCAATTGCTCCAGGTCGAATCCGCTGGCCCGAGGCTGGATATGGGGCTGTGTGGGCGCAATGGCACTGATGTGAGCCAGGCCAGCCTTGAGCGCCTGCAGGCCGATGGGCTTGAACAGGCATTCGTCCATGCCGCTTTCCAGGCAGCGCTGGCGTTCCTCGGCCTGGGCATTGGCGGTGACGCCGATGATATGGCAGGCGGGCAGCTTGCCTTCAAGTTCCAGCCCACGAATCCGCCGGGTCAGCTCATGGCCATCCATCACCGGCATGCTGCAGTCGGTAATCACCACGTCGAAGCGGTTTGCCTGCCACAACATCAACGCCGCCTCGCCCTGGTCGGCCAGCGCGACACGGTGGCCAAGCGAACGCAGCTGTTTGTCGAGCAGCAGCAGGTTGGCGGGATAATCGTCCACCACCAGAACGTGCAGCGGGCCATGGGCGGAGGCGGGCACGGTTTCTGCCGATGATTCACTCGCCGGGGCGTCGGCGCTCGTCAGCCTGAGGCGGACATCGACCTGGGTGCCCAGGCCTTCGATGCTTTGCAAGGTAAGCTCGCCCCCCATCAGCTCGCACAGGTTGCGGCTGATCACCAGGCCCAGGCCGGCCCCCTGGCGCGTCTGTTGGCTGCCGACCTGCGAGAAGGCGCTGAACAGCCGGGCCTGGTCGCTGGCGCTGATGCCCTTGCCGGTATCCTTCACCTGCAACGCCACCCGCAGGCCAGGTTTGCCGAGCGTGTCCACCGTCAGCGTGACATCGATCTGCCCTTGATCGGTGAATTTGATCGCATTGCTCACCAGGTTCGACAGCACCTGCTTGAAGCGCAAGGGGTCGACGTGCACCCAGCACGGTGTGTCCGGCAGTGTCGCATGCAGTTGAATACCCTTGATCCTGGCATTGCCCTCGAATACCCGAAGGGTGACCTTGACCAGGCCGGTCAAGTCAGTGGCCACCGGTTGCAAGGTCATGTGCCCGGACTCGATACGCGAGATATCGAGCACATCGCCGATCAGGTCGAGCAGGCCGATCGCCGACCCGTGGGCGGTTTCCAGCGCCTGGGTGTCGCAGTGGCCACGACGACTGTCCTCCAGGGCGAGTTCCAGCAGGCCGATCACCGCGTTCATCGGGGTGCGGATTTCATGGCTCATCACTGCCAGGAAGGTACTTTTCGCCTGGCTGGCCTGTTCGGCGTCGTTCTTCGCCTGGCGCAACTGTTCGAGCAGCCCGCGGCTGAGCGCAAGCTGTTGCTGCAGGGCGCGTTCGGCGTCGGTGCGCTGGTGGATCAGCTTGCGCAGGTAGGTGTTCCAGAACACCACGCCCGCCAGCAGCACCCCGGCCAGCACCAGCACCTGCAGGGCCAGTGTGCGGTAGTTGCGCCAGGGGCTGTCGCTGACCACGGCATTGGTACGCCAGCGGTTGACCAGTTGTTCCTGCTCGTCGGGTGGGATGCTCAGCAGGGCCTTGTCGAGGATGCCCTGCAGCTGGGGGAGCGCGGGACTCACGGCAAAGGCGGCGAGCGCGGGCTCGTCACCTTGCAGCCCGGCGACCCGCAGGCGGCCCTTGAACACTTGGTTGATGAAGTAGACCGCATTGATTTGCGAACTCAGCGCCACATCGGCATCGCCGTTGGCTACGGCTTCCATCAGTTGCAGTGGATTCTCCGCTTCGAACACACGCATGCCGGGAGCGTCGCGCAGCAGTTGCTCGGTCAGCGGCGAACCTCGCAACAGGGCTACGCGCTGGCCACGCAAGGGCTGCGTCGCAGGCAACGGCGCGGCGTCCTGGCGCATCACCAGGACGCGCGGGCTGATCATGTAGGGGCGGGTGTAGCGAAGGCGTTCGGCGCGATGGTTGCCGTAGCCGATGGCACCGATCATGTCGACCTTGCCCTGGGTGGTGGCGTCGACCATATCCTCGAACGAGTCCGACTCGACGATCTGGAAGTTCAGGCCGGTGCGCAGGCTGATCCGTTCCAGCAGGTCGAGGGCGATGCCGCGAGGCTGCTGCTGGCTGTCGGTGAAGCTCAAGGGGGCCAGGGTCGTGTTGATCATCACCCGAATGGTCGGGTGGGTGGCGATCCAGCCGCGCTCCTCGGTGGTGAGCGCGTCCAGCCGGCGGTCGAGCAACAGGCTGGTGCTGCCGCTGGTCCAGCGCCGCAGGATGTTCAGCCGCTCGCTGTCGGCAACCCGGCTCAGGGCTTTGTCCACCAGGCGCAGCAAGCGCGGATTGTCGCGGGCCAGGGCAAAGGCGAAGGTACTGACCGGTACTTTGACGAAGTGATCGACCTTGACCATGCCCTGGAAGCCTTTGCCGATCATGTAGTCACTGCTGATCGCATCGCCCAGGTACGCATCGGCCTGGCCCAGCGCCACCGCGGCAATACCGGCCAGGGTGGAGCGATAGAGCGTGACCTGGGCCCGGGGGTACAGTTGCTGCACGGCCTGCAGGGGCAGGTAATGATCGACCATGGCCAGCTTGCGCCCGGCAAGGGCATGGTCCTCGCCCAGGGGGCTGCGCTGGCGCGACACGATCACCGCCAGGTCGTCGGCATAGGGTTGGCTGAGGGCGAGCTCGGCATCGGTGGCCTCGAAGGCATTGGAGGTGCCCAGCAAGTCGATCTCGCCGCTGCGCAGTGCGGCGATGGCCTGTGCGCGGTTGGCATAGCGGCGGATCTCGATGGAGACGCCCAGCTGCTCGGCGATCAGGCCGGCGTAGTCGGCGGTAAGGCCTTCGTAGTCGGCCTGGCTGGTGTTGATGTCGAAGGGCGGGTAGTCAGGGCGCGAACTGCCGAGCAGCAATGTCTTGCGCGCAGCGAGCCACTGGCGGTCGGGTGCGTCGGGGACCAGGGGGGGCGCGGCACTCAGTGCGCGCGCCAACAGATGGCGGCTTTCGCTGGACGATTGTGCCGCAGTGCATAGAGGCAGCAGCGCGACCAGCAACAGGCACAGCAGGGTGCGCCTGATCATCGGTCAGACCACGTTGTTGCGTTTGGCCAGGTCGACCATTTCCACCAGTGACTCGGCCTTGAGCTTCTCCAGGATCCGGCCGCGGTAGGTGCTGATGGTCTTGGCGCTGAGGTTCATCTGCTCGCCGATCAGTTTGTTGCTCTGCCCGGCGCACAGGCGGCGCAGCACTTCCATCTCGCGGTTGGAGAGGCTGCCCAGGCGCTCGTTCTCGCTGTCCAGGGTGTTGGCGTTTACTGCCATTTGTGGAAAGGTCGAGTAGCCCTTCACCAATGCCTTGAGGGCGAAGATCAGGGCGTCGAGGTCTTCGTCCTTGTTGACGAAGGCACTGATGCCGGCATCCATGCAGCGGCGCACGTACAGGTCGGCGGGCTGGCCGGTGAGGACCATGATCCGCGGCGCGGGTTCGAGCAGCTTGAGGCGCTTGATCACTTCCATGCCATCGAGGTCGGGCAGGCCGATGTCGAGAATCACCACCTCTGCCTTGGTTTCAGCGGCAAGGCGCGCAGCGTCCTTGCCTTTTCCAGTCTCCCCGACCACGGTGAACCGCTCGCCTTGGAGCAGCATGCGCACGGCCAGCCGGACAATATGATGGTCATCGACCAACAGCACGGATGTCATGGGTAACTCCTGTTGATGTGGACCCGTTTCCTGTCTCTGGTCGAATGTCGGTTCGCGGGTCAGCTGTAGGCAGCGCGCACCTTACGGGGATTCAGGATCCTTGGTAATAGGCGAGTATAGGTGTGTTGAATATACACGGCTGTTTTGTTGAAAAATCCTACAACGAAGGCTGGAGCGCACCTTCGTTGAGGCTGTCTGGGAAGAGGGTCAGGCGCAGGCTGCGTGCTTTTTGACCACCCGCAGGGTGGAGGCAGGGTTATTGTCCAGCGCCTTGCCGGTGCGGGTCGGCCGCGAGACCAGCTGGCCACCGCAATTCGGGCACTGGTTGTGGAAGTGACGATCATTGCACGCGCGGCAGAACGTGCATTCGAAGGAGCAGATCAGGGCGTCCGGGCTCTCGGCCGGCAGGTCGCTGTTGCAGCATTCGCAGTTGGGGCGCAGTTCGAGCATGGTGGGGCTTCCGGTATCCGTGGAAAGCCCCAGTGTGCTACGGCGCGAGGCGAGAGGGCAAACGGCTCATGGGCCGGGCCGGTAGAGGTGGGCATGGCCGGCGCGGTACAGGGCCGAATCGGCGAAGGGGGCGTCGCCCAGCACATGGCCGACCAGGATCAGCGCGGTGCGCCGGAAGCCCTTGCTCGCCACCCGCTCGACGATGTCCGCCAGGGTGCCACGGGCCCAGTCCTGATCTGGCCAGGTGGCGCGGTGCACCACCGCGATGGGGCATTCGGCGCCGTAGTGGGGCAGTAGCTCTTCGACGATGCGCGCGAGGTGTTTAACCCCCAGGTGGATGGCCAGGGTGCTGCCGTGCCGGGCCAGGTCGGCCAGTTGCTCCCCGGGTGGCATGGGCGAGCTGTCACCGTAACGGGTAAGGATCACCGTTTGCGCCACGTCGGGCAGGGTCAGCTCGCAGCCGAGCAGGGCGGCGCTGGCAGCGGTCGCGGTTACGCCCGGCACGATCTGGTAATCGATGCCCAGTTCGCGCAGGTGACGAATCTGTTCGCCGATGGCGCCGTACAGGCTGGGATCGCCACTGTGCACCCGAGCCACATCGTGCCCGTCGGCGTGGGCCTGGCGCATGGCCTCGACGATCTGTTCCAGGTGCAGTTCGGCGCTGTTGATCACGGTCTGGGCGGTATGCCCTTCGAGCACGGCGGGGGGCACCAGGGAACCGGCATAGATGATCACCGGGCATTGGCGGATCAGGCGCTGGCCCTTCACCGTGATCAGTTCCGGGTCGCCGGGGCCGGCGCCGATGAAATAGACCGTCATGGGAATTCCTTGCAGGTGAAAGGGCGGATTATCCGCCGATGGCCAGGGCCAGGGTAGCGCCAGCCAGAGCCTGCCGTGGGATGTGCAGGCGTGGCGGCGTGAATGCCTGGCCGGCCAGGGCCAGTGCCGCGCTCTCGGCGACGCCCCAGCAGCCGGTCTGGGCGTAGGCGGTGGCGGAGCGCTGGGTGAGTTGCGCTTCGAAACCAAGCAGATGCGGGGCATCGAAACAGATGAACGGCAACCCCAGGCGCTCAGCCAAGGCCAGCAGGCCGGGTTCCCGCGCCTTGGGTGTGATGCTGGCGATACCGCGCAGGCAGGAAAGCGGCAGGGCGTGCTGGGTCAGGGTCTGGCGCAACAACACCGACAACGTCTCGACCGGGCAGCCGCGACGGCAGCCAAAGCCGGCGTACAACGCCGGCTGAGCGGGATGCAGAGGCATCAAGCGTGGCTGGCGCGACGGTAGAGCCAGGCGCTGAGCAGGCCCAGCGCCAGCCAGAATGCAGCGTTGGTCAGCCAGGAGGCGATCTTGAACTGCGTTTCGAGGGCTTCCGGTGCCAGGCTTTCATGCACGGGTGGCTGCGGCGCGCCGATGACATGGGGGATGACCAGCAGGGCGACACCGAGCACCTTGAACAGCCAGTGGTGGGCGAATACCAGCAGCGCCAGGCCGGCGGCGGTGGCGGCGGCGGTGCCGACCCACCACGTCTGCCGTTGGCCCAGGTCGGCGGCTGCGGTGCCGGGCAGTTCGGGCGGCAGGCCCAGGGTCGGGGCCAGGCAGAACACGGCGAAGCCGGCCAGGCCCCAGAGCGCGCCGGTGCTGACACGGCCAGGCTCGCGCAGGTTGTACAGCGCGGCGAGGATCAGGGCGAAGCCGACCGCCACCACCAGGTTGCCGCCGGTGGTGGACAGCACGCGCTGCCAGCCATCTTCCGGCGCCCAGGCTTCAGCGCTGTGCTCATGTTCGTGGGGCGTGGCGGCTTCGCCATGTTCGTGGTGTTCGGCGGCGGGGGCCGCATTCTCGTAGGTTTCCGCCTGGAGAATCAGCGGGGCCACCCAGAAGCTTTGCAGCAGGGTCAGCAGCAGGGCGGCCAGCAGCCCGCTGAAGCCCGCGGTACGGGCGATGCGCGTGATCATGCGGGCGTACTCAGTGGCAGGGGAAGGCGGCGCTGTGGCGGGTGTCGTGAGCGGCGTTGTGCACCGCCTCGATGTGCGAGAAGCCGGCGAAGTAGACCAGGCACAGGCCGAGCAGGCTGGCGCCGACGGCGACGATCATGCGCTGGCTGAGGCTGACGGGGGTGGCGATGCTGTGTTTCGTGCTGGTGATGGGCATGACGCGTTCCTCTGCTGTTGCTTTTGTCAGGTATTGGGGCAACGGGCAAGCGCGGCGACCCCGGGCGAAGCTCGCCCAGGTATGCGACAGCGCCCGCCCACCGCGGGGTGTTCATGTGGTGTCAGGCCGGTCTCCGGGCTGGCGAGGTGGAGTTGGGCTCCGTTGTTGGCGTCACCTTCCCATGCCGAGACGACGGGCACAGTGGTCAAGACGCTTCACTCGCTTACCGTTGCGGGGGCAGCACCGGCATTGTCCGGCCTCTCGAAGAGGCACGTGACGCACCGGTTTCCCGTTTCACCCCAAGGGGGCACCTGAACGCAATGCGCTAGCAGATCATGGGGCGAACCATTGCGTCAATGGCGGCGGCGGTTGACCGCAAGCCAGGCTCTGCGTAGCCTTGCCGCTTCGAGGTTCTCCGGCGTTGGCCGGAGCTAAGACGGGAACGCGGTCGATGCCGCGGCTGCCCCCGCAACTGTAGGCACTGGAACGGATCGGCACAGCCACTGCGCACGCGCGGGAAGGCGCCATCCAGCAGGCAATTCTGCCGGCACAGTGCGAGCCAGGAGACCTGCCTCGTGACGTTTTCGACTTTCAACCGGGCGGGGTGATCCGGTGGCGAACCAGCCATGCCGGCAAGGCCCGTGGCTATCGTCCTGCATGCCCGCGCCACAGCCGCCAAGGGCACCGCGACATGAAAACACTGGCCAAGCTCCCCGTCACCATCGTTACCGGCTTCCTCGGCTCGGGCAAGACCACCTTGCTCCGCCATATGCTGGACAACGCCCAGGGCCGCCGCATCGCGGTGATCGTCAACGAGTTCGGCGAGCTGGGCATTGATGGCGAAATTCTCAAGCAGTGCAGCATTGGTTGCAGCGAAGAAGAAGCCAATGGCCGGGTCTATGAGCTGGCCAACGGTTGCCTGTGCTGCACCGTGCAGGAAGAGTTCTTCCCGGTGATGCGCGAACTGGTGGCCCGCCGTGGCGACCTGGACCACATCCTCATCGAGACCAGCGGCCTGGCGTTGCCCAAACCGTTGGTCCAGGCCTTCCAGTGGCCGGAAATCCGCAACGCCTGTACCGTCGACGCGGTGATCACCGTGGTCGACAGCCCGGCCGTGGCCGCGGGCACCTTCGCCGCCTATCCGGAGCAGGTCGACGCCCAGCGCAAACTCGACCCCAACCTCGACCACGAGTCGCCCCTGCACGAACTGTTCGCCGACCAACTGGCCAGCGCCGACCTGGTGGTGCTGAACAAGGCCGACCTGATCGACGCCGAGGGCCTGGCCAAGGTCCGCACAGAGGTGGCCGAGGAACTGCCGCCGGCGGTCAAGGTGATCGAGGCCAGCAGCGGTCGCTTGCCGCTTGAGGTGCTGTTGGGTGTGGGGGCCGAGGCCGAAGCGCATATCGATGGCCGCCGCACCCACCACGACTCGCACCACGATGGCGATGACCACGACGACCATGACCACGACGCCTTCGACTCCATCTCCATCGACCTGCCCGAAGCCGACGAAAGCCTGCTGCTCGACGCCCTCACGCAACTGGTCACCGAGTTCGGCATCCTGCGCGCCAAGGGCTTCGCCGCCATTCCCGGCAAGCCGATGCGCCTGCTGATCCAGGGCGTGGGCACCCGCTTCGACAAGCACTTCGACCGCGCCTGGCGCAGCGAGGAACCGCGTATCACCCGCCTGGTGCTGATTGGCCAGGACCTCGACGCCGCACAACTGGAAGCGCGCCTGCGCCAGGCCCTGGGCGCCTGACCCATGCACCTGCTGCGGACCCAGCCCGGCGGCTTCGTGCCGGACGACAGCATCGCCGACCTTGGTCAGACCCCTGCCGAGCTGGTGATCCTCTGCAGCGGTGACTCGCACCTGGCACTGCTGGCCGAAACCGCCGAGCAGTTGCCGGATGATTTTCCCAGCCTGCGCCTGGCCAACCCCATGCAGGTGCAGAACCATGCCTCGGTCGACCTCTATATCGACGAGGTGCTGCGCCACGCCAAGGTGATCCTGGTCTCGCTGCACGGTGGCGTCGGTTACTGGCGCTACGGTGTCGAGCAGTTGGTGGAACTGGCCAACCGGGGTGTTCAGCTGATTCTGGTCCCAGGCGATGATCGCCCCGATCCGGAACTGACCGACCTGGGCACGGTGCGTGGCGAGCAGGCCGAGCGGCTCTGGCACTACCTGCGCCAGGGCGGCAAGGCCAATGCCGTCAACCTGTTCAATTGCCTGGCCAGCCTATGGCTCGGGCGTGACTACCCGTGGCAAGAACCGCAACCGTTGCCGCGCACAGCGGTGTACCACCCGGGCAAGGCCAGCGCGGTGCTGGAGGACTGGTACACCGAGTGGAACCCGGCGTTCCCGGTGGCACCGTTGCTGTTCTATCGCTCGCACTTGCAAGCCGCCAACACGGCCTTCATCGATGTGTTCTGCCAGCGCCTGCAGGCCTGCGGCCTGAATCCGCTGCCGATCGCCGTGGCCAGCCTCAAGGAGCGCGCTTGCCTCGATCAGGTTGAAAACTGGCTCGACGAGGTCGAGGCCGAGGTGGTGATCAATACCACCGGCTTCGCTTTGTCCAGCCCCGAGCAGCCCAACCTGCGCCCGTTGCGCCGCGACGTGCCGGTGTTGCAGGCGATCTGCGCCCAGGACAACCAACCGGCCTGGGAGCAGAGCGAGCAGGGGCTGGGCGCTCGCGACCTGGCCATGCACATCGCCTTGCCGGAACTGGACGGGCGCATCATCACCCGGCCGGTCAGCTTCAAGGACCTGGCCTGGCGCAGCGAGCGCAGCCAGTCCGATGTGGTCTGCTATCGGGCCCACCCTGAACGCATGGACTTCGTCGCCGAGCTGGCGCGGCGCTGGGTGGAACTGGCGCGCCTGGACAACCAGGAAAAACGCATCGCCCTGGTGTTGGCCAACTACCCGACCCGCGATGGGCGTATCGGCAACGGTGTCGGCCTGGATACCCCAGGCGCTGCCTTGAACATTCTCCAGGCCCTGCAGGCGCAGGGCTATCCGGTGGCCGGCCTGCCGGGCAGCGGTACCGAGCTGATCCACCAGTTGCTCGGCGGGGTGACCAACGACCTCGACCACCTGGACCAACGCCCCTGCGCCCAGAGCCTGAGCCTGGCGGACTACCAGAGTGCCTTCGGCGCATTGCCCGAGGCGAACCAGCGCGCGGTGCTCGAACGGTGGGGGCCACCCGAAAAGGACCCGATGTTCCGCTCGGGGCGGATGATGGTCGCCGGGCTGCGCTATGGCCTGACTTTCGTCGGCATTCAGCCGGCCCGGGGCTACCAGGTCGACCCCAGCGCGGTGTACCACGACCCGGACCTGGTGCCGCCCCATGGCTATCTGGCGTTCCATTTCTGGCTGCGCAACGGCTACGCCGCCGACGCGGTGATCCATGTCGGCAAGCACGGCAACCTGGAGTGGCTGCCGGGCAAGGGCGTGGGCCTGTCCAATGAATGCTGGCCGGATGCGTTGCTCGGCCCGCTGCCGAACATCTACCCGTTCATCGTCAATGACCCGGGCGAAGGCGCCCAGGCCAAGCGGCGCACCCAGGCGGTGATCATCGACCACCTGATGCCGCCGCTGACCCGCGCCGAAACCTACGGCCCGCTGCGTCATCTGGAGCAACTGGCGGACGAGTACTACGAGGCCCAACTGCTCGACCCGCGCCGCGCCCGTGAACTGCAGCGCGACATTCTGGAACTGGTCAAGGCCAACCATATCGACCGCGAGCTGCAGCTCGAAGGGCAGCTGGAAGACGCGGCGGTGTGGCTGCCGCGCCTGGACACCTACCTGTGCGACCTGAAGGAATCGCAGATCCGCGATGGCCTGCATGTGTTCGGCCAGTCGCCCCTGGGGCGCTTGCGCAGCGATACCTTGCTGGCGCTGCTGCGGGTCGAGCGGGGGGACGGCAAGGGCGGCAACGCCAGCCTGATCCGCGCCTTGGCCAAGGCGCTGGCGCTGGGCTTCGACCCACTCGATTGCGACCTGGGTCAGGCCTGGCAAGGGCCGCGCCCGGCAGCGTTGCAGGCGTGCGATTCAGGGCTGTGGCGTACCCAGGGCGATACCCGCGAGCGCCTTGAGCTGCTGGCGGTCACCTTGATCGAGCAGGCGCTGGCGGGTGATGTCGGCCTGCCGGATGCACCGTGCTGGCAGCCTGTACGGGAGGTGCTGCGCGCCCTGTGCGAAGAGGTCGCGCCCAACCTGGACGCGTGCGGCGACGCTGAGATCGATGGCCTGCTGGCCGCCCTGGCCGGGCGTTTCGTGCCCGCCGGCCCCAGTGGCGCACCCAGCCGTGGGCGGCTTGACGTACTGCCGACCGGGCGCAACTTCTATACCGTCGATGTGCGCAACCTGCCGACCACCACGGCCTGGCGCCTGGGCTTCGCCTCGGCCAACCTGATCCTCGAACGTCACCTGCAGGACCACGGCGACCACCTGCGACAACTGGGGCTGTCGGTGTGGGGCACGGCGACCATGCGCACCGGCGGCGACGACATCGCCCAGGCGATGGCGCTGATGGGCGTGCGCCCGGTGTGGGCGACGGGTAGCCAGCGGGTGGACGACTTCGAGATCCTGCCGCTGAGCTTGCTCGACCGCCCGCGGGTCGATGTGACCTTGCGCGTTTCGGGCTTCTTCCGCGATGCCTTCGGCAACCTGATCCGGCTGTTCGACGCGGCGGTGCAGGCGGTGGCCGCGCTGGATGAGCCGGACGATCTCAACCCGCTGGCCGCCCGTGTGCGAACAGAGCGAGAGAAATGGCTGAACGATGGCGTGGACGCCGAGCAGGCCGCCCGCCAGGCCGGCTGGCGGGTCTTCGGCGCCAAGCCCGGTGCCTACGGCGCGGGCGTGCAGAACGCCATCGACGGGCGCCTGTGGCACAGCCGCGACGACCTGGCCGAGGTCTACCTCAACCACGGTGGCTACGCCTATGGCGCCAGCGACGAGGGCACCCCGGCCCGCGCCCAGTTCGCCCAGCGCCTCAGCCAAGTGCAGGCGGTGCTGCAGAACCAGGACAACCACGAGCACGACCTGCTCGACTCCAACGACTACTACCAGTTCCAGGGCGGCATGCTGGCCGCCGCCGAAACCCTGGCCGGCAGCGCCCGGGCCAGTTACCACGGCGATCACAGTCAGGCCGACCGGCCGCGCATCCGCACCTTGAAGGAAGAGCTGAACCGGGTGATCCGCGCCCGCGCCCTGAACCCCAAGTGGATCGACGGCACCAAGCGTCATGGCTATAAAGGTGCGTTCGAGCTGGCCGCGACGGTGGACAACCTGTTTGCCTTCGACGCCACCACCCACCTGATCGACGACCATCATTACCAGGGCCTGGCCGATGCCTATGTGCTCGACCCGGCCACCCGTGATTTCATGCGCGAGCACAACCCCGAGGCCCTGCGTGACCTCACCGAACGCCTGCTGGAGGCCCAGCAGCGAGGGCTGTGGCAGGAACCGGGCGACTACCGCGACAGCCTCGAGCAGCAGTTGCTCGATGGCGAGGAAGACAGCTGAACATGAGCGAACCCGTGCAATTCCCCCTGGCCGCCGTGGTTGGCGCCGATGATCTCAAGCTGGCCCTGTGCCTGACGGCCATCGACCCGAAGATCGGCGGTGTGCTGATCGAGGGCCCGCGTGGCATGGCCAAGAGCACCTTGGCCCGGGGTCTGGCCGATCTGCTTGGTGATGGGCCGTTCGTGACCTTGCCGCTGGGCGCGACCGAGGAGCGCCTGGTCGGCACCCTCGACCTGGATGCCGCCCTGGGCCAGGGCCAGGCGCGTTTCTCGCCGGGGGTGCTGGCCCATGCCGATGGTGGCGTGTTGTACGTCGACGAGGTCAACCTGCTGCCCGACCCGCTGGTGGACCTGCTGCTGGATGTGGCCGCCAGCGGGACCAACCGGGTCGAGCGCGATGGCATCTCCCATCGCCATGCCGCCCGCTTCGTGCTGATCGGCACCATGAACCCGGAAGAAGGTGAGCTGCGCCCGCAGTTGCTCGATCGTTTCGGCCTGAATGTCGCCCTCGACGGCTTGCCGGCGCCCGAGGCCCGGCAGCAGATCATCCGGCGACGCCTGGCGTTCGACAGCGACCCCGAGGCATTTTGCGCCGAATGGGCGCAAGCACAGGCGCAGCTGCGTGAGCGTTGTCACGCGGCGCGCGGGCAACTGGCTTCGATTCCCCTGGATGACCAGGCCCTGGCCTGGATCACCGAACGCTGTTTTGCTGCCGGCGTCGATGGCCTACGTGCCGACCTGGTCTGGCTGCGCGCTGCCCGGGCCCATGCCGCCTGGCGCGGCAGCGTGTCCATCGAGGTGGCTGATGTCGATGCGGTGGCCGAGTTCGCCTTGCGTCACCGTCGGCGCGCCGATGCGCAACAACCGGCGCCGGCCGGTGCGGCTGAGCCGTCGCAGGGGCGGGAGCGTGAACAAGGGCAGGGCGACTGGGGCGCATTGCCGCCACAGCCGGTGGCCGGCGGTGCGCGGCGTGAGGTGCCGAACTGGGCAAAAAAGCCCTGAGCATCCGCCCGCGCAACACCCAGGCGGCGGATGCCAGGCCCCGCGCAGGTCAGTTGAAGGGAGCCTCCCGTGGCCGCCCACGCGTGGCCGATGGCGGGCGAATCGCCTGGTTGCCCACTTTGCTCAAGGGCCGGCCTCGACAGCGCCAGGATCTATGCTGGCAGCAACGTCAGGCCGACGGGCCCGCGTTGTGGCTGGTGATTGTCGACGCGTCGGCCTCGACCCGTCGCCATCAGGCCCTGGCCCAGGCCAAGGGGCTGCTGGCCGAGCTGTTCGACCAGGCCTACCGGCAACGGGCGCGCCTGGCACTGCTCACCGCAAGCGGCAACCGGCCACACTGGCAGCGCCACGGCCTCAAGGCTTCGGCGGCGTTGCAACCTTGGCTGCAGGGGCTGGGGGCGGGTGGTGGCACGCCTTTGTTCGCCGCGCTGGAGGAGGCGCGCCACTGGCTGCTGGCACGACGCAAACGTCTGCCGCACGAAGTGCACCGCTGCCTGATACTGACCGACGGTCGGTTGCGTCAGTGGGCCACGCCGCAGCCATTGCCATGCGCCACTTTATTGGTGGACATGGAACTGGCGGCAGTACGCGTGGGGCGGGCAGGGCAACTTGCCGAACAACTACAGGCCGAATATCGGCATATAGAAACGTTCGCGCTGATCAATTAAACAGGGTGCGCGCGACAGTATGTCGCAGCCGCAGGAAAGTTATGACGTAGGCCCTGCGGGAATTGCACAAGTGCGCGAACTGCGCGCACCTGTGTTTATTTCGGCATCGACCAGGGTTGCAGGTCATAACCTTTCTGGCACAGTTCCGCGCGTACTTCCTCGATCAGGCAGGCCCATTGCGCTGGGTCGGAATACACCCGCGAGGAGACTTGCTTGGCGCCGATACGGGTGCTGGTCCGGTCGATTACCGCCAGGCTCAGCTCGCCCGTGCCGTTGGGGGCATCCCAGGCGACGCACTGGAAGGGTTCGAAGGCGTGGTCGGCAATCAGCAGTGCTTCGTTGACACGGAGCGGGGCGTTCATGGTTCGGTCTCTCTATGGTCCCAAACAGCGAAATACAGGTTCCGCGGTGTTATGCCAGGCAAGGGTACAGCGCGGGGTTATTCGTACTGATGCTCCAGATCAGGGTTGGAGTCACACCGAGTTTGAAAATTTTTTATCGAAGTCCCTTTATCCGTTTATCCGCATCGCCGAATGTGACGTCGATAGTTAGCGATAATTCCAAGGTGTGGCGCAGTGCGATGGCTGGGCTGACCAACGGTAGTGGGGGCTGTCAAGTTCATTGCTACTGTTAAGTCGGGCGTCGCAAAGTACTGTTTCTTCGGAAAAAACCATTATGTGGCGCCAAGGAATGGTCATGCCTGAATCTGCATCCCAGCGCCGTTTGCTGATCGTCGACCCGTGCGACGAGTGTCACCAGCTGCTTCCGGGCCTGCGCGACATCGGCTGGGAAGTGCGCAGCAGTGTCCTCGACACCGCTCTGGAGCACCCGTGCGATGTGGGGGTGCTGCGCTTGCAGGCGCAACACCTGCGTCATCCCGACGCGGTCAAGGATATGATCAAGCGCAGCAATACCGAGTGGATCGCCGTGCTCAGCGCCGAGGAACTGCGCATGCAGAACGTCGGCGATTTCGTCTGTGAATGGTTTTTCGACTTCCACACGCTGCCGTTCGACGTGTCGCGGGTCCAGGTCACCCTCGGGCGGGCCTTTGGCATGGCGCGCTTGCGCGGCAAGGGCGCCATGCACCTTGACCAACCCCAACACGAACTGCTCGGCGAAAGCCGGCCCATCCGCGAACTGCGCAAATTGCTCGGCAAGCTCGCGCCGACCGAGTCCCCGGTATTGATCCGTGGTGAAAGCGGTACGGGCAAGGAGTTGGTGGCGCGTACCCTGCACCGCCAGTCGCAGCGCTGCGACCAGCCCTTCATCGCGATCAATTGCGGCGCGATCCCCGAACACTTGATCCAGTCCGAGCTGTTCGGCCATGAGAAGGGTGCGTTCACCGGAGCCCACCAGCGCAAGGTGGGGCGTATCGAGGCGGCCAATGGCGGCACCCTGTTCCTCGACGAAATCGGCGACCTGCCCTTGGAACTGCAGGCCAATCTGCTGCGTTTTCTGCAGGAGAAACACATCGAGCGGGTAGGCTCGAACCAGCCGATCCCCGTGGATGTTCGGGTCCTGGCGGCGACCCATGTGGACCTGGAGAAAGCCATCGAACAGGGGCGTTTTCGCGAAGACCTGTACTACCGGCTCAACGTCCTGCAAGTGGTGACTGCGCCGCTGCGTGACCGTCACGGCGACATGCCGATGCTCGCCAGCCATTTCGCCGACTTCTACAGCCTGGAAACCGGCCGGCGCCCTCGCTCGTTCAGTGACAGCGCGCTGGCCGCCATGGGCCGGCACGACTGGCCGGGCAATGTGCGCGAGCTGGCCAACCGGGTGCGGCGTGGCCTGGTGCTGGCCGAGGGGCGGCAGATCGAGGCGAAGGACCTGGGGTTGCACGAGGTGCGCGAGTTGGAGCAACCGTTGGGAACGCTCGAAGATTACAAGCAACGCGCGGAGCGCCAGGCGTTGTGCGATGTACTCAACCGCCACAGCAACAACCTGAGCGTGGCGGCCAGGGTGCTGGGGGTTTCGCGGCCAACGTTCTATCGGTTGCTGCACAAACATCAGATTCGCTGACGAAGAAGAGCCCTCACAGATCTGACGCAGCCTCTGTAGGAGCGGCTTCAGCCGCGATCACCCGCGAAGCGGGTGCCGGCTATCGCGCTGCCCGTATCGCGGCTAAAGCCGCTCCTACAAACGGCGACAGCGCAGCCGAATGTCAACGCCAGGGAAACTTGAGCTCCCAGCGCCAGGCATGGGCCACGATCTGCTCCAGCGAGTCGAACTGCGGCGTCCAGCCGAGCACCTGCCTTGCCTTGCCGGCATCGGCCACCAGCCTGGGCGGGTCGCCAGGGCGACGGGGTGCATCGCTGATATCGATCGGCCGCCCCGTCACATGGCGTGCGGCATCGATCACCTGCTGCACCGAGAAACCCTGGCCATTGCCGAGGTTGAACGCCGAGCTCGCGCCACCGGCGACCAAGTAGTCCACCGCCAGTGCATGGGCCGAGGCCAGGTCGGCGACATGCACATAGTCGCGAATACAGGTGCCATCCGGAGTGTCGTAGTCACGGCCATACACCGTGATCGCCGGGCGCCTGCCCGCGGCAGCCTGCAGGATCAGCGGGATCAGGTGCGTCTCGGGATCGTGGCATTCGCCCAGTTGCCCCTCCGGGTCCGCGCCGGCAGCGTTGAAGTAGCGCAGGCACACCGACCTCAGGCCATAGGCTCGGTCGAAATCCGCTAGCAGCTGCTCGACCATCCATTTGCTGCGCCCGTAGGGATTGATCGGTGCCTTGGGGTGTTCTTCATCGATGGGCGTTGCCACCGGGTCGCCATACACGGCCGCCGTGGAGGAGAACACCAGTTTGTCGATACCAGCCCGCACCATGGCTTGCAGCAGCGTCAGGGTGGCCGCAACGTTGTTCTGGTAGTACTTGCCGGGGTCAGCGACGGATTCGCTCACCTGGATGTACGAGGCGAAGTGAAACACCGCGTCGAAACGGTATTCGGCGAGCAGCGTGTCCAATGCGTGGACATTGGCGATGTCCAGTTGCACCCAGTGGATCCCCGGACGGGTGGGCGCTGTGTCCGCCACCACCACCTGATGGTTGGCCCACAGCAGGTGCTTGACCATGTGCGAACCGATGTAGCCTGCACCGCCGACAACCAGAAAATTCATGCAAACCTCCTGGATTCCTTTGCCTGTGCAACCTTCCCTGACGCGCGCTGGGAGCGGTGGCTTGTCGGCGGCCCCGGTCACAGGCTGCCAGAACAGGTCTTCTGAGACTCTAGATGGCTATTTCAGGAACAGCCAATTGGTCATCCGCTGGCCGTCGAGGCGCAGGTTGTAGCGGCCATCCTTGTAGGTCACGGGGAGCTTGCTCTGTTTGCCAGAGGCGTCGCGGCTGTAGAGTTTCAGGCCCTGGGCGGCCTTGATGGACAGCCTGCCTTCGAGGGGTTCGACACGGAAAGGCGTCTTGTCATCCGCCCTGGGCACCGCCCGGCTACCCAGCGAAACCAGCAGGCTGCGGGACTGGGTGAGCGGCTTGGCGTCCAGGCTTTGCACAACGACGCTGGCATAAGGGGTTTTCAGCTGTACCTGGATATCCCTCAGGTTGACCGACTGGCCGCCAAGCCAACCGGTGGCCGCCTGGGTCAGGGGCGTGTCGATGGTATAGAGCCCTTGCTGCCAGTTGCGCTTGAGCTCGCCGGTGTCGGTGGTCGCCTCGGCGGCGTTGGCCTCGATCAGTGACTGGTCGGGGTCGCGCAGCACCTTGGCATCGGCGGGTATCGCGCTGGCATGCAGCCACGGCAGCACGGGGGTGGCGGGCATGGCGACCTGCAGCCGGCCCTTGGTCATGGCGGTGCGCAGCAACGCCGAGTTGGCGGGGGTGATCTCCTGGCCGAAGAGCATGCTCGACGGTGGCGCGAAGACATAGCGGGTGCTCGCCGGCTGCACGTCGCCCCGGCGATAGAGCAATGCCGCAGCGGGGAGGGTGGCGAGCATCGCCGGGTCGTTGTAGGCGTGCCAGTTGTCGGCCGTGCGCCAGCCTTCGGTCAGGGCCTGCTGGCTGTAGGCGTACTGCATCAGCGCATCCCAGCCCTGGTGCCGGGCGGTCGCCGCCACATACAGGGGTAGCGAGTGGCGGTCGGGTGTGGGGAAGGGCTCGGCGTTCCACTCGGTGACCGTCAGCGGCATGCCCACCACCTGGGCGGCGGCGATCCAGTTGATCATGCCGTCGCTGGTCAGCGGATTGCGGTCGAGCTGGCCAGCGCCGCCGTAGCTGTGCGCATCGATCACGTCGCCGGCGGTCAGCGCCGGCAGGGCGCTCAGGCCGTTGCCGCCCCAGGTGCTGGTGGTGACGATCGGCACCTTCACTCCCAGGCCGCGCAGGTGTTTGATCATGTCGACGTTGAAACGGTGCTCCAGGTCATTGAGGAACAGTTTCGAGGGGCCATGTGCCCAGGCCTGCCAGATAGTCTCCGTGGGCAGTTGGTTGCGCAGCGCAAACACCTTGGCCTGGTCCATGTAGAGCTTGCTGTGCTGGGGTACGTTCTTGTCCTCGAGCAAGGCATTGCCGAAGTGCTGGGTGATGTCGTTCTCGTTGGTGATCAACATCGCGGCGATCGCCGGATCATCCTTGTAGGCGAGGCCGGTGTAGGTGTTCACGTGGGTCAGGTACTGTTCGGCGAAGCGCTTCATCGCCTGCTGGATGGTCGGGTTTACATAGGCGTAGCCTTTGAGGTCGATCGCCCGGTCGCCCCTGGCCACTTCGTCGAAGCCATAGATCCGGTCGGCGGCGGCGAGAGGGCGCTGTACGTGAAGGTCGAGCCAGACATAGACCCCTTCCTCTTTCAGGCACTTGATCCACCAGTCGATCTTGCGCAGCGATTCGGCGCTCAGTTGCTGGGTGTCGCGCAAGGTATTGACGTCGCCGAAGATGTTCGGGCTCACCCAGGGCGAGTCGTGGTGGTGGATGCGCACGAGGTTGAAGCCCAGTGCCGACAGGCGCTTGGCCTGTTGCCTGATTTCGTCGTCGGGGGTCTTGAAGATCGCATAGGCCGACAGGTTGGTGCCCCAGAAGCGGGCTGGAGTGTTGTCGGCGAACACCAACTGCTCGCCCGCCGCCTTGACGAAACCTCGCTTGCCGGCCGGCTTTTCCGCCTCGTTGAGGAACGACAGGTCGACCGGCGAGGTGCGCCAGTCGAGCTGGTCATCTGGCCAGCGCGTGGGGTCGACGAGGCCGAAGCGCTCGGTGGGGGTTGGCCCCAGGGTGATGTCGCCGCTGACTTCGAGGGTGGCCTTGATCTGCTGTTTGCCGGGCAGGATCGGGTCCTGATAGAAAAACGCCCGCACTTCGTTGGCGTTGCCGCGTTCGAAATACACCCTGGCCAGCGCTGGCTCGAAGCGCATTTCGATACGCCGCGCCCGGCCATTGCCGCCCCAGGCCCAGCCGCGGTTGTCGGGCAGCAGCACCGGGGCACCCATTTCCCCGTCGATCAGCGCCTGGTCGAACTGGAAGGTGATACCGCCACCCATCACGTTCGCCTTGCGGCTGCGGGCATTCAGGTCGAAATTCCAGGTCAGGGTTTGCGCGGAGGTCTTGCGAATGTGGGCCGCGAGGTCGAAATCGAGTTCCTGGTTCTTGCCCTCAAGGCGGTAGTCATAGGGGCCGTTGACCTTGAAGGCGGTGTAGAAGCCTGTCCAGCTCCAGTCCTTCGCCCAGAAGTCGAACTTGGACGCCATGGTCGGCCCGCCACCCCGTGTGAGGGCCGGCAAGCCATTGCGCTCGTCGACGCTGACGTTCCAGGCCGCCGCCCAGCCCGCCATTGGCAGCAACACCAGGCCAGCGCATGCCGATATCCCTATGAAGCGGCGCAGAAAACCTCGTGTCATGGCTTTTACCTGGGTTGAAGGCCTGCATTGGAAAGTTGGATGTCAGGGGCATAGCGCTGCTGGCGGACCATCTGGATATAGGCCACGGCCAGCCCGCCCACCGACCAGTACACGGTGGGGATGACGGTAATGCTGCTGACGGTGAAGATGATCACCATGATGCCGATCAGTGTCGCCAGCAGCGCCCGTCCCAGCTGGCGTTGCGGGTCATCCTTGTCGGGGAAGGTTTGCATGGATTTGCGGATACCCACCAGGATGACCACGAAGAACGCCACGAACAGCGCCAGGCCCACCAGGCCGACCCTGAGCGCCAGGCTCACGTAGGTGTTGACGATGTCGATGATGCCGTCGCCCTGGATCATCGACTGCATTTCCGGGGTGTTGCGAAAATCGAATGAACCGAACAGCGGGTTGCGCTGGATGACGATCCACGAATTGTCCAGCAGGCGTTCGCGGTAGGTGATGTTTTCTTTTTCGATATTGCCGATGAACGGCAGCAGGTCGAGCACTTTCTGCCCACCGGGCATCACCGTGAGCAGGGGCAGGGCCAGCACGCCGGCCATGGCCAGCAGCATCAGGCGCTTGACGGCGCTCCTGCCGGTGGCGATGAACGCCACCAGGATGATCCCGGCGCCGATCCAAGGGCCGCGCGACAGTGGCGCGACCAGGCCGGCCGCCAGCAGCAGGGCGCCCAGGGCGCGTTGCAGGCCGCTGCGCACGAAACCCTGCACGAACAGGTACAGGCCGGCGGCCACGCTGATGACATAGCCCAGGGCGATGGCCTGGCCGGTGGTGGCGCTGGCCCGCAACGAGCCGCCACGGCTGAGGTAGCTGGACATCTCCCAACGCACGCCCATGGCGTCGAGCAACGCGTCGTAGAGCAGCCAGTGACGCAGGAACTCGGCCACCCCGATCAGCGCCAGGACGAACGAGGCGAGCACGAAGGCCAGCAGGGCGTCCTTGAAGTCTTGAAGGGTCTTGAGCGCGCGGCTGGCCACGTAGTACGGCAGGATCACGTCGACATACAGGTAGAACGCCTGGCGCAGGGTGTCGGTGAGGGTGGTGTCGCGCAGGTACAGCAAGGTCAGGAGCACCACGCCCGCCACCAGCAGCTTGTCCGGCCAGAGCCGGCCCAGGCGTACCGTGCCGCCCTGGCGGCTGAGGTGCAGCGCCGCCGGCAGCAGGATGCACAGGCTCAGCAGGCGCAGGTGGTTGAGGTCGAGCAGGTAGTTGATGACGCCGAAGCCGGGTATCTGCACCGAGGCGGGCGGAATGAGAAACAACAGCATGAAGAATAGCGCCATGGTGTTGCGCTCGCGTCTTCCGGCCAGGTACATGACCAGCGCCGCGGCGGCGGCGTACACCCAGAAGCTGAACGAGAAGAACGCCACCAGCGTCAGGGCGAACCACAGGTTGCGCCGCCGCTTGAAGTCGCTGTAGGGGATCAGGTCTGTCGCCGGGCGGCGGGCGAGCGTGAAAACGACGCCGGCGGCAAACAGAATGACGATCAACGCACGAATATGTTCAGGCATTGGCGGTGTTCACCTATCCGGTGGTGGACGACGGCTAGCATCATGGCTGATTGAAACTATAGTGACTTCTAGCCATCCAGTCAGGGATCGAACTCATGCCGTCAGTTGAAGCGTCTGCATCGGGGAGCCTTCGTAGGCGGGCGTTAGGGGCCGGGGCCTGGAATGTGTTCTCCCTCGTCGCCTCACAGGTGATGCGCCTGGGCGGCAACCTGATCATGGCCCGGCTGCTGCTGCCGGAGATGTTCGGGATCATGGTCATCGCCACCACTGTCTCGGTGCTCCTGCACCTGCTTTCCGACGTGGGCCTGCGCCAGAACATCATCCAGAGCCCGCGCGGCGACGATCCGCTGTTCCTCAACACGGCCTGGACCGTGCAGATCATCCGCGGCTTCATCCTGTTCGTCCTCACCTTGCTGCTGGCGCTGGGCGCCTGGCTGTCCCAGTTGGCCAACCTGTGGCCGGCGGGGTCCACCTACGCGGCACCGGAGCTGCCCATGATCCTGGCGGTCACCGGCTTGTCGGCGATCATCTACGGGTTGCAGTCGACCAATATCGACGTCGCCCTGCGCACGTTCCAGCAGAAGCGCGTGGTGATGGTGGAGCTGGGCTCGCAGCTCGTGGGCTTGATCACCATGCTGGTCCTGGGCTACTTCACCCGTTCCATCTGGTCGCTGGTGATCGCCGGCCTGGCCGGCGCCCTGGCGGGCACCTTGCTCGGGCACCTGGCGATCAAGGGGCCGGTCCACCGCCTGAAGTGGGACCGCGAGGCGCTGGCCGAGTTGGTGGTGTTCGGCCGCTGGATCCTGGTGTCGTCGATCGTCGGTGTGCTGGCGATGTACGGCGACCGCATGTGGTTCGGCGCCAGCATGACCACCGCGGAGCTGGGCGTGTACTCCATCGCGGTGCTGATTCTCGGCTCGCTGCAGACCGGCTTGCTGAAAGTGGTCGGCACAGTGGCGCTGCCGGCCTTCAGCGAGGCCACCCGGTCGGGCGACAGCGAGCGGCTGAAGGCGTTGTACCACCGCTCGCGCCTGCTGGTGGACCTGGTGATGCTGTTCACCTGCGGTGTGTTCCTGACCGCCAGCCCCATGCTGATCGGCTGGTTGTACGACGAGCGCTACGCCGCTGCCGGGCCGATGCTGGCTATTCTGTCATGGTCGTTCTTCACCTTGCGCTACACCTTGGCGCACCAGGTCTGGATCGCCCTGGGGCATCCCAAGTACCAGGCCATGGACAACATCATCCGCATGGTCGCGCTGTGGGTGGGCTTACCGTTGTTGCTGGCCATCGGCGGCGTGAAGTACGCGATCTGGGGCGTTGCCTTGCACTCCTTCCCGACCCTGGTGCTGATCGTCTACGTCAATTGCAAGCTGGGCATGTTCAACCTCAAGCGCGAACTCGTGGTGCTGCCGATGATTGCGGTCGGCGCAGCCTGCGGCGCGTTGGCGACGAGCTTCTTCAACTGGCTCTGAGACCATTTCGAGTGATTCGGCGCAGGGGCGCCGGGGGCAGTGCCGCGCAGGCAGGGATCGAGGCGCGATTCGGGCACTGGGATTCACGCAGTCTATGGCATGGGGCTTGGATCATGGGGAAGCTTCAGTTCTGTACTCCGCCTTCTGGTCGTAGGGGCTTTATTCGTAGTTGTGTCTTGCTGGGCGCGGGGGTGGCGGTATTTGGTACCGGGACGGTCGTTGGGCGCAAACCGGCTGAGCAAGGCGGCTTCGTCATCATCAACGGCTGGGTGTTGCCTTCTCAGTATTTTCGGGACGGGCAGGCATGATCAGGGATTATCAGACCGAGAAGGTGCTGCGCGGCGCCTATGATTTCTGCATCGTCGGCGGTGGACCGGCGGGCATCACGCTGGCCTTGCGCCTGGCCAAGGCCGGGTGGAGCGTGGTGCTGCTGGAGGCAGGCGGACAAACTTACTCGGACAGTTCGCAGACCTTCTACGACTGTTCCTCGACGGGCCTTGAACTCTACCCCCATGACACGCGCCTGCGCTTTCTCGGGGGGACCTCAAACCACTGGGCGGGCCGCTGCCGTCCGTTCGATGCAACCGATTTCAGCACTCCGCCCCAGGGGGGGCTGCCCGGCTGGCCAATCGCCTATGCCGAGGTCGAACGCTACCTGCCCGCGGCGATGGACATCGTCGACATCGGGCAAGGCGCGGACTTCCGGGCGGTGAATGCCGATCTGGGCGGCGGTGAGTTCGACGCCGACCGTTTCCTGCTCAGCCCGCCCACACGTTTTGCCCAGAAGTACGACACCGAGCTCAAGGAAACCCCAGGGCTGGATGTCTTCATCAACTGCAACTGCGTCGACCTGCAATTCGACAAGGCCAGCGGCGGCCTGGCTTCGGTGGTGGTGTCCGATTACGACCGGCATCGTGAGCGGGTGACGGCCAAGCACTATGTGCTGGCGATGGGCGCCATCGAGAACGCCCGGCAACTGCTCAACAGCGGTTCGCTGTCGGCGGCCGGCATCGTCAACAAGGATGGGATGGTCGGGCGCTGCCTGATGGACCACCTGAACATCGAGATCGGCACGTTCATTCTCAAGGAGGGGCAGGATACCGGCCTGCGCTCCTACTACACCACCGATGCCTTCGCCGACAAATTCCGCTCGGGCAAGGGCAATGTGTCCGCCGCGGTGATGTCCGAGGTCAGGACCTACGGCAGGACCGCCGAGGTCAAGGACTTCCTGGAAAACCTGGCCTGCGAATGGGGCGTGGCCGGCAAGATCGACTTCATCGCCAAGTTCAGCTGCCCGGGCGATGGCATCTTCGGCACCATGATCGAACAGTTCCCCAACCCGCAGAGCCGCATCACCCTGCGCGACGAGAAGGACGCCCTGGGGGTGGCCAAGGTCAATGTCAACTGGGCGTTGGCCCCCGAGGACCGGCACACCATCAAGTGCATCGGCACCGAACTGGCCAAGCAGTTCGCCGATAGCGACCTGGGCTTCGTCAAGCTCAACGATTTTGTCTACGACACCAGCCTTGCGCTCAAGCTCGAACCCCATGCCCACCACATGGGCACCACGCGCATGGCCGCCAGTGCCGAGCATGGCGTGGTCGACAGCAACTGCAAGGTGTTCGGCGTCAACAACCTGTACGTCGCCGGCAGCAGCATCTTCGCCCGCGGCGCCGCGGCCAACCCGACCATGCCCCTGCTGCAGTTCGCCGTGCGCCTGGCGGATCACCTGAATGAACGGATGAAGTCGATGAACGGCGTGGTCGTCGCCAAATGAGGGCAAGGGCGGGGCGGTAACCGTAATACCGTGGTTGAAACGGTTCATGGGCGGGAAGGTCGACATCGGTAGTAACAGGCCCCATTCGCCTCAGGAACACTCCAGGATCGCAAGACTCGCGAGGTGTGCACTATGTTCGGATGGATACGCAAGGCGGTGGCCTACTACGCCAACAAGACCGGTCGGGCGGGTGGGACCTACAAGAAACTGTGCAACCCCAATGCCCAGGACTGGGGTGCCTACCAGACCCGCTGGGGCAAGTTCTATTCGGTGGGGCACAACGTCCATATCAACCCCGGTTGCAATGTCACCGACCCGACCCTGGTGCGCTTGGGCAGCAATGTCGGCCTGTCGGACTGCACATTGATCGGGCACGACAGTGTGGTCGCGCTGATCGAGTATGCCCGTGGCAAGCACCTGGACTCGGTAGGCTACATCGACATCAAGGACAACTGCTACATCGGCCATGGCGCGATCATCATGCCCCGGGTCACCATCGGCCCCGACGCCATCGTGGCTGCCGGGTCCGTGGTCACCAAGGATGTGCCGCCCAACAGCGTGGTCGGCGGCAACCCGGCGAAGTTCATCTGCACCATGGACCAGCTGATCGAGCGGGTGGAGGCACGTTGCGCCGCCTACCCCTGGATCCACCTGGTCAGCGAGCGCAAGGGTGGCTACGACCCGGAGCTGGAGCCATTGCTGGCGGCGGCCAGGCGCGAGTACTTCTTCGGGGAGGGCAGCAATGGATAGCAAACCCGTCGATGTGATGGTGGTCAACTTCAACACCGCATCGCTGTTGCAGCCGATGTTCGATGCGTTGCGCCAGGCCGGTGGCGAGAAACTGGCCAAGTACCTGGTGGTGGACAACGCCTCGGCTGACGACTCGGTGGAACGCATGAAGCGGGTCTGTCCCGAGGCGGTGTTGCTGAGCAACACGCAGAACGTCGGTTTCGGCCGGGCCAACAATCAATTGCTCGATCACCTGCAAGGCCGCTATGCGTTACTGCTCAATACCGATGCTTTCGTGGCCGCCGACTCACTCGCCAAGACCCTCGAGTACATGGATGAGCATCCGGACTGCGGCGTGCTGGGCGTGCGCCTGGTTGGGCGCGAGGGTGACCTGCAGCCGTGCTGCCGCTACTTTCCGACGCCATTGAACGTGTTCGTCGCGCGCACCGGGCTCGGGCGTTTTTTCCCCGGCCTGAAGATGGTCGACGAGATGGCCTGGGACCACGACGCGGTGCGCGAGTGCGACTGGTTGCCCGGCTGCTTCTACCTGGTTCGGCGGGAGGTGCTTGACCAGGTGGGGCTGTTCGACCCGCGCTACTTCCTCTACTACGAAGAGGTCGACCACTGCAAACGGGTCAAGGAAGCAGGCTGGAAGGTGGTGTTCTACCCCTACACCACGGTCGTGCATATCGGTGGTGAAAGCTCCAAGTCGGTGGCCGAGCTGGAGGCGGCCAGCCGGCAGATCAGCGCCTACCAGATCGAAAGCGAGCTGCTGTACTTTCGCAAGCACCACGGTGTGTCGGGGCTGGTCCTGCATATGGCGCTGGTGTGCCTGGGCGACCTGGTGCTGGCCCTCAAGGCCCTGCTCAAAGGCCGCGGCTGGGCCGCGATCCAGGCCTGCTGGCGGCACAACCAGACCACCTGGTCGTTGTTGCGCAAGACCCGTTACGCCACTCAACCCACCCGCTAGGTGAAGCCATGTTCGAGAACATACGCGCGGACTTGCGAGCATATGCAGGCGACTGGGGCGCCCAAGGGTTCTGGGTGATGCTGGTCTACCGCTTCGGGCGCTGGCGCTACGGCGTGCGCCCGGCATTGCTGCGCAAGCTGCTGTCCTTCGTCTACAAGGTGCTGTTCAAGCTGGTGCAGATCCTCACCGGCATCGAGTTGCCGTGCGAAGTGGAGGTCGGTCGCAACTTCGTCATCGACCATTTCGGCGGCATCGTCATCAGCGGCTACGCCCGCTTCGGCGACGACTGCCGGATTCGCAACGGCGTGGTGGTGGGCCTGAAGAATGTCGAGCGCCCCATCGCGCCGGTGTTCGGCAACAACGTCGACATCGGCACCGGGGCCAAGGTGCTGGGTGAAATCCGCATCGGCAACAACGTGGTGATCGGCGCCAACGCCGTGGTGCTGACCGATGTGCCGGACAACTCGATCGCCGTCGGTGTGCCGGCGACCATCAAGACCCGGGCGCGCCACGAAACCGTGCAATGCCCGTGAGAGTGCCGACGGGGCAGGGTATTAAAGGGAATTTTCCATTCAAGGCAATTGAGTGAGGCCCAGGGTGACAGGCATTGGAGTGGTGGTGATCGGCCGCAATGAAGGCCCACGTCTTGAACGCTGCCTGGCGTCGTTGCGGGAGGCGGCGGAGCAGATCGTCTACGTCGATTCCGGTTCCACGGATGGCTCGGTGGCGATGGCGCGACGGCAAGGGGTCGAAGTGCTGGCGCTGGACATGACCATCCCCTTTACCGCGGCGCGTGCGCGCAATGAAGGCTTCACCCTGTTGCAACGCCTGTTGCCAGGCATGCGCCATGTGCAGTTTGTCGATGGCGACTGCGAGGTGGTGGCTGGCTGGTTGCCTGAAGCGCAAGGCTTTCTCGATGCACACCCCCAGGTTGCGGTGGTGTGTGGCCGGCGTCGCGAGCGCTACCCGCAGCATTCGGTCTACAACCTGTTGTGCGACCTGGAATGGGACACGCCGCTGGGGGAGACCAAGGCTTGCGGTGGCGATGCGTTGATGCGGGTGGACGCCTTCAGCGCGGTCCACGGCTATCGCCCGGACCTGATCGCCGGCGAAGAGCCCGAACTGTGCATTCGTCTGCGTGCCAATGGCTGGAAGATCTGGCGGCTCGACCAGGAAATGACCCTGCATGATGCCGCCATGACCCGCTTTGGCCAGTGGTGGCGGCGCAGCCTGCGCGCCGGATATGCCTTCGCCGAGGGGGCCTCCCTGCATGGCGGGCCACCGGAACGGCACTGGCGGCGCGAAGCGCGGCGTGCCTGGATCTGGGGCCTGGGGCTGCCATTGGCGATCGCTATGGCGTGCCTGGCGCTGGGGGGCTGGGGCCTGGTGCTGTTGCTGGTCTACCCGCTGCAAGCCGCGCGCCTGGCGCGCCGGGGTGGCAGGTCCGCTCGCGAGAACTGGTTGCAGGCCGTGTTCCTGGTGCTGGGGAAGTTTCCGGAGATGCTCGGGCAGGTCAAGTTCATGATGAACAGGTTCACTACCGGCAAGCCGGTATTGATCGAGTACAAGTGAGAGGCCTATGTACTTCAGAGCGGTCGTGAAGAGTGTGCTCACCGTGCAACCCGGGTTTGCGCTGCGGGCGCTGAAGAACAAACTCAAGTTGCTGGTGCTGATGGTCAGGGAGTGGCCGGCCCTGCGCGCGTTCCTGCAGCGCATGTCCGGCGCCCTGGGTGCCGAGCGTTTCGCCAGGCTCGGCCTTGACTGCGTCGGGGTCGTGCAATGGCCCTACATCAGCAAGGACTGGGACGCCCAGGAGCGCTTCGACGCCCTGGCCTCGCACTATGAAGTGGTCACCCGGCACTTCCCCGCGCTGGTGCTGCTGGGGCGCGATGAGCGGCTGGCGCTGTGCGACCTTTCCCGCTATTCCCCGGCCTGCTCATTGCTGCTGGACCGGGCGATCTGGTTCAAGCGCGAAGGGGAGCTGGTGCTGAATCTGTTCCAGGGCGACCTGCGCGTGGCCTCGCTGGCGTTCACCTTGCGCCGCACGGACAGCGTGTTGAACCTGTTCATCGGCGCGGTCCAGGGCATCCACAAGGGCATCGACAGCGAAACCTCGCTGAACATCTACCGCGACCTGACCAAGGACTTCGAGGGGCTGCGGCCGCGCAGCCTGCTGATCGAGGTCGTCAAGTGTATCGCCAGAGCCCTGGGCGCCACGCACATCTATGCCGTCGGCGACGCCCACCGGCATCATCGTCATGCTTATTTCGGTGCCGAGAAGGCCCAGGACCTGGCGGCCAACTACGACGTCATCTGGGAAGAGCATGGCGCGACACCCTCGGCGCGCGAGGACTTCTTCAGCATCCCGCTGGCCGCGGCGCAACGTTCGCCCGACGATATCCCGCCGAAGAAACGGGCGATGTATCGCCGGCGCCAAGCCCTGCTGGACGATGTCTTCAGCCATGTCGAGGCCGTGTTGTCGGGAAACCGGATGGACCCCCACCGGCAGCGCCTGGGGCAGGTCCTGGCTGAACAGGAGAAGGGGCCTGCGCCGCAACCTGGTTTGTTCAAGGCGAAATTGGCGGCGCTCGTCCGGCAGTTTCAGACCGAACCACGGCCCGACCAGCGATTCATCGCCTACCTGCGCAAGGCCGGGCTGTATCCCACTTTGCGAAAAGCCTGGCGTGAGTTGCTCAAGCAAGGGCCGGGCGTGTTGTGGAAACCACCGGACATCAAGCGCAAGAGCCTGGCGCTGGACACGCCGCGGGTAGCGGCGCGTGAACTGTTTCCCCGGGAGGTGCTGCTGCTGGTCGAAGTCGAACCCGTGGCGCTCGCAAAGTCTCGGCCAGGGCAGATCCGGCAACTGCTCGAAGGGCTTGGCTACCGGTGCCGGGTGCTCGACTGGCGCAACCACGTGCATTGCCTGAATGCCTTGCAGACCAGTGGGGCGGTGATCCTCCATCGAGTGCCCGCCAGCCCGCAGGTCCTGCTGCTGCTCGATGAAGCCCGGCGGCTCGAGGTGATGTCCTGCTGGGACAGCGACGAACTGACCTTCGAACCCCAGGCCTATCGACGGGCGCACGACATGGCCGGCCTGAGCGCGGAGGCCGTCGATCGGGTCATGGCGGCCGTGGCGCTGCACCGGCAGGCGCTGTTGTCCTGTGACCAGGCCCTGGCCTCGACAGCGGAGCTTGCGTTGGCCATGAAAGAGGTGGGGGCCCGTCAGGTCACCCTGGTCGAGGCGGGTACCGGCGACCGGGAAACGGAGCAAGTCAGGCGCCTGTTCCCGATACCTGCGGCCGTGCCTGGCAGGCGCGTGCTGTCCGCCAATATCTTCTTCGCCCCCCGCAGCTTCGGCGGCGCCACCGTCGTCGCCGAGCAGATGGTGCGGATGATGGGCGAGATGTCCGCCTGGCAGTCGTTCATCTTCACCTCGCTGCCGGTGTCCGAGGTCGCGCCCTACGGGCTACTCAGGTACGAGGCGCACGGGGCCCCGGTCATCGGTGTGGGGTTGCCCGAGACGCGCTCGGCCCACGAGGACTTCGAGAACCCCGCGACCGTCGCGGTGTTCGAGCAGGTGCTCGCCTGCGTGGCACCGAATATCGTCCACCTGCATTCCATCCAGGGGCTGGGGGCGCTGCTGGCCGCCAGTTGCCGCAAGGCCGGCGTGCCGTTCGTGGTGACCCTGCATGACGCCTGGTGGATTTGCGGGCGTCAGTTCATGATCGACAATCACGGGCAGTACTGCGGGCAGACCACCATCCAGGGCGAAGTGTGTGCCCGCTGCGTCGACGACCCACCCCTGAACGCCTACCGCCAGCGCATGCTCGCCGACACGCTGAAAACGGCCAACCTGCTGCTGGCGCCGAGCACGTTCGCCAGGAACCTTTACATCGCCAATGGTTTCGACGCCGCGAAGATCCGCATCAACCGCAATGGCATCCTCGCGCCCGCGGCCGACTACCTGAAACATCCGGGGCAGATGCTGCGCTTCGGTTTTGTCGGCGGCAATTCCTCCATCAAGGGGATCAACCTGATCACCCGGGCATTTGCCTCGCTGGAACGCTGCGACTATGAATTGAAGGTGGTCGACAACCTGCTGCACCTGGGCTTTCGCTCGTTCAACCGGCACAGCGTGAAGATTCCGGGCACCGTCAGCATCATTCCCGGCTACACACAGGCGGATATCGATGCGTTCTTTTCCGGCATCGATGTGCTGCTGTTCCCGACCCAGTGGAAAGAAACCTTCGGCCTGGCGATACGCGAGGCGCTGGTGCGGGATGTCTGGGTGGTCAGCACCGACGCGGGGGGCACGGTGGAGGATATCGTCGACGGTGTGAACGGCACCATCATTCCCTTGAGTTCGGATGAACGCTACCTGCGCGAGGTGCTCGACGACATTCTCGACCACCCACAGCGCTATGTGCAGCATCGCAACCGTTTCAAGGACGGCATCACCTTGTGCAGCGACCAGGCCCTGGAGCTCCAGGGGATCTACCAGGATGTCATTCATGTGAGTGAACCGGCCGGCCAGCCATCGTCGGCCATCGACAGCCTGAAGTAGAACAGGCCTGTCATTCGAGGACGCAGGGATCGTTTCGGGGGCTTATGCGCATCGCTTACTTCATCAACCAGTATCCCAAGGTCAGCCACAGTTTCATTCGCCGGGAAATCCTGGCGCTCGAGCGCCAGGGCTTGGAAATCCAGCGCATTGCCTTGCGCGGCTGGGACGCCGAGCTGCAGGACGGCGAAGACCTGGCGGAGCGGGACAGGACCCGCTACATCCTGCAAGACGGCCTGCGCGGGTTGCTGGCGCCCACCTGGCAACTGCTGAGGGCGCAACCCCGACGCTTTCTTGCCGCGCTGCGGCTGGCCCTGCGCACGGGGCGGCGGGCCGACCGGCCCTGGCCCTACCATCTGGTGTACCTGGCCGAAGCGTGCCGCCTGGTGCAATGGTTGCAGGCCGCCGGCGCCGAGCATGTGCACGCGCATTTCGGCACCAACTCGGCCGAGGTGGTGATGCTGGCCAACGCCCTCGGTGGCCCGGGCTACAGCTTTACCGTGCATGGGCCGGAAGAATTCGACAAGCCACAGTTCCTGCACATGGGCGAGAAGGTCAGGCGCGCGGCCTTCGTCGCGGCGGTCAGCTCCTACGGGCGCAGCCAGCTGTATCGTTGGGTGGCCCATGAGCACTGGGCCAAGGTGAAAGTGGTGCACTGCGGCCTGGAGCGCAGTTTCCACGAGGTCGACGCTGTTGCCGTGCCAGTGGCCCCACGCCTGGTGTGCGTGGGGCGGTTGTGCGAGCAGAAGGGCCAGCTGCTGTTGCTCGAAGCCGCCCGGATCCTGGCGGGCCAGGCGGTAGCGTTCGAGCTGGTGCTGGCGGGTGATGGTGAGATGCGCGCCGAGATCGAAGCCCTGGTTCTACGCTACGGGCTGCAGGGCAAGGTGCGCGTCACTGGCTGGATCAGCAGCGCCCAGGTTCGCGAGGAGATCCTCGCGGCCCGTGCCCTGGTGCTGCCGAGTTTCGCCGAGGGCTTGCCGGTGGTGATCATGGAGGCGATGGCCTTGCGCCGCCCGGTGCTGACCACCTATGTGGCGGGCATCCCCGAACTGGTACGCCAAGGTGACAACGGCTGGTTGTTTCCCGCTGGCGCCGTGCAGGAGCTGGCCGCGGCCATGTCGGACTGCCTGGCGCAACCCGAGGCGGTGTTGCAGCGCATGGGTGAGGCGGCCTACCAGCGCGTGCTGCAACGCCACGATATCGACACCGAGGCGGCCAGGTTGGCCGGCCACTTCAGGGCACCGGCATGATGATGTTATTGGCGTGGTTGCTCGTGGTGGTCACGATCGTACTGCTCGTGCCAGTGCTGGTGCTGCTCGCACAGGTGCTGCTGGCCTGCTTGCCGGCACGCAGGCTACCGACGACGGCCGGGGCACGCGGGCGGGTGGCCGTGCTGGTACCGGCCCATGACGAGTCGACGATTATCCGTTCGACCCTGGCGAGCATCCTGGCGCAATTGCAGGCGGGCGATCGGCTGTTGGTGGTGGCCGACAACTGCACCGATGACACCGCGCAGCTGGCGCGCGCCGCCGGTGCGCAGGTGGTGGAACGGGCGGATGCCCAGCGGCGCGGCAAGGGCTACGCGCTGGATTTCGGCGTCCGTCACCTGGCGCAGCAACCGCCTGAGGTGGTGATCGTCATCGACGCCGATTGCCAGGTAGGCGAGGGCGCCATCGACCAGTTGGCCCGCTGCTGCCAGGCCAGCGCACGACCGGTGCAGGCCCTCTACCTGATGCATGCGCCGGCCGACGCCGGGCTCAAGGTGCAGATCGCCGAGTTCGCCTGGCGGGTGAAGAACCTGGTGCGCCCGCGTGGCTGGGCACGGCTGGGGCTGCCGTGCCAGCTGATGGGATCGGGCATGGCCTTCGCCTGGCGGGACCTGGCCGCCATCGATCTCGCCAGCGGGCACCTGGTGGAAGACCTGAAACTGGGCCTGGACCTGTGTCGCGCTGGCAAGCCACCGCTGTTCTGCCAGGCGGCCCGGGTCGACAGCCAGTTCCCCGGTAGCGACGAAGGCCTGGCCAACCAGCGCAAGCGCTGGGAGCACGGGCACCTGGGCGTGCTGTTCGGCGAGGCCCCCGGATTGCTGGCCGGCGCGGTGGGGCAGCGCAATGTTGGCTTGCTGGCATTGGCCCTGGACCTGCTGGTGCCACCACTGGCGCTGCTGGTGCTGGTATTGATCGCCGGTTTCTGCCTCACCTGGCTGGTTTTCGCGCTGTCTGGCCTGTTGTTGCCAGCGCTGATCGCCAGTGGCGCCCTGCTACTGCTGGGCGTGGCGGTGCTGCTGGCCTGGGGGCGGTTCGCCCGTGAGCTGATAGCGTTTTCGACGCTGATGTACGCGCCGTTCTATGCGATGAGGAAAATTCCCCTGTACCTGGGCTTCCTGGTCAGGCGCCAGGTCGATTGGGTGCGTTCGAAACGGGATGATGGCTGATGGATAGACACGCCTGGCGCAGCCGCTGGAAGCGGCTCGTGGAAAAGCTGCACGTGGTTGGCGACCCCGCGGCCGAACAACTGCTGATCGAGCGGTTGACCAGGCCCGAGAAGGCGACCGTGCTGGCGTTCGTCAACGCCCATGCCATGAACCTGGCAGCGCGCAATACCGAATTCGGCCAGGCGCTGACGGTGGCCGACGTGGTGCTGCGCGACGGCTCCGGCATGGCGATCCTGCTTCGTCAACTGGGCCTGGAGCCTGGTCTGAACATGAATGGCACTGACTTCATCCCCAAGCTCCTGGCCGCGTACAAGGGGCGGCGGGTGGCCTTCTGGGGCACGCGCGAACCGTATCTCGGGCAGGCGGTGAGCCGCAGCGTGGAATGCTTCGCCATCCAGCCGGTCTCGGTCTGTGACGGTTTTGCCGACCTCGATAACTATCTGCGGCTTGCCCGTGAAACCCAGCCAGAGCTGATCGTGCTGGGGATGGGCATGCCCAGGCAGGAGGCGCTGGCCGTCGCGTTGGCCGCCAGTGGCCCGTCATGCGTGGTGGTGTGCGGCGGGGCGATCCTGGATTTTCTCGGAGGCAAGGTAGAGCGGGCGCCGCAATGGCTGCGAAGCTTGGGCGGGGAGTGGGTGTTTCGCCTGGCCCGTGAGCCCAGGCGCCTGTTCATGCGCTATGTGGTGGGCAATCCGTTGTTTTTGCTGCGTACGGTGCTACTGCGCAAAGGCGTTGCAAAGAGCGCATGACGGGCCTCTGTAGGAGCGGCTTCAGCCGCAATCACAGGCGAAGCGGATATGAGGCGTTGCCTGCATCGCGGCTAAAGCCGCTCCTACAGGGTTGTGGGTGATCTGCGGATGCACTGCACCACACTGATGGCCTGGCGCTGCTACAGTGATATCAGACCTACACCCGTGAACCGTCAACATGGAATCGCGCACGCCGTCGTATCAGTCCTGTGGGGGATAGGTACCTGAAGGCGCGCCGAAGGGGTTATGAAGATCATGGGAACATCCCGCCGCCGCATGCTTGCGGCACGTGTCATCGCACACCCTCGCTTGGCATTGCACAGGTCGCTGGCTGATCGCCCAGCGTGAAAGACAGGCATTTGCTCACTCACATTTCGATGAGGCCTGACCATGGTGTTCGAACCCCGCAGCAGTCGCTCCTTGCTCCAGCGCAGAAGCAGCGTCAGCAACGCCATCCAGGCGGGTCTGGATGGCATCGCCGTGACCGGCGTGGCCTGGTACCTGATCTACGATCAATTCGGTTTCATCACCTCCGACTACGTGATCATGCTGCTGTTGCTGATCGGTGCGTTGGCGGTGATCTACGATCACTACGGCATCTACCGCAGCAACGTCGGGCTGACGCGCAAGGCCTTTCGCTTGTTCAAGGCGTGGTCGGCGACGTTCTGTTTCCTGGCGGTGATGGCGTTCCTCACCAAGCAGAGCGGGCAGTACTCGCGGATGCTGGTGGCGCAGTTGTTCGTCATCGGCTACGCGGTGCAGCTGTTCCTGCACATCGCCGTGCGCGAGGTGCAGAAACGCTACATGGCGCATGCCTCCAGGCCGGAGAACGTGCTGATCATCGGCGCCGGCGACCTGGCCGAGTTCCTGTACCTCAAGATCAGCAACAACCCCTGGCTGGGTGAACGGGTCGTCGGTTGCGTGCTGGTCGACGACGGCAACGCCGCCGACAGCGAGGCCCCGCAGATCAAGTCGCGCCTGCCGGTGCTGGGGCACATCAGCGAACTCGACGGCATCGTTGCGCAAAACGCGATCAGGACGGTGTACCTGGTCACGCCGCTGGGCGGCTCCGATGTGATCAACGACGTGTACATGAAGCTGCTCGACAAGTGCATTGCCGTGAACTGGGTGCCGGACATCTTCTCTTTGCGCCTGATCAACCACAGCGTGCGCGAGATCGCCGGGATTCCCGTGCTGACCCTGTCGGAAACCCCGCTGACCGGGATGAGCCTGTTCCTGAAGAACCTTGAAGACCGAGTATTGGCGGCGATGATCCTGCTGTGCGCCTCACCGGTATTGCTCGCGCTGGCCGCGATCATCAAGTTCGACAGCCCCGGGCCGGTATTCTTCAGGCAAGAGCGCACCGGATGGACCGGGGAGTCGTTCCGCATCTGGAAGTTCAGGAGCATGCACGTGCACCAGCCGCAGGACGGTGTGGTCAAGCAGGCGCAGAAGAACGACCCGCGCCTGACCCGGATCGGCGCGTTCATCCGCCGTACCAGCCTGGATGAACTGCCGCAGCTGTTCAACGTGCTGACCGGCGAGATGTCCCTGGTGGGGCCGCGCCCCCATGCGTTGCAGCACGACACGCTGTATTCCCAGGACATCGTCGACTACTTCGCCCGCCACAATATCAAGCCCGGCATGACCGGCCTGGCCCAGGTGCGCGGTTATCGAGGTGAAACCAAGGATATCGCGCAAATGATCCAGCGCGTGGATTCGGACATCGAGTACATCAACAACTGGTCGCTGTGGCTCGATTTCGTGATCCTGGTGCGCACGCTCAATGCGTTTACCGGCAAGCAGGCTTATTGACGGGGCTTTTCATCGCGTGGTGGCAAGCAGGTGCTGGGCGGTAGTTATGCACTGCTCTGAAGATCGAGCGCCGCCCGCGCAGCGCATCGCGGATGAATCCGCTCCTACAGGCAGGTGGGGCGGCGGCAGCGGCCTATCGGTCATGGCCACGTTGCAACTGTAGGAGCGGATTCATCCGCGATGCGCCGCGCCGGCGGCGCTCGATTTCATAGGCGTTGAAACGCTCCAGGCGAACTCCTTGAAAGAGCGTCTCTCACGACGGCGGCATAACCTCGGATAGCGGGTGCAAGGCCCGAAACCCCTGCGCCTCCTCAACCAACCAGTCATGCACCGCTCGCGCCCCCGGCTGGTTCAGCCCACCCGGCTGGTACAGCAGCACATAGCGCTTGTGGTTGGCGATCGGCACCCCGAACGGCACGATCAGCGCGCCGCGTTCCAGCTCGTCATTGAGCAGTGTGCGCCGTGCGATGGCCACGCCCACCCCGGCGATGGCCGCCTCGATGGTCAGGTGGTTGCGGTTGAAGGTGTGCCCCCGGCGCACGTCCAGCCCCTGTGCGCCGATACCCTCCAGGTAGAACTCCCACTCGGCGTATTCCGAACTGCCGCGCCAGGCGGTGATGTCGTGCAGCAGCGGGTAGTGCACCAGGTCCGCCGGCCCGTGCAGGGGCGGGCGGCCGCGCAGCAAGGCGGGCGAGCACACTGGGAAGATCTGCTCGTCCAGCAGGGGCGTGGAGAGCATGCCCGGGTAGCTGCCGTCGTTGAGGTCGATGGCCAGGTCGAAGTCGTCCGGGTGCAGGGCCTGGTTGCTGTCCTCGGCCACCAGGCGCAGCGCGATGTCCGGGTAGCGCTGCTGGAAGCGTGGCAGGCGTGGGGTCAGCCATTTGGCCAGGAACGAGGGGATCGAGCGCAGGCGCAGGGTACCGCGGATCTCGCCGGCATCCAGGCGCAGCAATTCCGCCTCGATGCCGCCGTAGGCCTCGGCCACGGTCTGCGCCAGGCGCTGGCCTTCGGCGGTCAGCTCGACACCCCGGGCACGGCGCAGGAACAGGCGAAAGCCCAGGCGCTCCTCCAGCAAGCGCATCTGTTGGCTGACCGCGCCGGGGGTGATGTGCAACTCCTCGGCGCAGCGGGTGAACGACAGGTGCCGCGCGGCGCAGGAGAACACATGCAGCCAGACGAACACCTGGCCATTGAGGGGTCCTTTCATCGTTTAGTACTGCTAAAGGCTTGTGTAGGAAATTTCGTTGGTCATAGCGACCTGAGCACGGCAGTATCGCGCAAATTCGCAATACCGCTCAATTTTTCCAGACAGCCGTGACGCATCGTCCATTGTGATCACGGCCAGGCATTAGCATGGCTATCAGTGTTTTCGACCTTTTCAAGATTGGCATCGGCCCCTCCAGCTCCCACACCGTCGGCCCCATGCGTGCAGCGGCGACCTTCGCCCAGGCCCTGCGCGAGCGTGGCTGGCTGAGCCGGGTGACGCGGGTCGAGGTGCGCCTGTACGGCTCGCTCTCGGCCACCGGTGTCGGCCACGCCACCGATCGGGCCTGCCTGCTGGGGCTGATGGGCCAGTGGCCGGACCGCATCGACCCGCATAGCATCGAGTCGCGCATCGACCAGGTCATGAAAGAACAGAACCTGATGCTCGACGGCAGCCACCCGGTCGCGTTCCAGTATGCCCGCGACATGCGCCTGCTCGACGAAGACCTGGCCTACCACCCCAACGCGATGACCCTCGAGTGCTTCGACGGCCAGACCAGCCTGTTCAGCCAGACCTACTTCTCCGTGGGTGGTGGCTTCATCGTCGAGCAAGGCGAGATCGACGCAGCCGAGGCGAACGTTGGCCAGGTGGAATTGCCTTATGCGTTCTCCAGCGGCGCCGAGTTGCTGGCCCTGTGCAAGGCCCACGACCTGAGCGTCAGCCAGCTGATGATGGCCAATGAGTGTGCCTGGCGCCCGGAGCATGAAGTGCGCGAGGGGCTGCTGAAGATCTGGGGCGCGATGCGCGAGTGCGTCGACAACGGCCTGCGCAACGAAGGCATCCTGCCGGGGGGGCTCAACGTCAAACGCCGCGCTGCGCGCCTGCACCGCAGCTTGCAGGAGCTGGGCAAGCCCAACGTGATCGGTACGACGCTGAGCGCCATGGAGTGGGTCAACCTGTTCGCCCTGGCGGTCAACGAAGAAAACGCCGCGGGCGGGCGCATGGTCACCGCACCCACCAATGGCGCGGCAGGGATCATCCCGGCGGTGCTGCACTACTACATGAAGTTCAACCCCGGCGCTTGCGACGACGACGTGGTGGCATTCCTCCTGGCGGCGGCGTCGGTGGGCATCCTGTGCAAGAAGAACGCGTCGATTTCCGGCGCTGAGGTCGGTTGCCAGGGCGAAGTCGGATCGGCTTGCTCGATGGCGGCCGCAGGCCTGGCCGAAGTGCTCGGGGCCACGCCGCCGCAGTTGGAGAATGCCGCCGAGATCGCCCTGGAGCACAACCTGGGGCTGACCTGCGACCCGGTGGGCGGGCTGGTCCAGATCCCTTGCATCGAGCGCAATGCCATCGCTGCCGTGAAGGCGATCAATGCGGTGCAGATGGCCTTGCGCGGCGATGGCGAGCATTTCATTTCCCTCGACCGGGTGATCCGCACCATGCGCGACACGGGCGCCGACATGCATGCCAACTACAAGGAAACCTCGCGTGGCGGCCTGGCGGTCGCCTTCGTCGAGTGCTGACCGCGATCCTGTAGGAGCGGCTTCAGCCGCGATCACCCAGGCACTGCGTTGCCTGCATCGCGGCTGAAGCCGCTCCTGCATCCTCCAGCGCTGTCCTGAGCACCGCACTCAGGTGCCGGCGCTGGCTCTTCTCATGCTCCAGCAGCACCATCCGCCGCGTCAGCTGCGGCTCGCCGAAGGGCAGCACGGTGGCGGCCGGCAGGCGCTCCAGGTCCTCGTCGGCCATCGGAATGATCGCCACCCCCAGGCCCATGGCCGCCATGCGTGCCAGCGCTTCCTGGCTGTCCAGCTCCATCTGTTCGCTGACCTGCAAATGCTGGCGGCGCAACTCCTGTTCGATCTGCCGGCCGGCCCAGGCGCGCTTGTCGAAGCGCAGGAAGGGTTGCCCGGCCAGCAATTGCGTCACGCTCTGCCCAGCCAACTCCGGGCTGGCGATGGCCCAGAAGCGGTCCTCGAACAACGGGGTGTAGCGCAGGCACTGCGGATAGGGGCTGACCGGCTCGGTGGTGATCGCGGCATCCAGCTCGCCGTCCTCGACGCGCCGGGCCAGTTCCGCCGACATGCCCGACACCACGCTGATGTGCAGGTGCGGGTGATGGGCCTTGATCCACACCAGCGCCTTGGGCAGGCGCCGGGCCAGTACGGTATGAATCGCACCGATGCGCAGGCGCCCGCGCAGGCCCGGGCCGCTGGCCAGGGTGTCGGCGAGTTCTTCATAGGCGGCCAGGATGGTTTCGGCGCGGGCCACGGCCAGTTGCCCGGCTTCGGTCAGCACGACTTGGCGGCGGCTGCGGTCGAACAGGGCGACCTGCAGCTCGTCTTCAAGGGTCTTGATGTGCAGGCTCACCGCCGAGGGCGTCAGGCTCAGCAGGTCGGCGGCGCGGGCGAAGGTGCCATGGCGGGCGATGGTCACCAGGGTACGCAGGGCTTTGAGGGACACGCGGGGGAGGCTCCGGGCTGCGCTGGTCGTGGGCGATTGTCCGGTTCGCCCACGGTGCTGGCAAGCCCGTTTGCGGCCTCAGTGCTTCGGGCGGCCATAGGCCTGGCTGATCCGGTCGATCACCATGGCCAGCGCGACGATGGCCAGCCCAGCCTCCATGCCCTGGCCGACATTGAGCGTCTGGATGCCGGCCAGCACATCCTCGCCCAGCCCCCGGGCGCCGATCATCGACGCCACCACGACCATCGACAGGGCCATCATCACCGACTGGTTGAGCCCGGCCATGATGCTGGGCATGGCCAGGGGCAGGGCGATGCGCCACAGCCGTTGCCAGCGACCGGCGCCCAGGCCGTGGGCAGCCTTCAGCAAAGAAGGGTCGATCTGCGCCAGGCCCAGCTCGGTCAGGCGCACCAGCGGCGGCAGGGCGTAGACCAGGGTGGCGAACACCGCCGGCACCTTGCCCAGGCCAAACAGCATCAGCACCGGGATCAGGTAGACGAAGGCCGGCAGGGTCTGCATCACGTCCAGCACCGGCAGCAGCAGGCGCCGGGCCAGCGGCCGGGTGGCCAGCAGGATGCCCAGGGGCACGCCGACCAGCACGCACAGGCTGCTGCTGACCAGCACCAGGGCGAGGGTCTGCAACAGCTTGTCCCACAGCCCCAGCACGCCGATCAGGGCCAGCAGCAGCGTCAGCGCCACGGCCCGCGCCAGGCTGCGGCTGGCGTGCCAGGCCAGCAACCCCACCAGCAGCAGCAACAGCCACCAGGGCAACAGGCGCAGCAGGTTCTCCAACGCCACCAGCAGTTGCAGCAGTTGCTCGGAGACACCACGCAGGTCATCGCCGTAGTGCAGCACCAGCCAGTCGACCAGGCGGTTGACCCAGGGCGCGAAGGAGAATTGCAGGGCTTCGGGGAAACCACCGCTCACAGGGCGGCCTCGACCTTGGCGGCGCTGTCGGCCGGCAGCCAGGCTTTCCACACTTCAGGGTGGTCGCGCAGGAAGGTGAGCGCCGCCTCGCGGGGCGGCTGGCGTGACTCGCTCATCCGCGCCAGGGCCTTGTTCAGCAGGTCGATGGGCAAATCGACCTTCTCGAACAGGGCGACCAGTTCAGGGTGGGTGTCGTGGAACGCCTTCGACACGCCAATTGAGAGCTTGGCCGGCAACGAGCGGCTGCCCTTCGGGTCGGGGTTGGCGGCATCGGTGAGGGTGGCCCAGGCGGTGGCGTCGAACGGCGGCTCTTCCAGGCGCACCAGCTGGTATCGGCCCATCAACGGGGTCGGGCTCCAGTAGTAGAACAGCACCGGCTTGCCCAGGCGGATCTGCGCCGCGATCTCGGCATCGAGGGCGGCGCCGGAGCCGCTGCGGAAGTTGTTGTACTGGCCGTCCAGGCCATAGGCCTTGAGTTTCTGGCTGTTGACGGTTTCGGAGGTCCAGCCGCTGGGGCTGTTGAGGAAGCGGCCCTTGCCGGGCGCTTCGGGGTCCTTGAACAGGTGTGGATAGCGTTTGAGGTCGGTGACGCTGCGCAGGTCCGGGGCCAATGCCTTGAGGTTGCGCGCGGCGTCGCCCTTGATCACATAGGCTGGCACCCACCAGCCTTCCTCGGCGTTCTTCACCGTGTCGCCCAGGGCGAACACCTGGCCGGCCTGTTCGGCCTTGACCCAGGCCGGGCTGCGGCCGGCCCATTCCTCGGCGATCACCTGCAGGTCGTTGCGGGCCAGGGCCACTTCCATGCTGACGGTGCTGCCGGGGAGGGTATCGGTGGCATGGCCGTAACCGTGCTCGACGATAAACCGCAGGATCTCGGTGGTCAGGGCGCCACTTTCCCAAGTGATGTCACCGAAGTGGATGGGTGCAGGTTGCTCGGCGGCAGCGGCGGAGTCGGTGGTGGCCAGGCCCAGGGCGAGCAGCAGGCCGGCCAGCAGGGTAGGGATCTTCTTCATCGGGGCCTCGTCGATTGCCGTTCCGTGGGTAGGGGCAAAGTGTAGACGACGAGATTCGAGCCCTGGGGGTACGGCTGTTCGCCGGCAAGGCCGGCTCCTACAGGTTGGTGCCAGCCGTTATCCGGCGTACTGCAAGGCCCGGCTGCGGCCTTGTTGCTTGGCCTGGTACAGGGCGTGGTCAGCCATCGACAGCAGCCGTGAGAGGTCGCATTGCTGCGCGGGTTGGCTGGCAATGCCGATGCTCACGCCCAGCGCACCGGGCTCCAGCAGTGGCAAGGCGGCGAATGCCGCGCAGATCCGCCGCGCAACGTGCTCGGCCACGGCTTCGTCACCATCCGGCAGCAGGCAGGCGAACTCTTCGCCGCCAATCCGGGCGAACAGGTCGCCCTCGCGCAGGTGACGACGGGTTTCCTCGGCGAATGCCAGCAACACCTGGTCGCCCTTGGGATGGCCGAACTGGTCGTTGATCCGCTTGAAGTGGTCCAGGTCGCACAACAGCAAGGCCACCGGCTCTCGCCGCGCCGCGCTTGCCTGCAACAAGCGGGTGCCGTGTTCCATGAATGCCCTGCGGTTGCCGATACCGGTCAGCGGGTCGCTGTAGGCGGCGGCGCGCAACTGCACTTCGGCGCGCTCGCGAACCATGGCCAGGGTGACATAGGAGATACCAATGGCGAACAGCATCGATTCGAACAGGATGAAGGCGAAGAAACCCGGGTGCCTGCCCTGGTCGGCGATGGCCTGGTCCAGGGCGGCGCCGTCGTCGATCAACAGGCGCGCGAAATACACCGCGCCATGCAGCCCGGTCAGGATCAGCGCCGGGGTGTACGACACCGGCAGGCGGACCCGTGGGCGGTACAGTTCGCGGATGCACAGTCCGGTGTAGAACAGGGTCAGCAGCGAGTAGGCCTGGACCCGCAGGCCAAGGCTGGCGTAAAAGCCTGGCCACAGGCTGAACAGCCACCAGAGCAGGGCGCCGGCGAACACCAGTGGCCAATGTACAGGGCGTCCGCCGAACACACGCATGGCAGTCCAACCCAGGCCCGCGCCGACCAGCAGGACGATATTGCCCAGCACCAGGGCCAGGTAGTCCAGCCCCATGCCGCGCAAGGCGTTGAGGGTGACACCGAGGGTGCAGGCCAGCAGCATCGTCCCCAGGTACCCCAGGCTCGGGTCGCCGGCGCAGCGGCGCCAGGCGTGCAGGGTCAGGCTGCCCATCAGGGCGAAGATGAACACGGCGACCAGCATCAGGGTCGGCAGGCTAAGCGGCACGGTGCAAGGTTCTCGGGGTAAACGGCGCATGCTAAGCCAGGTCTGTGGCCATTTGCCAGCTCACTCAATGGATACTCGAGGCCAGTTCGAAGATCGGCATGTACATCAGGATCACGATCAGCCCGATCAGCAGGCCGATGAAGGTCATCAGCAGTGGTTCGAACAGTTTGACGAACCACTCCACCCAGCGGCCGATCTCCTGGTCGTGGAAGTCCGCGCAGCGTTCGAGCATCTCGCCGAGGTTGCCCGACTGCTCACCCGCACGAAGCAGGCGCAAGGCGACCGGTGTCACCAGTTGCCCGGTTTCCAGCGCGTCGGACAGTGGCAGGCCTTCGGCGACACGGCGGCTGGCATGCTCCAGGCCATCGGCCGCAGCGCTGCCCAGCAGGCCGCGGGCCATGCCCAGGGCGGTGAGAATCGGGATGCCGCCCTGCAGCAGGATCCCCAGCGACCGATAGAAACGCGCCAGCTCATACATCACCAGGCGCCGGTGCAGGGCCGGGATCCGTCGCGACTGGCGGCTGGCCCAGCGGCGCACGGCGGGATGGCGACGCAGGGCGACCAGCATCGCGATACCCCCGAGGGCGCCGAGGCCCAGGGGCAATTGCTGGGCGTGCAGGAACAAGCCGATCTGCATCAGCACGCGCGACAGCCAGGGCAACTCGGTGCCCATGCCCTCGAACACCAGGCTGAACCGCGGCACCACGTAGCCCAGCAGAAACAGCACCACGCCGCCGCCCACCAGCAACAGCAGCAGCGGGTACACCGAAGCGCCGACCAGTTTCTGCCGTACCAGGTCCAGGCGTTGGCGATAGCCGATGTAGCGAGCCAGGGCATCCCCCAGCGCGCCGGTGCGTTCACTGGATTGCACCAGGGCCACGTAGAGGCTGGGAAATACCTGCGGTTGCCGGGCCAGGGCCTGGGACAGCGAGCGGCCTTCATATAACTGGCGCACCAGCAGCTCCAGTGTCTTGCGCGGGGTGCCGGCGCTGGCCTTTTCAGTCAGGCTTTCCAGGGCGTCGATCAGGGGCAGGCCGGCGTTGAGCAGGGTGGCCAGTTCCTGGCTGAACAGCACCAGGTCGAAGGCCACCGCGCGGCGCCAGGGCAGGGCGCGCAGCCCCAGCCCCTGGCCGCGCACGCTGAGCACGCGCAAACCCTGCTCCTGGGCCTGGCGTCGGGCCTGCTCGATGTCCTCGGCCTCCACCTGCAACTGCGTCACGCCCTGGCTGCCCAGGGCCTTGAGTCGAAAGCGCATGGCTTGGGCCCTCACTGCCAGCTGGTGATCTCGGCGTTTTCCCCGTCGCCGCCGGGCTGGCCGTCCTTGCCCATCGACAGCAGGTCGTATTCGCCGCCGTTCTCGCCCGGTTGCCGGTAGAGGTAGGCGCGGCCCCACGGGTCCTGGGGCACGGCTTTCTGCAGGTAGGGGCCCGACCAGCGTGTCTCGCCGCTGGGCGCGACCACCAGGGCCTGCAGGCCCTGTTCGCTGCTGGGGTAGTGGCCGACTTCGAGGCGGTAGAGGTCCAGGGCCTTGCCCAGGCCTTCGATCTGCGCCCGCGCCACCTTCGCTTCGGAGCGGCCGAGCTGGCTGAAGTACTTGGGCGCGACGATGCCGGCCAACAGGCCGAGCACCACCAGCACCACCAGCAGTTCGAGCAGGGTGAAACCACGTTGGGTGTGAATGCTGCGCTGCATGGGGGAACCCTCCGTTGCGTGTGCACGGTGCTCATGCAACTGCCGTGCACGTCTGCGCCGGGCCCTTGCGCCATGCGGGATGGCAAGCGGCACGCGGCTTGCGTCGTCACTGTGGGCCCCGGGTTTTCCGGGGCATTTCCCCCACTTCGGGGGCCACGGTGGGAGGCGATCGACATGCGTGGACTGATTCTGGGATTGACCGGGCTGCTGGCGTTGGGCGCCCAGGCCGATGTGTATGTCTCCAGCGACGGCAAGGGCGGTTACGTGCTGTCCAACGTGCATCGGCCGGGGCGGCACTATGAGCGGGTGATCAGCGAAACGGGCACGGGGCCGGTCGATGCGCAACTGGTGACCGGGCGCCCCTACGCCGACCTGGTGGCCGCCGCCGCGCTGGCCAACGATGTGCCACAGGCCTTGCTGCATGCGCTGATCAAGGCCGAGTCGGGCTACAACCCCAAGGCGCGTTCAGCCAAAGGTGCGGGCGGGTTGATGCAGTTGATGCCGGACACCGCCAGGGAACTGGGGGTGAAGGATGTGCTGGACCCGCAGTCCAACCTGCAGGGCGGCGCGCGTTATCTGAAGCGCATGCTGACGCTGTTCGACAACGACATCACCCTGGCGGTGGCGGCCTATAACGCCGGGCCGGAAGCGGTGCTCAGCCGTGGCAAGGTGGTCCCCCCGTTTGCCGAAACCCGGCGCTATGTGCCGACGGTGTTGCGTGATTACCGATTATTGCGAGGGTTGGCGGAGGACGCGCCTTTGTAGGGCCCACCTTGCTGGCGAACACCGGCTATGCCGGTGCCATGCACCGCGGTGTCTGCTTCGCGGGCAAGCCCGCTCCCACAAGGGCCGAGCAGCGTCAAACCATTGCCAGGCGCTGTTTGCGTGTCGGCGGCGCAAACGCCTGGTCGATCGCTTGCAGGTCCGCGTCGTCCAGCACCAGCGCCCCGGCTGCCGCGTTCAAGCGCACGTGCTCAGGTCTCACCGCCTTGGGGATGGCGATCACCCCAGTGTCACGCGTCACCCACGCCAGGCTGACCTGCGCCGGTGTCGCCCCATGGCGCTTGGCGATTTCCCCCAACACCGGGTGACCCAGCAGGCGCCCGGCCTGGGCCAGTGGGCAGTAGGCCATGGTCGGCATCTGCCGCTCTCGGCTCCAGGGCAGCAGGTCGAACTCGATGCCGCGCTCGGCCGGGTTGTACAGTACCTGGTTGGTGGCACAGGCCGGGTTGTCCAGTTCGCGCAGGTCGTCAAGGTCGAAGTTGGACACCCCCCAAGCACGGATCTTGCCCTGCTCGACCAGACGGTCGAAGGCTTCCACCGTCTCTTCAAGCGGGTGCTGTCCGCGCCAGTGCAGCAGGTACAGGTCGATACAGTCGGTGCCAAGGCGCTTGAGGCTGCGCTCACAGGCCTCGGGCACGCCGCGCCGGCTGGCGTTGTGGGGATAGACCTTGCTGACCAGGAACACCTGGTCGCGACGCCCGGCGATGGCCTGGCCGACCACCTGCTCGGCGCCGCCCTCGGCGTACATCTCGGCGCTGTCGATCAGGCTCAGGCCCAGCTCGATGCCCTGTTGCAGCGCCGCCACTTCGGCGGCCCTGTGGCCTGGGTCCTCGCCCATGTACCAAGTGCCCTGGCCGATGGCCGGCACGCGGGAGCCCGCCAGATTCACGTAACGCATGTCACCTCCTGTGGAAGGGTATGGGTCAGCAGTACATCGAGCAGCGCCTCGGCGGCTTTCGACAGCTTGTGGTCGCTCAGGGCGATCACGCCGATGCGCCGCTCGATGGTGGGTTCGACCAGCGCCACACAACGCGCGCCGAGTTCCTGCATCTGCTCGATGCACAGCGCCGGTACGGCGCTCACGCCCAGGCCGCTGGCGACCATGCGGCCGACGGTCGACAATTGGTGGCTTTCGAAGGCCACCGCCAGCTTGCCATGGTTGGCGGCCAGGTGTTGCTCCAGCAGCAGGCGCACGGCGGAGGGGCGCTGCAGGGCGATGAAATCCTGGGCCAGCAGCTCCTGCCAGCGCACCTGGGGCTGGCGGGCGAGGGGCGAGTCGGCGGGCACCACGGCCACGAAACGGTCCATGTACAGCGGATGAAAGCGCAGCGCCTCGCTGCGTTCGGGCTCGAAACCAATGCCCAGTTCGACGCGGCGGTGGCGCACCAGCTCCAGCACCTGCTCGTTGATCACGTCGTGCACGGTGACATTGACCTTGGGGTAGCGCTGGCGAAACACCTTGAGCGACTGCGGCAGCAGGTTGCCGGCGAAGGCCGGCATGGCCGCCACCGATACCCGGCCCAGTTGCAGGGTGAAGCGCTGGCGCAGCAGTTCTTCAGTGTCGTCCCAGTCGGCCAGCAGGCGCCGGGCCAGGGGCAGCAGCACCTCGCCCTCGGGGGTCAGGCTGACGCTGCGGGTGGTGCGGGTGAGCAGGGCGCCGCCGAGGTTGTCCTCCAGCGCCTTGATGGTCAGGCTCAGGGCCGGTTGCGAGACGTGCAGGTGTTCGCCGGCCTGGGCGAAGCTCTGGTACTTGGCCACGGTGACGAAAGCACGCAGCTGCTTGACGTTCATGACAGGCTTGCCCTTTGTTTTGCAAAAGTTATCAATCGATGACGAAAACAAAATTAACAAATCAGTCGTCTACAGTGAAGATGACCGCACGGTTCCAACAACTACAAAAGGCGACTGAGCATGGCCGGACTGGACAAGCGTGTAGCAACTTATGAAGAGGCCCTGGCAGGCCTGACCGACGACATGACGGTACTGGCCGGCGGCTTCGGCCTGTGCGGCATCCCCGAGAACCTCATCGCCGAGATCAAGCGCCTTGGCGTCAAGGGCCTGACCGTGGTCTCCAACAACTGCGGCGTCGACGGCTTCGGCCTGGGCGTGCTGCTCGAGGACCGGCAGATCCGCAAGATGGTCGCCTCCTACGTGGGCGAGAACGCCGAGTTCGAGCGCCAGCTGCTCAGCGGCGAGCTGGAAGTGGAGCTGACCCCGCAAGGCACCCTGGCCGAGAAGATGCGCGCTGGTGGGGCCGGCATCCCGGCCTTCTACACCGCCACCGGCTACGGCACCCCGGTCGCCGAAGGCAAGGAAGTGCGCGAGTTCAAGGGCCGCAAGTACATCCTCGAAGAGTCGATCACCGGCGACTTCGCCATCGTCAAGGGCTGGAAGGCCGACCACTACGGCAACGTGGTGTACCGCAACACCGCGCAGAACTTCAACCCGCTGGCCGCCACCGCCGGCAAGATCACCGTGGTCGAGGTCGAGGAGATCGTCGAGCCCGGCGTGCTGTTGCCCAGCGAGATCCACACCCCGGGCATCTATGTCGACCGGATCATCGTCGGCACCTTCGAGAAGCGCATCGAGAAGCGCACCGTCAAGGCCTGAGCGCCACACTCAAGAACAACAAAGAGATCCTGACCATGGCATTGACCCGCGAACAAATGGCCCAACGCGTCGCCCGCGAACTGAAGGACGGCTACTACGTCAACCTCGGTATCGGCATCCCCACCCTGGTGGCCAACTACGTCCCCGCCGACATGGATGTGATGCTGCAATCGGAAAACGGCCTGCTGGGCATGGGCGAGTTCCCCACCGAAAGCACGATCGACGCCGACATGATCAACGCCGGCAAGCAGACCGTCACCGCCCGCCGCGGCGCGTCGATCTTCGACTCGGCGCAGTCCTTCGCGATGATCCGCGGCGGCCACGTCGACCTCACCGTGCTTGGTGCCTTCGAGGTGGACGTGGAGGGCAACATCGCCTCGTGGATGATCCCCGGCAAGCTGGTCAAGGGCATGGGTGGCGCCATGGACCTGGTGGCCGGCGCCGACAACATCATCGTCACCATGACCCACGCCTCGAAGGATGGCGAGTCCAAGTTGCTGCCGCGCTGCAGCCTGCCGCTGACCGGTGCCGGCTGCATTCGCAAGGTGCTGACCGACCTGGCTTACCTGGAGATCGACAACGGCGCGTTCATCCTGCGCGAGACCGCGCCGGGAGTGAGTGTCGAGGAGATCATCGAGAAGACCGCCGGCAAGCTGATCGTGCCGGATGATGTGAAGGAAATGACGTTCTGATTTAGGTGCACGCCGACAGCTTTGCAGCGTTCTCAAGACCGAGCGCCGCCCGCGCGGCGCTCGATCTCATGAACACTGCAAAACCTTCGTCGAACACCCCTAGCGCGACGCATTGATCAACGCCCCCGCCCGCTGATAATCATGGGGCACCCCGATATCGATAAACCGCCCCGACGCCTCGAACCCCAGCACGTTCAACCCGCTGTCCAACCACTGCGGCAGCAACTGTTCCTCCAACGAAGCGGCCTGCCCGGCACGATGGGCGAGGTACTCCAGGCACGCCCGGCGCATCCAGTAGACCCCGCCGTTGACCCATGCCCCCGCATCGGCGCGGGCATGGGCGAAGGCCAGGACATGACCGTTGTCATCCACGGTGATGCCCGTGTACCGCCGAGGTTCCCCATTGCGATACAGCGCCAGGCAGCAGTCTGCGTGATGCTGCTCGGCAAATTGCTGCAGCGTGGCCAGGTCCAGGGTGAACCAGGTGTCGCCATTGAGCAGCAGGAAGTTCTCGTCGGCCTCCGTCAGGTGTTCGAGCGCCATCAGCAACCCACCACCTGTGCCCAAGGGCTGCGGTTCCCTCGCATAGTGCAGCGTGGCACCACGGTAGCGTTCACCGAAGTGCCCGACGATCGCTTCGTGGCGATAACCGACCGAGAGCACGAAGCGCTCGATGCCCTGGTCGATCCAGTAGTCGAACAGGTACTCCAGGAACGGTCGCCCGGCGACGGGCGCCATCGGCTTGGGTACATCGCTGACCACGCTGCGCAAGCGAGTGCCCAGGCCACCGGCCAGAACCACTGCGGTACGTATGGACATGTCGTGGGCTCCTGTGTCAGAGGGCACTTGGCTGGTAGCGCATCAACTGGCTGCCGGACTGCTCGAACCGGAAAGGCACATGCACCAGGTCGCGCAGGCTTTCGCGGACCTGGGCCTGCAACTCGGGCTTGACGAACAGCAGCATGAAACCGCCTCCGCCGGCCCCCAGCAGCTTGCCGCCAATGGCGCCTGCCGACCGAGCGATGGTGTAGAGGTGGTCGATGTCTGGATTGCTGACTTGGTTCGACAGGTTTTTCTTGAGCAGCCAGCTGCAATGCAGCAACTCGCCAAAGGCCTCCAGCGGCCCTGGGCCCTGGAGGATGGCGAGTGCCTCGTCAACCATGGCATGGAGGCGGGTCAGCTCAGCGAGCCGGTTGCCCAGGTTGTCGATCTTCGATTGGGCAACTTTGGCCGCGATCCTGGAAAAACCGGTGAAGAACAGCATCAGGTGGGCTTGCAGCGCCTCGAGACGAGGCTTTGGCACAGCGGCCGGGGTGACGGTGAAACCGCCATCGCCGCGCAGGAAGTCGATACGGTTGAAACCGCCGACCGCGGCGGCGACCTGGTCCTGGGAGCCGACGCTTTCGCCGATGACCTGCTGCTCCACATGCTGGGCCAGCCTGGCCAGTGCTTCACGGGCGATGGCATGGCCGTGCAGGGCCTTCAACGCATGCAGCAGGCCGACGGTGAAGGAGGAACTGGAGCCCATGCCCGAGCGTGCCGGCAGGTCGCCGTCGACATGGATCTCGAGGCCGTCCTCGCAGCCCAGGTACTGCAACACGGCGCGCACCGCGGGGTGTTCGATCTCGCGGGGGTGCATCACGTTCTCGATCCGTGAATAGGCTATTCGGAACCGATGTTCGAAGAACGGCGGCAGGTGGCGGCAGCTGATATAGCAATACTTGTCGATGGCGGTGGACAGTACCGCGCCGCCATGGGCTTTGTACCAGGCGGGATAATCCGTGCCGCCGCCAAAGAACGAAATACGATAAGGCGTGCGGGTCATGATCACAGGCAAACGACTCCCAATATACAACTGTGTATGTGGGGGCGTGATTCATTATGCGGGCGACGCACAATGCAAGCGCCATCCATTGCGGTTTTTACTTAAGCGAGTTCCCTGCCTAAGTGATGAGACTATCGTCTTGGTGATATATAAAAAGCACTAATCGCCGCGAAGTTTATCTGCACGTTTATGGCGCGCTGAATGCCCAGCTTAGCAGGGCTTCAAGCCCTTCCTCGCGCCGTTTGTCGGCAGGGTTTTTGCGGCTTTCCCATGTGTTGGACAAATATTGCAGCGCAGAAAACCAGTGCTATCGTAGAACTTCACCGCGCACCTGGCAGGCAGGAAGTTTTCAGGTTCGAGGCTAGGGAAGGGTCAAATTCTTGGTCCCGCGGACAAACAGGGAAGTAGGGGCGTTCGGTGATGACTGATAATGTTCAGTTTATTCAGCTTAAAAGTGCCTGTAGTGATCCGGTGACCCATGCCGAACTACCGCGTGCTATTTACGTCGAATTGACGGACCGCTGTAACCTGGTGTGCCCGATGTGTCGGTGCAGCCCGGTCAAAGGCAATATCCTGCCATTGCCGATGTTCAAGGAAATGGCGGCCGCGCTGTTTCCCACCGCCGAATTCGTCGACCTGCGTGGTTGGGGCGAGAGCACCATCGTGCCTGGCTTTCTCGACTACCTGGACGTGGCGCTGGGCTATCCGGTCAAGCTCAAGCTGATCACCAACGCGGTGGTGCGCAAACCGCAGCTGTGGCAGCGCCTGGGGCATGAGGGCATCACCGTTGGCGTCTCGTTCGATGCCGCCACGGCGCCGCTGTTTCGCGAACTGCGTGGTGGCGCCGACCTTCGGCAGGTGCTGGGCAACCTGTGCCTGCTCACCGAGGCCCAGCGCGAGGCCGGGCATGACCCGGCAGAAAAACTCTACCTGTGCGTGACCGTCAGCGGGCGCAACCTCGACGAACTCGAAGCCATCATCTCCCTGGGTATGGAGCTGGGCGTGCGCCGGTTCAAGTTCGAGCCGCTGTGGGCGCCCGACGAAGATCCCAACCGCCTGGAGTTCCATACCGAAAAGGTCACCGCGGTGATGGCCCGACTCGGTCAGCTGCAACGTCGGCACCACCTGCAACTCGAGCTGTCGGCGGCGCTGTCCGCGGCCAGCATCCAGCACCACGCCGTAAGCAAGGTCTGCATCCACCCCTGGCAATACCTCTACATCAACAGCCGTGGGCGCCTGGGTTTCTGCGACCACCTCAACGGCCGCGACGAGTTCACCTTTGGTGACTGGCAGCAGGGCGGTTTCGCGGCCTTCTGGAATGGCCCCGAAATGCGCCAGTTGCGCGCCGAGCATCACCAGCGCCTGGGCGGGCCGGCCATCAAGCAGTGCGCCGATTGCAACTGGTGCTACGAGCGCCGCTACATGGACCTGGAAGACTGGCTGGAGCCTGAGTGGGCCAACTACAGGGTGACCCTATGAACCTTCGTGACATGACCCTTGACCCACCCTGGCTGGCGAACTTCTACGACCCGGCCTTGTTCGATGCCAGCGCCGGAGACGCCGACTCCGCCAACACCATCGCCTGGTACCGTGAGCAACTGCGCGGGCCGGCGCGCCAGGTGCTGGACATCGGTTGCGGCACCGGGCGCCTGGCCCTGCCGCTGCTGGAGGATGGCCACAGGGTGCACGGGGTGGACATCAGCGAGGCGATGCTTGGCTACCTGTCCGCCAAGGCCGCAGCCCTCGCGCCACAGGTCCGGGCACGCTTGAGCTGGGCCCACGGCAGCGTGCTCGACGAACCCCTGCGGGAGACTTTCGACGCCTTGGTCGCCGCCGATGATTTCGTGACCCATTTCGATCTCGACCAGTTACAGCGCTTCATGGCGATCGCCCATTCCACGTTGCGTCCCGGTGGCCAGTTGCTGACCGATATGCGTGACCGCTCGGCGGTCCGCCTTGCTGCGGCTGCAGCACCCTTCCCCAAGCCGATGCAGAGCCATGGCCTGTCGGCAGGCATCGCCAGTGAGCAGGGGCCATTGCATGTGGCGATGATGGGGTGGGAGGAGTATGACCCCGAGAGCCGCTGGCTGGTCAGCCACCAGTTGTACAGTTTCATCGATGCCCAGGGGCGCGAAGCGCGGCGCGACTGGAAGACCATCCGCCAGCGCAACCACAGCAATGCCGAACTGCTCGAATCCGCGCAACGGGCGGGCTTCGCGGTCGAGCGCATCAGTGGGCGTGACCTTGATGGCGTGCCGGGTGAACAGGGCGGCTTTTTTCAGTTGGTGCGCCCATGAAACCTGCGCTGGAGTTGATCTGGGTGGTGCCCTCGCTAGCCAGCTTGGGCGGCAGTGAATATGCGGCCGTGACCTTTGCCCGGCTGGTGGCTGGCGACGGTCATCGTGTGCGTTTGCTCACCGGGCCTGAAGTGCACCCGGCATGGCGGGCACTGTTGCAGGTCGAGGGCCTGAGCGTGGTTCAGGATGCGGATGGCAGCGCGACGGCGATGGTCGGCACCTTGGCGTGCCTGCTGGCGGCACGGCCCGCCGACCTGATCCAGTTCATGCCCATCGAAGCCCATTGCCTGGCGTGGCTGGAGCGGCGCACGGCGGTGCCGGTCATCGGTTGGGAACCCACCGACCTGAGCCCCCGCTGCTGGTGGCTGCCGAACACGTTGAAACAACGCCTGAATGAGCTCGACGGGCTGTTGGTGCTCAATCCCGAAGCCGCCATTCACGCCCATGAACACTACGCCTACCGTGGGAGCGTCAGCGTACTGGCCAACACTTTGCTCAGTGTTCCCGCCAAGGTTTCGGCGCGCCGTGGGTCGGGGCAGGTGGTGGGGTGCATTTCGCGCTTGTCGGCGGAAAAGGGCCTGGAGTTCCTGCTGGCGGCGTTCGCCTTGCTGCTGGAGCGCTGCCCACGCGCCACCTTGCGCCTCTGGGGCGAAGGCGAGGATCTGGAGCGCCTGGTAAACCTGGCGCGGATGCTGGGCATCGAGGCAGCGGTGGAGTTTGCCGGCGGCTTCGAGCCCTTCGGTGGTATCGATGACGTGGCGGCGAGCGCCGATGTGTTCGTGCTGAGCTCACTGTTCGAAGGCGCGCCGGTCGCACTCCTGGAACTGGCGGCCAGGGGCCGGCCGCTGGTGGCCTCGGCGACCAGCGGTGCGCGCTGGGTGTGCGGGCAGGCGTATCCGTGGCTGACGGCGGTCGGCGACACCCGCGCCATGGCCGATGCCTTGGCGCAGGCACTGAATGGCCAGGGCCGGAAGATGCTGGGCGAGCAGTTGCGCGAGCGTTTCGAGCAGCAGTTCGCCCCAGCCCGGGCGCTGGCCACCCTGAACGCAGCCTATGCCCGTGTGCTGGCGGCAGGTCCGCGGCAATGAGCGGCCAGGGTGAGGCCTGGCTGCTGTCGCCCCACTGCGACGACATCGCCTATTCGTTGGCGGGGCGCTTGCTGAGCGGGGCGGAGCGAGGGCAGGGCGTGCGCCTGCTGACGATCTTTTCCCAGAGCCGTTTCGCCCCTTACGCGCCGACGCTGAATACCCAGGCGCAGATTTCCAGCTGGCGCCAGGCAGAAGAAGCGCGTTTCTGCGCCGCGCTGCACCTGGCCCACGAGTGCCTGGACCTGGCCGAAGCCCCGCTGCGCGGCTACCCCGATGTCGATTCGCTGTTCATCGTCGACGGCGAGCCACCTGACGACCCGGTGCTCGAACGCCTGGAACAGCGGCTGCGCCAGTGCCTGGAGCAGGCCCGGCCGGCCAGGGTCTATGCGCCACTGGGGATAGGCGGGCATGTCGACCACCTGCTCACGCGCCGGGCCGCGCAGCGGGTGTTCGCCGAGGTCTGCCCGCTGCTGTTCTATGAAGACTTGCCCTATGCCGGCGAGTTGTCGGCAGACGCACTGGCGCAGCAATTGGCGCGCGCCGCCCAAGGCTTGCAGCCGTTGCTCACGCCGGTGGCCGACTGGCTGCCGGAAAAGCTCAGGCACCTGGCCGGCTATGCCTCCCAGGTGGCGGAAAAAGACCTGGCCTCGGTGGCAACCCATGCTCATTTGATTGGAGGTGAACGTGTCTGGACCCTTGGCTGACATCTGTATCCTGACGTTTGCCGTGGATCGCCCGCAGGCCTTGGCGCGCTGTATTGCCAGCGTCGCCGCGCAGCAGGGCGGCCTGCGTGTCGAGCATCGTATCCTGTCCGAGCGGGTCCTGGCACTGCAGGCGCATCCGGCGCTGGTGGGATGGCGGGAGTGGGTGGTGTGGCAGCCGCTCGAAGGGCAGCCTTTCCAGGGTGCTTCCTCTCAGCGCATGGCGCGCCTGCGGGCCGCGGCGCTGGCCCAGGTGGAGCAACCGCTGGTGGCGTTCCTCGATGATGACAACGCACTCGAGCCCGAGCATCTGCAGACCCTCTGCCAGTGCCTGGAAGACCCGCAGCTGCAGGCGGCCCATGCCTGGCGCCAGGTGCTCAACCCGGACGGCACGCCGTTCCCGTTCACCCATTACCCCTGGCACGACGATCCGGTGGTGGCCAACAGGATGTACCGCTGGGGCCTGGCCCACGGTATTTTCAGCCCCGGCAGCCCGGTGATGCGCGATGGTGTGCGTGGCCCCGAAGAGCCCGACAGTTGCGCCACCGTGGACATGAACGAATGGCTGTTCCGCACCGAGTGCCTGCGCAACCTGGGCTTCGACGAACGCTTCAGCCAGCGCGAGGTGGACCTGCGGGTCGGTGAAGACGACAAGCTGTTCCAGCGGGTGCGCGAGCGTGGGGTGAAGTTCGCCTGCTCCGAGCGCGCCACCGTGCGCTACTACCTGGGCGGCGTGTCCAACCTGCGTCAGACCAGCGGCCCGACCCAGGCCAGCGCCGGAGCCCACCCATGAGCGGCCTGGCACTGTTCGGTGGCACTGCGGTGCACAGCCAGGCCTGGCCACAATGGCCGCAGTCCACGGTGAAAAGTGAGCGTGCCCTGCTCACGGTGATGCGCAGCGGGCGCTGGTCGGTCAGCGGCCTGGAGACCGACGGCAGCCCGACCTGGGACCAGCGCTTCGCCGAAGCCTTCGCCCATTACAACGGCGTGCGCCACTGTGTGCCCACGGCCAACGGCACCAGCGCCCTGATGGCGGCCATGCAGGCCCTGGGCATCGGCGCCGGGGACGAGGTGATCGTCCCGGGCCTGACCTGGGTGGCCTGTGCCAGCGCGGTGCTGGCGATCAACGCGGTGCCGGTCATCGTCGATATCGACCCCCATTCGCTGTGCCTCGACCCCCATGCGGTGGAGGCGGCGATCGGCCCGCGCACCCGGGCGATCATGGTGGTGCACCTGTACAACGCCATCGCCGACCTGGATGCGCTGCTGCCGATGGCCCGGCGCCACGGCCTGCACTTGATCGAGGATTGCGCCCAGGCCCATGGCGCCCAGTGGCGGGGGCGGCATGTGGGCAGTCTTGGCGCGGTCGGCACCTTCAGCATGCAGAACGGCAAGGTACTGACCAGTGGCGAGGGCGGCGCCTGCATCTGCGACGACCCTGACCTGGCCGCGCGGATCTTTCGCCTGCGCGCGGACGGTCGGCAACGGGTCACCGATGCGGTGTCGGCGGGCTACATGACGCTGGAGGAGGGCGGCCAGGGCTTTGCCCAGAACGCCTGCCTCAGTGAACCCCAGGCAGCGATCCTGCTCAGCCGCCTGGAAGACCTGGACCACGAGAACGCCCAGCGCGCCCGCCAGGCCCAACGCTTGCGCCTGTTCCTCCAGGAGATTGGCGGGTTCGCTTTCCAGAAGAGCGCCGAAGGCACCGAGCGGACCACCCTGTACCACTTTCCGGTGCGCCTGGAGGGCCCTGAGTTCGAGGGCGTGGCGATAGAGCAAGTGTGCCGGGCGCTGTCCGCCGAGCTGGGCTGCTGGGTGCACCCGCCTTATCCGCCGATGGACGCGTTCGCGGTGCTCGCCCCCGGCCATTCCCAGCGCCTGTTGACCGCACCGCGGGTGCCGCAACCGCTGCGATGCGCCCATGCCGCGCAGCGCCAGCATGTGATGCTGGCCCATTGGTTGTTCCTCGCCGACGACCTGGCCATGGTCCATGTCGCGCAGGCGTTCGCCAAGGTCAAGGAGCACGCGCACGAACTGCGTGCAGGTCAAGGAGATGGGCAATGAATTCGCTTCTACAGGATGTACCGGCGCGGCGTTCGACCCAGGAGCAGGCAGTGCGCGCCCTGGACTTCCGCTTCGGCGAGCGGCGCATGGAAATGCTGCTGGGCTACCGCTTCACCGAACAGATTGCCCAGCGGGTCAGCGAGCAGGCCGCGCATATCCTGCTGGTGGCCGATCGACGGGTCTACGAACTGTGGGGCGCGCCGTTGCTCGCCGCCCTGCAACGCCACTTGCCGGTGACCTGCCTGCTGGTGGAAGCGGTCGAGGCGGCCAAGACCCTCGGCGTGCTGCAGGGCTTGCTCGACCAGGCCGTGGCCGGTGGCGCGACCCGGCGCTCCGTGGTGGTGGCGTTCGGCGGCGGCCTGACCGGCAACCTGGCCGGCATGTTGGCTGGCCTGCTGTATCGCGGTATCCGCCTGGTGCACATCCCCACCACGTTGCTGGCGATGTCCGACTCGGTGCTGTCGCAGAAGCAGGCGGTGAACGGCACCGGGGCGAAGAACATGTACGGCCTGTACCACCCGGCAAGCCTGTGCTGCGTCGATGTGCAGTACCTGCAGAGCCTGCCGGCGCCGGCGTTCTCCGCCGGGGTGGTGGAGTTGTGCAAGAACGGCCTGGCCTTCGATGCCGCGACCGTGCCGGCGCTCGAACGCCTGGCGGCGGATACGTCGCCGGCCGGCTGGATCGAGCTGGTCCAGCTGGGGATCCAGGCCAAGCAGCAACTGCTGCTGGACGACCCGCTGGAGCACGAGCTGGGCGTGGTGCTGGAGTATGGCCACACCGTTGGTCACGCCCTGGAACTGGAGACCGGCAGCCTGACCCATGGTCATGCCGTCGGCCTGGGGATGCTGGTGGCCGCCGCCATCGCCCGGGAACGTGGCTGGCTCAGCGAACAGGAAGAACACCTGCATGCCCGCCTGTTGCTGCGCTGCGGTGCGCCCTTGGGCCTGGAAAGCCCGCCGTCGTTCGACCAGGTCATGACGCGCCTGCGCCAGGACAACAAGCGCGGGCGCATTCGCCTGAACGCCGGGCAATACCCCTTCGTGCTGCTGCGCGGCATCGGCCGGCCCGCCATGAGCCAGGGGCAGCCGCTGGTAGGGGTGGATGAAGGTGAGATCCGTCGGGCCTATGCCAAGTTGCAAGCGGGTTGCTACACCGCGCTGCGCCTTGCCGAGTGACCCATCCTGACCACCGCTGGCGATAAGGAATGGCGTGATGCCCGAACCGAGTTTCAACCTGGCCTGGGTGGATGAAGCCCGCCTGGCCGATGCCATCGACCAGGCCAACCGCGAGCAGCGGCCGCTGTACCTGATCGTGCTCGCCACCAAGCCGTGCTACATCAAGCTGGCCAGCCTGGTGCTGGCCTGCGAGGCGGTGCGGTTGCCGTTCCTGCTGGTCGACAGTGGCCAGCACTATGACCCGGTGCTGACCCAGGCCAGGGAGGAGCTGGGCTACGAGCACCTGCTGGCGGTGAGCTTCGGCATCCGTGGCACCTTGCTGGGGCGCACCGCGCAGCTGGCGTTGGCCATCGAAAAGCTGGACGCCCAGCTCAAGGCCGGCGGCCTGCGCCAGAGCGCGGTGCCGCTGGTGTCCGGAGACACCGCCACGGCGGCGATGTTCGCCCAGTTCTGGTACCTGGCCCATGGCGCGCGCAGCGTGCACATCGAGGCCGGGCTGCGCAGCTATGGGCCGGACCGTGGGGCCTGGACAAACCTGCAGGACCTGGCCGAGCAACGCCAGCTGCGGTGGCAGCGCTTTTGCGAGGAACCGTTCCCCGAGGGGGTCTGCACCACCCTGGCCAGTGTGGTCGGCGACCTGCTATTGGCCCCGGTTGAGCGCAATGTCGAGCACCTGCTGCGCGAGGGCTACCCGCTGCCGCAGCTGCGCCAGGTCGGCTCGCTGAGCAGCGACGCGGTGCGCCTGGCCCTGCCACGGGCGGCGCGCAGCCCGTTGTTCAGCCTGTACCCGGAGTTGGCCCAGGGGCATTGGTTGCGGGTCGACCTGCACCGGCGCGAGAACATGACCGCCCAGGCCCTGCAGGCGGTCCTGCAGGGCCTGGGGCGGCTGGCCATCGACGGTGTGCAAGTGGTGCTGGTGCGCACCAACGCCCTCGACGGCGCACTGGTCCAGCATCAGCTTGCCGGCCTGTTGGACGAAGTTCGGCTCAAAGGCGTGGTGGTACAGCCGATGTGGCCGCACTACACCGATGTCATCCACTTCCTCACCTCCGGCCATTGCCTGGCGCTGTACACCGACAGCGGCGGCCTGCAAGAGGAGGCCACGGTGCTGGGCGTGCCTTGCCTGACCTGCCGCCTGAGCACCGACCGCCCGGAAACCGTGCTCGATGCACAAAGCAACCTGCTGCTGCCGCCGCTATCGGCGGCGTTTGTCCATCGCCACCTGCGCGATGTGCTGACACGCCCGGTGGCCGAGGCCTGGCCGGGCTTGCAGCGCGGCCGCACGCTCTATGGCCAGGCCGTGGGGCAGGGTATCGCCGAACTGCTCAAGGTGTACGAGGCACCCGCCGTGCTGGCGGGGGCCCAGGCACAGTACCTGCCGCGGGTGCCAGAATGAACCGCCCGGCGCAGGTCACCACCGCCGAGGCTGCGTCTGCGCGCCTGTGTGGTGGGCTGGGCGGTGGCGTGGGCGATCTGCGGCCCTGGCTGTCGCCCATGTGTCAGGCCCTGGGGCTCGAGGCCGACCACCTGCCGTCCACCGCGCACAGCCACACACTGTGGTGCGGCGAGCTGCTCAACCGCGCCCAGTTGCAGGACTGGCTGGGCTTGGCGGCGCAGCCGTGTACCGATGACGAGCTGCTGACCCAGGCGTTCCTGGCCTGGGGCGAAGTGGCGACCCTGAACAGGATCGACGGCAAGTTCGCCCTGGCGCACTGGAACGCCGAGCGACAGCGGCTGGTCCTGGCCTGCGACCGTACCACGCAGTTCACGGTGTTCTACGGCCGACTGAATGAGCACTGGTTGTTCAGCAGCGACTTCGGCGCCTTCCGCCCGTTGCACCGGCAACTGGAAGTGGACCGGCAGACGCTGGCGCTGTTTGTGCGCTACGGTTTCGTTCCCGCGCCGCAAACCCTCTACCGGCAGGTGCGCAAGCTGCAGCCCGGCCACTGGGTGTCGCTGTCGGCCCAGGACGCCGATGAAGTGGCGCAACAGCCCTATGCGCCTTCATCCTGGGCGTACCTGCCGACCACCCAGCGCAAGCCCATCGAGGCAGGGCCCGCCACGCAGGTCTTCGAGCGCCATCTGCTGGCGGCCGTCGCAGCGCGGCAGGACGGCTCCACGACAGGTGCCTTCATGTCCAGCGGGTTCGACTCGACCCTGGGCGCGGCGCTGCTGCAGAAAATCCAGGGCAAGCCCATCCACACCTTCACCGCAGGCTTCCAGGGCATGCATTGCAACGAGGCCCCGGACGCTGCGGCCATTGCCCGTCACCTGGGAACCCTGCACCACGAGATCCGGCTCGATGACGCGGCGCTGGCAGGTGTGGTGCCTGAAATCCCCAATGCCTATGGCGAACCCCTGGCCGACTCGTCGCAACTGCCCTCGATGCTGTTGGCCCGCGCCGCCAGCGAGTACGTCGACACGGTGTTCGCCGGCGATGGCGCCGATTGCGTGCTGGGCGAGTACGCCCAGCGCCTGGACATGTACCGCAGCGTGCTTCGTGCACGCCGCTTGCCAGCTTGGGGCAGGGCTGCACTGGGCCGCGGCCTGGAGCTGGCCGAACGGTGCTCGACGCCGCTGGCGACAAGCCTGGCCCGTTGGCTCGGTCGACGCCTGGCGTTGGACGACCCCGGCCGTGACGCTTTCGAGGATGTACGTGGCGTGTTGGCCGCCAATGGCCTGGGGCAGGTGGAGCGTGTGCTGGGCGCACGGGTGCTGGACCCCGGGCGCCTGGTGCTCGGCACAGACTGGCTGGATATTCCCTGGCCGGGGACCGGCACAGAGCCACCCAGGTTGTCGGTGCTGCTCGACCAGTTGGTGCAGGTGCAGGGGGAAATCCTCATCGCGCCAGTGACGCAGAAGACCATCGGTGCCTGCGATCACGCCGGCCTGCGGGTGGCCATGCCGTTTCTCGACGGGGCGCTGCTGGACTTCGCCAGGGGCTTGCCCCACCCCCTCAAGCACCGCAAGAACACCTCCAAGTGGCTGCTGCGCCAGGTGGCCTACCAATACATCCCCAGGGCCTTGCTCGAGCGCAGGAAGCTGGGCTTCAGCATCTGGGTGAGCCCGCTGCTGCGCCATCACTTGCGCGACTGGGCCGAGCACCTGCTGGCACCTGGGCGCCTGCGCGACGAAGGCTTTTTCGACGTGGCCCAGGTGCGGTGGGAGTGGAAGCGGTTGCTGCACCACGGCGAGCACTTCAGGGAAGAGCGGTTGTGGTCGGTGCTGATGTTTCAACAATGGCTCGACACCAGCCGGGCCTTCAGCTTGCGGGGGAACGGATGAGCGCGATACGAACGGCCTTGATCGGCTGCGGCACGGTGTGCGACTGGCACCTGGAGGAGCTGGACAAGCTCAGGGACCTGTTCGACGTGCGTTGCCTGTGCGACAGCGTGCCGGGCAAGGCCCAGGCGCTGGCGCAGAAGTGGCGGGTGGCGGGTTGGAGCGAGGACTTCCAGCAGGTGCTGGACGACCCGCTGATCGAGTGTGTGTGGATCCTGACGCCGCCCTTCAACCATGCCGAACTCGCCATCGCGGCGCTGCGGGCCAACAAGCACGTGTTCTGCGAAAAGCCCCTGGCCAAGACCTCGGCGCAATGCCAGGAGGTGGTGCGGGTGGCCGAGGACAGCCAGCGGGTGTTCCTGCTGGGCTACCCGATGCGCTTTTCCGCCGATGCCGGCAACCTGCGCAAGGTCGTGCAAAGCGGCGTGCTGGGGCGCCCGGTGGTGCTGCGGGATGTCTGGGCGGTGTGCAAGGGCGCCGACAGCCCGGCCATCCACGATGCCGAGCTGGGCGGCGGGGTGGTGTTCGAACACACCCACTGGCTGGACTTCGTGACCTGGATGTTCGGCCCGGCACGCAAGGTCTACGCCTCAACCCGCAAGCTCAAGCTGGGGCCGACCAGCGCCCACGACACGGTGATCGCGGTCATCGATTTCGTCTCCGGCGACCAGGCGCTGTGGTCGGAGTCCTGGGCCGCCAGCGGCCTGGGCTGGGAGCCCTTGTGCGTGGGGCGCGCCGGGATCCGCCCGACCTTCGACGTGGTCGGCGAGCAGGGCGTGCTGCAGTTCCCCAACGCCCGGGGCGAGAAGGTCTTGAGCCTGTATCGCTACGACCGGCCCGAACAGCCGGTCAGCACCTGGAACTGGCAGCACGACTGGGGCACCAACGACGACGCCTTCCCCAATGAACACAGGCACTTGTATGCCTGCATCCGCCATGGCACGCCGCCAGTGTGCCAGGCCCGCGACGGCCTGCGCGCGGTGCAGCTGGCCGAAGCCATTCTCGAATCCAGCCGCAGCGGCCAGCCGGTGTTCCTGCAGCCATAGCCGATCAACAGGGAGGGGATAGCGTGCAGCAGTTCAATCAGATCGTATCGGTCAATTTCCAGGGCGTGGTGGTGGTGTTCGGCCGCGAAGTGGCGGGCAAGCAGGCCATCTACTTCGACGTGCTCGGCCAGGACGTCGACAGCGACGACGATGACCTCGACTGGTCGGGCTTCACCGCGGTGACCTTCACCGAACAGGTGCGCCAGGTGGGTATGAGCATCATCGCCGTGGATTGCGACGCCTCGACCCTGGTGCCGTCGCTGGCGCCGTTTCGGGTGGTGACCGACCAGAAGTACATCTCGGTCATCCAGCAGTCCATCAACGGCACCCTGTACGTGAACCGTTTTCGCCTGCTGAAGAGCAAGTCGGGCACCGACCAGAAGACCACCGACTACGAGCTGTCACCGGCATGGGAAGTACGCTATGCCCGCAGCCACAAGGAAGACGTGCCCGCCGACAAGTCCGACAAGCAGGACTTCCTCGACCCCGACGGCCAACCTTTCCTGGAACCCTCCCTCGAACTGTCGATGATCACCGGCGTGACCGACGGCCATTTCGACGCGCTGCTGCTGCCGATCGCCGGCAGCGAAAGTTTCGCCTGGCAGTTCCTGGCCCTGGATGCCAGCGCCACCTCGGTCAAACTGTTCAATTTCCCCGCCACCGACAATGGCCTGTTCGATGTGGCCGGCAAACCCGTGGGCAGCGACCTGCGCATCCAGCCGGACAGTGTCTTCGGCGTGGCCAAGGCCGGTACCGGCGCCGCGCTGCCGATCACCTCGGCGCCCCGCGCGGTGACCTACGTCAAGCATGAGAAGGTGGTGCAGCCTGACGGTTCGAGCATCGGCGTGCGCCGCGCCACCCGGGTGATGATCACCCTGACCGTCGCCGACGGCACTGTCACACTGGACTCGGCCATTGGCGTGAACGGCACGATGGCCAACCTCGCGGGGGTGATCGTCACCTCCAACATCGTCCCGGCCGAATTCGACCTGCGCTTCGACGGCGTGTCCAGCCTCAACCTGCTGGCGCCCGCCAGCGGTGCCAACCCGCTGGCGATCAAGGGGCCGTTCGAGATCGGCCTGATGTTGGCGCCGGGCGTCAAGGGCGACGGGCTGAAGGTGCTGGGCGGAGCGCCCCAGGCCGAAGAGAAGAACCTCGCGCCCTACGTCTCGATCGTCGATGGCGACAAGCTCGAAGTGGGCTTTGGCAATGGCAGCGCGCGGGTCAGTTGCCGCACCTTGCACCAGGTGCTGTTCAACGACGTGTGGAGCGACCTGCATATCCGCTACGCGGGCAAGGGCGACAACCCCTTCACCCTGACGGTGAACGACGCGCCGGTGCCGCTCACGCCCTGCAGCACAACGGCCGAGCCCTGCGGCACGGCCATGGCGCTGGTGGCGGCGGACAGCAACGGCTTCGTCGGCGCGTTGAAGCGCCTCGTCATCACGGTGGCGGGCACCGCCGCGGTGCAACTGGACTGCAACAGCGTCAACTACAGCGACAACCCCCCGACCACGCTCAACCAGGCCGCCTCGGGCGTGAAAGTGACGGTGCAGGGCGCGCGCCTGGAACCGTCGGCCTCGCCGGTCAACAGCGACATGAGCGGGGCGTTCTACATCGACGCCATGGGCCTGACCTACTACGCGGGCCTTGCCGGGTTCATCCGCCCGAACGCGGCCACCTGCCTGATCGATGGTTCCGACGGCCTGCTGCACCTGTATTACCCCGGCGATGGCAACCTGCTGACCGTGGCGCAGTTCTCCACCCAGTCGGCGCGCGCCACCTTCACCGTCGACTGGACCACGCAATGGGGCAGCAGCGGGGCCAGGGCGGCGGCGCTGGAGCTGCCCGCGACTTCGGTGGCGCTGTACCGTGGCGTGAGCTGCGAGCACTGGGCCCCGGTGGCCGCGCGGCTGCTGGTGGCCCCGGACACCACCCAGAGCGGCTTCGTCAACTTCGTCGCCCATCGGGTCGGCACCTACATGAACAGCACGCGCATCACGGTCGCCGCCTCGAGCGTGTCGGAGTTGCTCTGCGACATCCACGTGGAGGCCTCGCAAAGCGTCGGCACGGAAACCTGGCGGGGCCTGCCACGGGATATCGCACAGCTGACGCAGATCTGGAACGGCGCTGCCTCCAACAACCCGGACGATCCCCAGGTCCTCGACCAGTCCAAGCCCTATTTCGACTACGCGGGCAGCGCGCCGGCGGTGCTGGTGCCCACCCGCACGGGCGGCAATGGCAGCTTCTTCCTGTTGACTTCGGTGCCGCAGTTGCCGGTCACGCTGACCTCGGTGGCGGTCGCTGCCGGGGCCACCGATGAATTCGTGGTGGTCGACATCACGATGGCAGCGCCGCCGCGCTGGCCGGCCAGCGCCACCCTCAACCAGCACTGGCCCGCCGTGCCGGCGACGCCGCGCACCTTGCTCGACGTGTTCGCCGGCAAGGCGCCGCACTACGACTACAGCGCCGTGACCACCGCCGGCAGCCGCGCCTACGGGCTGCCCCTGAGCCTGGCGCGCTCCGACGAGCAGGTCAGCCATGTGCTGGTGTTCGTGCGCGACGAGCAGAAGGACTTCGCGGTGACGGTCAGTACCGCCACGCAGCCGCTGCTGTGCAACGTGCTCATCTGCGGCGTGAGCCTGCCCGACGTGCCCCGCGAGCAGGCCGGGTTCGTCAAGGTGCTCAATGGCGACGCGGCCGGCTATGCCTACCCCAGCGGCTACCAGACTGGCCTGGCGACCTTGATCTACGCCCTGGGCAATGGCTTGAGCGCCGACGTGGTCGACACCCCGGCACCGGCGCCCGAAGGCGGCGCGTTCGCCTATGCCGGGCTGCTGCGCGTGCTGTTCCAGGGGCAAAGCTACGATGCGCCCGGGATGGCCACCCAGGCCTTGACCCGCGCGGCGGTCATCCAGGGCGCGCGGCTGGCGTTCAATGGCCGGGACGATGCCATTCGCGGCTCGATGCTGTTCGCTGCGCTGGTCGACGCACCGCCCACAGACGGTGGGGTAGGGCGGCTGACCAACACCTCGGTGCACCCGGGCGGCATCGCCCCGGTGCTGACGCCCGGGGTCAACGGCGGCTGGATGCCGCTGCCACCGAGCTTCAGCCTCGACCTGAACCCGCCGAGCAAGAGCAACTACGTGGCGTTTAACGTCGACAAGGCGTTCTCGCCTTCGGACCAGCTGGCGATCACCGACGACCTGACCGTGGAAGCCTGGCTGGCCCTGAGCGACAGCCGCATCAACCCGTCGTCGCGGGCGCTTTCCTATAACGTCCTGGGCAGCCGCAAGCACCCGGACCTGCCAGTGCAATACATGATCGGCGCACGGCAAGGGCCGGGGCTGATGATGAGCGACAGCACCTACGTGACCCGCGCGTTCAACTTCAAGCCGCCGGCCTTGTCCTTGCAGATCTATGTCTACCTGCCGCAGAGCGGCCTGAGTGGCACGCTGCTGTCGGTCTCGCAGGTGCGCGGTAGCGCCCAGTACGTGCAACTGGCGGTGAACGAATATGGCAAGGCGGTATTCACCTTCCTCGAGGACGCGGGTGAAGTGCAGACGGCCCAGTCGTTACCCGTGAACGCCTGGGCCTGCCTCACTGCGGTGGTGGAACTGGCCGGGCAGGGGCAGGTGACCCTCAAGCTGTCGGTCAACGCCGCAGCGCCAGTCAAGGCCACGGCCAGCAACAGCTTCAGCGGCGACCTCGGCGCGTTGATGCTGGGCAGCAACCAGGGCGGCAGCCTGCCGGCCCGGGTCAACGGCGTGGCGTTCTGGCAGCGGGCGCTGAGCGACAGCCAGATGCAGAACAGCTTCAGCCAAGGCTTCGCCGACACCGACTCGATGCTCGGCATCCGCTGGAACCTGGCCGAAGGCACCGGCATCGTGATCACCAACTCGGCCGCCACCGGCAGCGAGTACGACGCCACGCTGATCAACCCCGCCAGCCCCGCCTGGAACGCGCAGGGGGCGTTCCAGGTGCCCTATGCCGGGCGCAACGAGCTGGTGCTGACCTCCAACCGCATCCTCAAGGGCTGGACCCATGTCGCGCTGGCTTCGCGCCAGGGGCACGGGCTGAGGCTGCTGGCCAGCAACTACGGCAAGGTCAGCGACGGCGACGCCTTCAACCCCTCCAGCACCTTCGCCCTGGAAGCCTGGATAGCGCCGTCGGCGTTGAACCGCAAGCAGATCCTGCTGGAGAAGAACGGCAGCTATTCGCTGTACATCAACACCCTCGGCCAGGTGTGCCTGACCGTGCAGTTGCAGATGGACCCGCCCAAGTACGACGACCCACCCGTCAACTTCACCCATGAGGTGAAGTTCGCCATCACGGCGGGGGTGACCACCTACGTGGCGCTGAACTTCAGCACCGGCACCGTGGCCAACGACAACGGCAGCAAGGAGTACGTGGCGCAGAAGTACTACGTGCGGGCCGGGCTGTATCTCAACGGCGCCCTGGTGGCCGAACAGATGCGCAACGACCTGGCACGCCCGGCCACGGTGCGCACGCAGACCTCGTCCTTCTACCTGGGGGTCAACGACGACCTCACCTTCAACTACGAGGGCCTGATCTCCCACGTGCGGGTGTGGAACCGCACCCTGGCCACCGACCAGATCGCCCAGACCTACGCCCTGCGCCTCACTCCCGCCTCCACCGATGGCCTGGTGGCCGCCTGGGACTTCGACGAGATGGCTGGCACCAACGCCAAGGACCTCACCGGCAACAACACCCTGGTACTGAGCAGCAACCAGCTGTGGACCATCTGGCAGGACGTGGCCCAGGCCAGCCTGGTGGTCAACGGCCGCGGCAGCCTGCCATTGCGCCTGACGGTGGCCGATGTCGGCGGCTACCAGGACAGCCAGTTCACCTTCGGTGGCGCCCGCCAGGGGACGACGCTGACGCTGCCCTACAGCGGCCGCATCGACGATGTGCGGCTGTTCTCCACGCGCCTGACCGAGCAGCAGATCCGCGAGAGCATGAACAAGGCGCTGACCGGTGGCGAGGAGCACCTGGCCGCCTACTGGCGCATCGAGGCCGGCTCCGGGCCGACCTTGTTCGATTTTACCGGCTACGGCAACAACGGCACCCTGACCCCGGCCGCCAGCCCGCCGCAGTGGAGCAGCGCCGCGGCGCCGATCCAGAACGAGGCGCAGTACGTGGTCAACACCCTGGGCGGCACGCCGGACTACTACGTCGCGCGGATCCAGGGCCAGCCCTCGGTGATCGAGTACGCCAGCGCCGAGAAGGACGCCTACGGCAAGATCTTCAGCGTGATGAAACGCGGTTACTTCTACCAGAGCAGCGACGGCGTGACGGCGCTGGAGGTGGGCTACAAGGTCGGCGACCTGGACACCCTGTTCGTCGGCCAGGTGCAGAGCAAGCCGACCATCATCGGCTTCATCGAAGGCGGCCCACCCCTGCCCAGCGAGAACCAGACCCTGGCCTACTGGGTCGGCGACATGGGCGGCCCGGCGTCGGACTACGCCTCGGCCTGCTCGGTCACCTACCAGGAGAGCGAAAGCAAGAGCTGGACCTTCACCGGCAACAAGACCTCGACCTTCAACGGTGAGTTCAACCTCAAGGGCGGCCTGTACCAGAAGAGCAAGAGCGATGTGTCGGTGGGCCTGGGCGCCGAGGCCGAAACCATGGTGCTGGAAACCACCATCACCGGCGGCGCCAAGATGGTGCTGTCGGGCAACCTGGGCGACGGCCTGGAGGTGTCGCAGAACCATTCCAGCAGCGTCAGCCTGGCCACCTCGATGACCCCCACCGGCAACTGGGAGGCGGCCAACGCGGTGCTCAACCTGACGGTGGGGCGCCGCTACATCCAGAACAACGTCGGCATAGCCCTGGTCAAGTCGTCCACCGCCGACCTCTACATGCAGGCGCTCAAGGGCACCCAGACCCCCGTCGGCTACGTGCTGGCGCCGAACACCACGATCCCGGTGGACACCAACATCATCGACTTCCCGATCAACCCGCGCTATGTGAAGAACGGCACCCTGGACGGCAAGGTCGGCCTGGTCAACGACCCGGACTACCCCGAGGCCAACGATGAGCGCGGCAGCTACTTCAAGCCGCTCGAAGCCTATGACACCAAGCGCAGGATCGAGAAGCAGGAGCAGCAACTCAAGGCCTACTACGACCAGTTCGACGTCAAGAAGTACCGCACGGTGGCGGCCATGGACAACCTGCGCGACAAGCTCAGGTCCAACCAGTTCTACGATTTCGCCAACCAGCGCAACCTGCGCAGCCTCTACAACAACTATGTGTGGACGGCAGCGGGGGGGCTGCACAAGGAAGAGCACAGCTTTGCCAACAGCTACAGCGAGACCTACACCGGCACCAGCAGCCTGACCTTCGCCGCAGGCCTTGAGTTCAAGGCCGACATCGGCACGCCGTTCGGCGGCTACTACATCGAGGCCGACACCCTGCTGGGCAACACCTGGACCATGACCGCGACCAAGGTCGAGGCGCTGTCCAACGGCTTTGCCCTGAGCTGCAACGTCAGCCCGACCAACTTCCTGCCCGCGCCGATCCTCACCCAGGAGGGCGGCAACCTGAAGTTCAGCGGCTACGGCGCCAACGCCGCGCCAGGCAAGGTCGACGCCTACCGCTACATGTCGTTCCTGCTGGCGCCGGCCGCCGACAACTTCAGCGCATTGGCGCAGGTGGTGGACCAGAACTGGCTGAACAACGCCACCAGCGCCTCGGCTGCCGCCATGCGCGAAGCGATGAACAACCCGAGCGAGCCCTGGCGGGTGATGTACCGCACCACTTATGTCAGCCGGGTGCCAGCGGCGTTCCAGCCGGTCAAGGCCGACACCAACGCACCCAACATCACGCCCCCGGCCAACCTGCCGTCCAACCACTGGCTGGTGAGCGTGATCGACAAGCAACTGGACAAGACCGACCCGACTCGCCTGGAGATCGGGACGGCGATCGACACGGTGCTGGGGAGCCCCAGCGCCGGCCCAGGCCTGCTCAAGGACCTGATCCCCTGGTGGGCCGCCTTCTACACGGCGGCCAAGGTGTACGGGAGTGACGAATTCCTCGAACTGGCCGAACTGCGGGTCGACTTGCTGAACTACATGGCCAGCAAGTACGAAGCAGAGCACTACCGCACCAGCTGACCCACAACCCACGTAAAGGAGCTACGAACATGGCAGATACAAGCTTTGCGGTGACCGGAATCTTCTCCGGCCTGCAGATCGTCTCGACCGGCGTCGGCGGCCTGGTCAACGTCGCCTCGAGCGTCTCGGCGCAGACCGGCTACGCCATTGCCCGCCAGCAGACCTCCGACGGCACGCCGTACACCTTGCTCACCGCCGCGAACACGCAGGCGGTGAGCGACCCGGCCAGCCTGGTGGTCAGTGCCCAGTACGCGCAGATCGTCACCTTCGCCGAACTGGACCTGGAAGTGCGCTACACCGACATCCCGGCGGACACGCAAGTGTCGGTGGACGCCACCAACCCCAAGCTGGCGGTCTCGCGCCAGGACATCGCCGGCACCAGCCTGCTGGGCAAGCAGAGCAAGAAGCAGGAAGCCTTCGAGATGGACCTGAGCCTCAACCTGTGGGTGGCCAGGCCCGAGCAGCTCAAGACCACTTCGTCGATCACCCTGAGCCTGTCGAGCATCGATGGCGGCTCGGGTGGGCCGGTGAAGAAGACCCTGCTGCAGAAGGTGCAGATCAACCTGTCGAAATAACCCCTGCAAGGAGCACGCAACATGGCTACTGAAACCTGGAGCGGGATTGTCGTTCGCGCGACGCTTGCTGAAAACGGCACGGTGCCGCGCAGCGCTTCATCGTCCTCGCCCGACATCATCCTCGCCGGCAAGGAACCGCTGGCCGTCCCCTCGGTACTCACCGACCCGGCCAACTACAACAACGGCTACGACAACAAGCTGTACATCGGCTTGCCCAACTACCTCTACGTGCGTGGCAAGAACTACACCGCCGGTGACCTGGCGGGGTACTGGAACCTGTTCTGGGCCACCCCCAACATCCTGCTGTACCCGTACCTGTGGGAAGGCAACCAGCTGAAGACCTCGGGGGGCGACAAGAACCCGCCGTTCGCCATCAAGGCCGGGGCCATCGGCGCGTCCCTCGACTGCTTCACCTGGGTGCCACCAGACACCTCCGACCACTACTGCATGATCGCGGTGGCCAGCACCCCGGAGCACCCCAACCCGCTGAAGGGCGTGACCAACATCACCGACCTGGCGGACGTGCTTTCGAAGAACGCCAACATCGCCCAGCGCAACGTGCAGATGGTCCGTGGCGACCTGCCGCAGGTGGTCAGCACCGCGGGCTACAACCAGGGGGACGAGGGAGCGCTGGTGGACCTGGCGGTGGTGTTCGAGAACATCCCCAAAGGCACCAAGTACACCATTTCCTCGGGCACGCCGCTCAATGGCAAGACCCTCAGCCACTCCGACAACAACACCCTGGACAACGACTTCAAGTACGCCTGGGTCGGCCAGGATATTCCCGCCAACTGGCAGACGCTGTTCACCTTCACCCTGTCGTTCGGCAGTGACTGGTCGGGGATCCCTCCCGGCAAGAAGCCCAAGGTGACCATTCGTGGCGAGCTGGTGCAGGGCTCCGCGGACCGGCTGTACCACAACCCGGCGGCGTACTTTGCCGACCCGCATCCGCACACGCGCGCAGTGCGCCTGGATGCGACGGGGGGGCCGGTGAAGCTTATCGTGGCGGGCAGTGTCACCACGCTTTACACCGACATCGGGCCTAAATAGCCGTTGTAGCGTCCCTGAAATCGAGCGCCGCTCTCGCGCCGCATCGCGGATGAATCCGCTCCTACACACACAGGCTGGGTCACGTGTAGGAGCGGAGTTATCCGCGATGCGCCGCGCGGGCGGCGCCCGACCGCAACACATTCTTTGCGCCAGGCTAATACTTTAGTCGTAGAACCCTCGGTCCAGGGAGGCCCCCAACCACGCACCCCTTATAGACTCGCCCGGTAATCCGACAATCCAACAAGAAAAGGACATTACCGTGGCCGCTGAAATCCAAGACAGCCGCTCCGCCCGCTTTGCCCTGCGTTGCTCCAACTGGGCCGAACGCTGGTTCCCCGACTCCTGGGTGTTCGCCGCCCTCGCCGTGATGCTGGTGTGCCTGGGTGCCCTGGCCATGGGCGGCAAGCCCACCGACACCGCCAAGGCCTTTGGCGACGGCTTCTGGAGCCTCATCCCCTTCACCATGCAGATGGCCTTCGTGGTCATCGGCGGCTACGTGGTGGCCAGCTCGCCACCCGCCGCGCGGCTGATCGACCGCCTGGCGCGGCTACCGAGCAATGGCCGCTCGGCGGTGTGCTGGGTGGCGTTGATCTCGATGCTCGCCTCGCTGCTCAACTGGGGCCTGTCGCTGGTGTTCGGCGGCCTGCTGGTGCGCGCCCTGGCCCGTCGCACCGACCTGAAGATGGACTACCGCGCCGCCGGCGCCGCCGCCTACCTCGGTTTGGGCGCGGTGTGGGCGCTGGGCCTGTCGTCGTCGGCCGCGCAGCTGCAGGCCAACCCGGCCAGCCTGCCGCCATCGATCCTCGCCATCACCGGGGTGATCCCGTTCACCGAGACCATTTTCCTCTGGCAGTCCGGGGTGATGCTGGCGGCGCTGGTGATCGTCTCGCTGATCGTCGCCTACGCCACCGCCCCCGGCCCGAACAGCGCCCGCAGCGCCCAGGATTGCGGCGTCGACCCAAGCTTCAGCGCGCCGCCCTCGCCACAGCGCACGCGCCCGGGCGAGTGGCTGGAATACAGCCCGATCCTGATCCTGCTGCTGGTGGCCCTGGCCGCCGGCTGGCTGTACCAGGAGTTCGCCACCAAGCCTGCGATCACCGCGATCTCCGGGCTGAACACCTACAACCTGCTGTTCATCATGCTTGGGGCCTTGCTGCACTGGCGCCCGCGCAGCTTCCTCGACGCCGTGGCCCGCGCCGTACCAACCACCACCGGGGTGCTGATCCAGTTCCCGTTGTATGGCTCGATCGCCGCCATCCTTACCCAGGTCAAAGGCGTCGATGAGCAGACCCTGGCCCATCACATCTCGCTGTTCTTCACCCAGATCGCCACCCATGACACCTACGCGCTGCTGATGGGGGTGTATTCGGCGGTGCTGGGCTTCTTCATCCCCTCCGGTGGCGGCAAGTGGATCATCGAGGCGCCATACGTGATGCTGGTGGCCAACGACCTGCAGTACCACCTGGGCTGGGCGGTGCAGATCTACAACGCCGCCGAGGCGTTGCCGAACCTGATCAACCCGTTCTACATGCTGCCGCTGCTGGGGGTGCTGGGGTTGAAAGCGCGCGACCTGATCGGTTTCTCGTTCGTGCAACTGCTGGTGCATGTGCCGCTGGTGCTGGTGTTGCTGTGGGCGCTGGGCACCACCTTGCAGTACGTGCCGCCGGTGATGCCGTAGTGTTCCGAAGCACGTTGGTTTAGTTCGAGAGCCTGGGACCGCAAAGCGGTCCCAAGGTCTTCAAGACAATCTACAAACCTGAAACGGCTGGACTCCACAGGATTCGATAATAATTCGCATCCGCGAATCGTTCTCCTATGGCTGTTGTTCATCGACAGCCAAGGATACCCCTCGAATCGAACAAGGAGACAGGCAGCGATGTTCGCGCCCATCAGCCGTTCCATGACCCTCACCTTGGGTCTGTGCGCCACCGTCATCGGCCCATTCGCGCAAGCCGAAGACATCGAACCCAGCTCCACCGACGGTGTGCTGGAACTCGGCTCCACCGAAATCCTCGCCCAGGGCCTGGGCAGCACCACCGAGCACACCGGTTCCTACACCACCGGCAGCATGAGCGCGGCCACGCGCCTGAACCTGGCGATCAAGGACACCCCGCAATCGGTCTCGGTGCTGACCCGCCAGCAGCTCGACGACTTCCGGCTGAACTCGCTGTCCGAAGCGATGGCCCATGTCACCGGCGTCACCGTGCAGCGCAACGACTCCGAACGCCCGACCTATTTCTCCCGTGGCTACGCGATCAACAACTTCCAGATCGACGGGATGCTCAACACCTTCTCCGGGCTCAAGTCCGACTCCGACACCATCATCTACGACCGCATCGAAGTGGTGCGCGGCGCCACCGGCCTGACCACCGGGGCAGGGGACCCGTCCGGGACCATCGCCATGGTGCGCAAGCGCCCGACCGCCCAGCTGGACGTGCGCACGGGCCTGAGCGCCGGCAGCTACGACAACTACCGCGGCTACCTCGATGTCGGCGGGCCGCTGGGCTGGGAAGGGCGCCTGCGCGGGCGCACGGTGCTGGCCTACCGCGACAGCAAGTCGTACATGGACAAGTACGCCAGCCAGCGCGAAGTGGCCTACGGCATTCTCGAAGCCGACCTCACCGACAGCACCGTGCTCGCCGTGGGCTACGACTACCAGAACAAGCACGTGCAGGGCGCCACCTGGGGCACCGTGCCGTACTGGAACGCCGACGGTGGCAAGGCGCACATGGCGCGCTCGACCAACCTGACCGCGCCCTGGTCGTCCTGGCCGCTGAAGGACCAGACGTTGTTCGCCACCCTCGACCAGCACCTGGGCGAAGACTGGCTGCTCAAGGCTGCCTACACCCACCGCCAGAGCGACACCGATGGCAAGATGTACTACGGCGGCAACGGCTTCCCCGCGGCCGATCGCAGCGGCATGAACGCCTGGACGGCGCACTTTGCCGGGGTGGAGAAGATGGACGCGCTGGACCTGAACCTGGCCGGGCCTTACCAACTGCTCGGGCGCAGCCATGACTTCATGATCGGCTACGGTGTTTCGCAATTGCGCAACACCGAGCCGGCCTTTACCGGCCGTACCGACCCCAAGGGCTACACCAAGATCGCGGACTGGAAGTACATGGGCGCCATCCCCAAGTTCAGCGACCGCGACAGCGGCCTGGATGCGTCGCGCTCATACACCCGGCAGAAGGCCGGCTACCTCGCCACCCGCCTGAACCCCACCGACCGCCTGCACGTGGTGCTGGGCAGCCGCTACGGCAGTTGGGAGAGCGAGAGCAAGAGCTGGAGCTACGACACCAACCTCGCACTGACCCGTTCGAGCATCAGCAAGCAGACCCAGAACGACCAGTGGACCCCGTATGCCGGCGTGCTCTACGACCTCACCGAGCAGTACACCGTGTATGCCAGCTACACCGACATCTTCAACCCGCAGACGCGCAAGGACGTCAATGACAGGTTCCTCGAACCCATCGTCGGCAAGGTCTATGAAATCGGCTTGAAGGGCAGCCTGTTCGACGACCGCGCCAACCTCAGCACGGCCGTCTACCGCAGCAAGCAGGACAACGTGCCGGAGATCGACGACTCGGTGCCGATCGGGCCCAACGGCCAGCAGTATTACAAGTCCGGCGGCAAGGGCGTGGTGGTGGAGGGGTTCGAGGCGGAGCTGGCGGGGGAGGTGATGCCGGGCTGGCAGATGAGCCTGGGCTATAGCTACAGCCATGCGGCCAACGGCGACAGGACCCGCAAGAACACCGAGCAGCCGATGAACCTGGTGCGCTTCTCCAGCACCTACCAGCTGTTGCCACAGCTGACGGTGGGCGGCACGCTGGATTGGCAAAGTGACATCTATCGCAACGGCAATCGCCCGGTCGGACGAGATGGCAGTGGCAACATCGTCACCACCCCGGACCGCATGAACCAGGACGCCTACGCCCTGGTCGGGCTGATGGGGCGCTATCAGTTCGACGAGCACCTGTCGGCGTCGGTCAACGTGAAGAACCTGTTCGACCAGCACTACTACAACAATGTCGGGTTCTACAACGGTGTGTACATGGGCGAGCCGCGGACGCTGATGGTCAGCCTTGACTGGAAGCTGTAACCGTACTCGACAAGTAGATCGAGGGCACCTGTTCAACCAGCCAGACACCATTGTCCGCCTGATAGAACTCGAATCCCGCTTCGCGCATGCGCTGGGTATCGATGCCGAGCAACACCGGTTGTCCATAGCGCTTGCCCACCGCGAGCGCAGTCTGCGGGTCTTCACTCAGGTGCACATGGTGGCGGCTGCCGGGGATCAGGCCCTGCGCCTCGATTGAGGCCATGAAGCGGCTGGCGGTACCGTGGTAGAGCAGGGCAGGTGGCGTCTTGGCGAGATGGCTCATCTGCACCTGGGCCGTGCTGTGGCCCTGGGCCGCGCGGATGCGCAGGCCATCGTCGGAGAGGGTGAAGCGCTTCTTGTCGTTGGTCTCGACCACTTCGCGCAGGGTTGCCAGGTCGACGTCGTGGCCTTGGGTGCGGGCGCTCTGGATGAGCGTCTGGATGTCGGCCCAGCCGTCGCGGTCGAGGGTCAGGCCGATGGATTCGGGGGCGTGGCGCAGGATGTAGCTGAGGAACTTGCTGAGGGTGTCGCGTTGTTTCTGGTTCACTGGAAAGGTCCTTTTCCGTATCTTCTGGGCTTCTCGGTCGGGTGGCATTTTCCCGGTTTGTAGCGACGATCTCAATCAGATTCATGCATGAGCAGGTAAGGGTCATGGACCAGCAAACAAGCGATTTGTTGTATGGCATTCCGGCGCACGCGGATTATGCGGCCGACGCCGGGGAACTGGACGAAGAGGACATACCGAAGGCGAGAATGGATGCCGTAACGGCATTGATGCGCCACGCGCAGGACGCCGAAGCGCGTTTTCTGGCCGCCAGGCTGATGGCCAGTTGGGGTGTGCCCGAAGGCCTGAAAGCCCTGGAAAGATGCATCGGCGGGCCTGACCGGGTCGAAGGTGTCTTCAGCCACAGGTTGCATGGTTACGACGACACCTACCGCCACGTCGTCATGGCCGTCACCCTGTACTGGGCCAGGCAGGCTGATCGGGGGGAGGGCGAAGTCGCAAGGGGCCAAGTCTACCCGATACTGTCGGCGATCATTGACAGGGCCAACAGTCAGCCCTTTTCGATAGCCGAAGTCCTCGATTTCATGACGCGTAATCGCCACTTGGAGTATGCCCCGTTGATCAAGCGCCACCTCGAGTCGATCATCGATCATCCCCACGTGCATGGCTGGAAAATCCCTGATGCCATCAAGGCGCTGATGGAGGTCGATGCCGATTTCGTGCACGCGCTGCTAGAGACCAGAGGTAAGTCCCCTGGTGATTACTGAGCTCGGGTACCCGGTGGGAGATTGTCAGTTGGGTGATGTCACTTTAGTATCGCGACCCCAACTGATGGGATTCACCAACAGGAGCTGTAATGAACAAGATTTCAACCTGCCTGCACGTCACATTGATGGTGTCGGCACTGGCAGGCTGCGCGACCCAGGATACCCTCGATACTCGCCACCTCACCCGCTTCGACGACTATCACGCCAACCTGGACAGCAACGGCGTGCGCTACACGCTGGACAGCTACATCATCCCGTTCCAGAACCCGTTCTACATTTCCGTGCAGCGTGACGATGGCAAGCCGTTGTCGGTGAGTGAAGCGGCCAATGTCGCCCAACCCTATATCGAGCCGCGTGGTTGCACCGCGCCCGTGGTGCGGCGTGCCGACCTCGACAGGAGCAACGGCGCGAAAACCCAGTGGCTGATCGGGATCGAGTGTTGAGGGATGTGCAGGCAGGGTGATCGCTCGGTTGTTTTGCGCGGGGGCTGCAGGAAATCACTTCGCGCTTCGGGCTCTGCCTTTTTGTAGGGAACTGGAAGTCGGGCTTGTTAGTGATTAGGCATATTGAGCCTCTGGCCCGGCTTTGCCGGTCATCGCCAGCAAGGCTGGCTCAGCGCCCTGGCCAAGGCGTTGATGGGTGATGCGGAGCTGGGCATGGCGCGTTGCCCGGGAGTGTCAGTTTTTTTGTGTGCGGGCCGGTAACGGCCTGCCGCCAGGCAGGCCTTGATTTCACCAGGTCGGCCTGATGAACCGATCTCCGTACAGAATCGCAAATTGATTCATCGCGCTTTTCCAATCATGGGCCGGTTTTCCCCAATTGGCTGTTATGTTGCGCAATCCCAACCAAATCAGTTTGGTCGCTGCGTCATCATTCGGGAAATGCCCGCGAGTCTTGATGACCTTGCGTAGCTGGGCGTTGATGCTCTCGATGGCGTTGGTGGTGTAAATCACCTTTCTGATGGCCGGTGGGAAGACGAAAAATGGAATCACTCGATCCCAGGCGCGTCTCCAGGCAGCCACCACCGTTGGATATTTCTCGCCCCACGGCCCGTTCTCAAACTCATCGAGTGCTTGCTCAGCCGCTTCAGCATTAATGGCTTGGTAAATCGGCTTCAGCTCCTTGGCCAGAGCCCGCCGCTTGTCCCAGGCCGCGAAGTCGAGGCTGTTGCGGATCAGGTGCACGATGCACGTTTGCAACGTCGTCTCTGGAAACACGGCACTGAGAGCCTCTGGCATACCTTTGAGGCCATCGGTCACGGCAATCAGCACATCTTCGACACCGCGCGTCTTGAGATCGTTAAAGACCTTCATCCAAAACTTCGCGCCCTCGGTGTTCTCGATCCAGATGCCCAGGATATCCCGCGTCCCGTCGGGGAGGACGCCCAGGGCCAGGTAAATGGCCTTGTTGCGCACCAGGCCCTCTTCGCGGATCTTCACCCGCAGTGCATCGAAGAAAATGACCGGGTACATCGGCTCCAGTGGCCGCTGTTGCCACGCGCCAATCTCGTCCATGACCTCGTCTGTCACAGAGCTGATGAAGTCGGGTGAGACCTCTGTTCCATACTGCTCGGACAAAAAGGCTCGGATCTCTCTGACCGTCATTCCACGGGCGTACATGGCGATGATCTTGTCATCGAAACCGGTGTACCGCCGCTCGTGCTTGGGGATCAGAATGGGCGAAAAACTGCCGTCTCGATCGCGAGGAATTTCCAGCCGCAGCGGGCCATCCCCCGTTAAAACCGTCTTGCCACTCTTGCCGTTACGCTGGTTGGTTTCATCCTCTGGGCGCTGCGCGCCCGGCGGATAGCCCAGGTGGTGGCCAAGCTCGGCATGCAGAGCGCGTTCGATCAGGGCCTTCTTGAACGCCGCGGAGGCATCCTCGATAGCTTCTGCGGTCATTAGGCCCTCACCGAACTGCTCCAGCAGCTCTTTGGGGATTTTGGGCAGGTCACGCAAGGGTTTCTTTTTGGTTGGCATACATGCACCTCTTACTCATGTTATGCCCGAACACAAAATTTCTGACACCCTCCGTTGCCCCATTGGTCATGTAAACCGCACTGTAGGCGCCGGCTTGCCGGCGATGGGCCGCATAGCGGCCCTGGTATTTCTACCAGTTTCCCTCTCTCCTCAAGTTGTCTACTGTCCTCCCAATCGTATCTGGGAGGCTGCCCATGCAGGCCTTGGTAATGGATCTCCACGCGAACACGCCCACGGTGACGGTCTTCAGCAACCGTAGCCAGGCGGTTCGCGAAGTTGCCTATCACCGGCATCCCGCCACCCCGACTGCTACGGACGCGCGCATCACCCGCCACCACTACGACCCGCGCGGTTTTCTGACTCGAAGCCAGGATCCCCGCCTGTTCGCTGCCGACCTTGCGAACTTCACCTGGCTGACCGACCTCGCCGGCACCGCTGTCCGCACCCAAGGTGTCGACCCCGGCATCTCGCTCGACCTCAACGACATCGCAGGCCGCCCGTTGCTGGCCGTCAGCCAGATCGCCCCAGGCCCGGACGGCGATGACCACAGCCAGGCAGTTACCCGTACCTGGCGGCATGAGCCCCCGACCTTGCCCGGGCGTCTGCTGGCTGTGACGGAACAGATAAGCGACGAGCCTGTCCGCCAGGCCGAGCGCTTCGTCTATGCTGGCGCCGACCTGGCGGACAGGCAGCACAACCTGGCCGGTCGCTGCAGCCACCACTACGACCCGGCAGGGCTGCTGCGCATCGACAGCCTGGCCCTGACCGGCCCGGCGTTGGCCAGCATTCGGCGGCTGCTCAAGGTGGCCGACGATGTCGCGGTGATGAGCGACTGGCAAGGCGACGACGCTTCGGCCTGGGAGGCGCAGTTGGTGCCGGAGGGCGAAGGCCACCTCACCGTGGGCACTCTGGACGCCACCGGCATGCGGCTGACCAGCCTCGATGCCGCCGGCCATAAGCAGCGTGTGGCCTATGACGTGGCGGGGCAGTTGCGAGGCAGTTGGCTCAAGGTGAAGGGTACGGCGGAGCAGGCGATCGTCACGTCGCTGAGCTATACCGCCACTGGCGAAAAGCTGGAGGAGTTGCATGGCAACGGAGTGGTGACCCACTACACCCGTGAGCCCCGCACGCAGCGCCTGGCTGGTATCAGGACCAAGGGAGCCAAGGTGCTGCAGGACCTGCAGTACACCTACGACCCGGTGGGTAATGTGCAGGCCCGGGTGGACGAGGCGCTGGCGATCACGTACTGGCGAAACCAGAAGATCGAGCCGCGCAACACCTATGAATACGACAGCCTGTACCAACTGGTCAGTGCCAAGGGGCGCGAGATGGCCAGTGGCGGCAAGCCGGACCCAGTCCGGCTGCCATTCCACACATTCGACTACGCGACCTACACCAACTACACCCGGCTCTACACCTACGATACGGCCAGCAACCTGACCCGGATCGAGCATCAGTCCCCTGTCAGCGGCAACAGTCACACGACGGACATCACCGTCAGCGACCGCAGCAACCGGGCGGTGGCGAGCGAGCTGGCGAGCGGTGCGGCGCAGGTAGAAGCCTTGTTCACGGCGGGCGGCCAGCAGAAGAAATTGTTCCCGGGTCAGCACTTGAGCTGGAACTCGCGTGCGGAACTGTTGCAGGTGAGGCCGGTGATCCGCGAAGGCGCACCAGGCGATCACGAGGGTTACCGTTACGCGGGTGACAGCCAACGCTTGCTCAAGGTCAGCACACAGAAAACCTCAGGCGTTGAGCGGACGCAGCGGTTGGTTTACCTGCCAGGGCTGGAGCTACGCCACACGGCAACGGCGGGAAGCGTGGCGGAGGACTTGCAGGTAATTTGCGTAGGGCAGGCGGGGCGGGCACAGGTGCGCGTCTTGCACTGGGTGACGGGTCGGCCGCCAGAAATCGACAACGACCAGCTGCGCTTCAGTTATGACGACCTGCTCGGCAGCGGCACGCTGGAGCTCGATGGCCAAGGCGAGGTCATCAGCCAGGAAGAGTACTTCCCGTTTGGTGGCACGGCGGTGTTCAGTGCGCGTAGTGAGGCGCAAGGTAGTTACAAGGTGCTGCGTTACTCGGGCAAGGAGCGGGATGCCACGGGGCTGTATTACTACGGCTACCGGTATTATCAGCCGTGGGTGGGGCGCTGGCTGAGCGCTGATCCGGCGGGCAGTGTAGATGGGCTCAACCTGTTCGCAATGGTGATCAACAACCCCGTCACGCTGGTTGATGAGCAAGGGTTGATGTTGTCAGCAAGAGTAGCGGGCAAGTCAGGAGGGACTTCCAGGCAGTCCGGCGGCAGGATGCCAGGTACGCAAGCAGAGACGAGGCAAGGGGAACCGGTAGCAGGATCTTCAAGGGCCACCCGGCCAGAACCGGATGACCCTGTGGAGGATGATGGTTTTTCCACGGTGGGGGTGCGCAAACCGCCAAAGACTTCGAATCAAGGGACGGCTTCGTTTCGTGGTGGATCTTATGCGCTGGGTAGCAAGCCGGCGGATAAGGTCGTCTTCGCGAACCTTAGAGGACAAGTGCCAGGGGAGGCTAGGGTGCACCCAAACGATGTGCTGGCGGTGGCCAAAAGGCCCAACGCCGATGGGCGCGGTAGCAAAATACTGTTTCTGAGTGCCGGTGATGAAAACAAGGGATTCAAGCATGTTCTCAGGCATAGGAACAGTTTTGAAAAAGTGGGGGTGAAGGGCGACGAGGAGATCAAGGAACTCGTGGTTCATGCGCTTGCCAATGGTCGGGAAGTGGATGTTCAGAACCCGTTCAACAAGAATGTCAACGTCAATGGTGAAACTGGCCGTCCTGTCTACGAAGTCGAATTCAAAGGCAAAATGCAGCGGGTCGCCATCACGACAGGTCGATATGGAATCATAGTGGGCGCAAATCCAAACGACCCGTCCTACGCGCTGAATCAATCCAACATCAACAGACGACCTAACCAGCCACCTGGGCAACGCCAAGGCCGGGCTAATTTCCGATGAACAACACAGGTGGCCGCTTGATATCGGGTTTGTGAGATCAGGCAGGCACTTGCAGATTGATAAGGGCACCCAATACGGGAGTGTGTATCTACCGCGTGGTTTCTCTGGCTTGCGATGGTGGCCCAGTAAGTCCATCCCGTAGGAGCCCGCTTTACTGGCGCAGCACTTGCCAGGTGCCGCGCCAGCCGGGCAGGGCGCGGCCGATGCCCTGGCGAGCGTGGCTGCCGGGTGAAGGTTGCCCGGCGACTGCGCACGAACAGCTCCCGCAAGGCGGCTCGATCTGCTGGCGTGGCAGGTCGGATACAGGGGGAAACGCCTGCGCAGTTGCGGTTGCGGGAAGGCTGCATGGGGGCGTCAGGCGGTGAAGGCGTTCCAGTACTGGCAGGCTGGCTACGCCGGGCAGGTGTTCCCGCTTCAAGGTGGTGTGTTCGTGGCGGTGCAATGTTCTCTCCATTTCCAGGAGAACCGCCATGAACCGCACGACCTTTCCACGACCGCTTTCCACCTGCTTGCTTGGCTTGGCCTGCATTGCCACTGCCTGCGCTGCAGCCGAACCTGGGCCGATTGATCCTCAAGACCAGGTGTTGCGAGAGCGCGTGTCAATGTGCCAAGGCCGCCTCACCAGCTTCGAGCAGTTGATGATCGCGCAGATTGAAGGCACCGAACTCCAGTTTGGCGACCAGTTGCGCCGGCGGCCAGAACTCGAGCAACTGTTACGTGAGGCGCAGGCCAGGCTGGAGGAAGCCAAGGCACTCTACGCCAGCTTGCCTCAACGACCCGAGCATCAGCAGTACCTGCGAGGGCTGGAGAGCGAGATAGACAACCTTCGTCGGACTGTGGCCGTCGCCCGTGTGGCCGAACGCAAGATCGAGGCCATCAAACCGTTCCTGACCCAGGCTCGCACGCGAAACCAGGACAACCGCCTCTTGCTGGATGACTTCGACTTCGCTTTGCAGGACTGTGCCCACGAGACAGAGCATCAGGCGGCCTGCCAGGCACAGGCCTTGATGCCATTGCGCAAGCCATTGGCCAATGCGCTGACCAGCAGTTTCCGGCTGCTCTATGACGCGGTGCCACCACTGGGGGCCGTAAGCGTGCGCTACCCGACCGCCTGGGAAGATGACTGCAAGTCTCCCGCCACTTGAACCTTGTCCCTGTTCGCCGGCAAGCCGGCTCGCACAGGGTCGGATTTTGCCTGTGGGCTTCCGCTTGAAGCTCCACTTCCTACGTATGCGTGGATTGTTTCCTGCTTAAGTCGACCGGGGCGAAAGGCGCAAATTCGACTGACCGCCTTGTAGGCAAGCGCGGATTCACCATCAAAGAAAAGGATTCACAGCATGTCTGAAGTCATTTCGTTCACTAACCGCAATACCCTGCTGGACAATCAGATCATCGAGCAGGCGGCAGCCATCACCGCTGTCGAGCCTCTGCAATTGCCGACCACCGACTCCCCTCTGGTCACCAGTTGCAAGCACAAGATCGAAGGCAACTACGAGATCGCCCGGGCCAAGACCGATACCGATCACGCAATCGAGTTGCTGTACATCGCCTACAACACCACGCCGCAGGCGCAGGGGGCGATCCGGGTTCGTATCGCCGGAATCATGAACCGCCTGATCAGCGCGCAGCATCGGCACTCGCCTGCAACGTGAACTGCCAAACTGGTTGGATGTGAAGGCGTCGGGCGAGGCAGAGGAAATCAGGCAGTTCGTCAGCGCTGACTTGCTCAAGCTGGCACGGGAAATCGTCAGAAAAGCGGAAGGCGTGCGCAACAGCCTGGGCGTGATCGTCGATACCTATGAGCAGATCCTGCGTGAAATCGAGGAGGTCATGGCCAGCAGTGAAATGGCCTTGAGCGAGACCCTCGAGGCGAATCGACAGATCAAGGCGGAAATCGCCGAGGCCAATGCCCGTCGAGGGATGCTCGATAGCCTGGTCGCCGACTTGCAGGGGCAGATCACGCGGTTCGAGCAGCAGGCGAACGCTTATGGCCAGCAAGCGAAGAGTGCAGAACAGAAGGCGTTCTGGGCTGGCGTGCTCAAATCCTTTACCCAGGTGCTGTCGGCCGTCGTGCCGATTGCAGCCATGGCGGCCACCGGGGGCGGGTCGGCATTGCTCGGCGCGGCCAGTGTTGGGGTCATGGCGAACCAGAACAAAGGTGGCATCGATCCATCCAAGCTGGTGGAAAAAGCCAACCTGGAAAACCAGCGCATTCGCCAGCAGAAAGCTGTCGCCGATCAAGCGCGTGAGATTGCCGGTCTCGAGAAAAAGCGCGACGAAGCCACCAGCGACCTGCTCAGGGAACAGCTGGACGAGGCACTGATCGGGGAGCATGCCGAACTGGAGGATAAAAAGGCAAAACTGGATGCCATCGAGGCACAGTTGAGCGAGCTGCTGCGTACGCTGGAGGATTTTGCCGGCGAGGTGAGCCAACAGCTCAGGGAACAGGCCAGCTCGTTGCGAGTGCTGGAACGGCAGATGCTGGACAAGGTGGAGGAGTACGAGCGTGTGAAGCGCGAGCAGGCCGCCGAGCTGATACGCATCACCCTGTTGCTCGATGGCCAGCGCAGCGAACAGCAAAGCATCGAACTGGCGGTGAAGTCGCTGAACCTGAGCGTGGCCGCGCTCAAGCGCAGCAAGGAAATCGTCGTGGAGATCGCCTTCTTCTTCAAGTCCTTCAGCGATTTCCTGCAATTGATCATCGACGATGCGCTGGAGCGGGTGGAGGCTTACGAGGACGCGGGCGAGCGAGAGACGCTGCGTCGTTTCTACCTGGAGCAGTTGCTGGCCTCCACCGACCAGTTCTTCGTCACCCAGGCTGCGCAATGGTTGGCGGTCGGCGTCGTTTCGGACGAATTCGTGCAGGTGTTCAACGATGGCTGGAGCAAGTTGAACACCCTGTCGGGCAAATACATCACCGGAGACGAACTGGAAGCCTACCTGGAGCAGGCATCCCTGCAACTCAAGGCCATCGCCGAGGATCGCGAGGCCGCCAGCCGTCAACGCCTGTCATCGCTGGACAGCTACCGGGAGGAGCTGGATCGCCGGGCGGCCGAAGGCTGATGTCGACGATGTGCATGGCTGCACAAACCCTGTAGGCGCCAGCTTTGCTGGCGAACGCAAGGCGTAGCCTTGCCGGCCAACATCGTGTCGTCCCCTTCGCCAGCAAGGCTGGTTCCTACAGTTCGGCGCCGCACGGTATCAACCGTGGGGCGCCGTTTCTTTTGCCGTGGTACCTGCGTACCGGGCTTTCAGGTGGCCCTGGTCGTCAAGCAGATACGCATCCATCACCTCGCGCACCACCGGCCCCGCGACCCGGCCACCGGCCTCGCCGTTCTCGATCATCACCGCCACCACCATCGCCGGGTGATCGGCCGGCGCGAAACCGACGAACAGGGCGTTGTCGCGGTGGCGTTCGAGGGTCTTGTCGCGGTTGTAGCGTTCCCCTTGCTTGATCGCCACCACCTGCGCCGTGCCGCTCTTGCCGGCAATGCGGTACTGGGCGCCGGCGGCGGCGGCGCGGGCGATGCCGCGCGGGTCGTGCATGACCATCTGCATACCCTGGCTGACCTGGTCCCAGGCGCGGCGGTCATGCAGCACGATGTCCGGCATCGGGTTGGGGTCGATGGGCGCCTGGCCGCCGACGCTCATCGCCAGGTGCGGGCGGTGCCACGCACCCTTGCTCGCCAGCAGGCTGGTGGCCTGGGCCAGTTGCAGCGGTGTGACCTGCATGTAGCCCTGGCCGATCCCGAGGATCAGCGTCTCGCCGGGGAACCACGCCTGGCGCCGGGTGGCGCGCTTCCAGGCTTGCGACGGCATCAGCCCGGGCGCTTCTTCGAACATGTCCAGCGAGACTTTCTGGCCCAGGCCGAACTCGGCCATGTAGTCGTGCAGGCGGTCGATGCCCAGCTTGTGCGCCAGGTCGTAGAAGTAGGTGTCGTTGGACCGCATGATCGCGGTGTACATGTCCACCCAGCCATCGCCGGTGCGGTTCCAGTTGCGGTACTTGTGGTCGTAGTTGGGCAGCTCGTAGTAGCCGGGGTCGAACACCCGGTTGCCCGGGGTGATCACGCCGCTGTCCAGGCCGGCGATGGCCACCTCCGGCTTGACCGTCGAACCGGGGGCGTACAGGCCGCGCAGCACGCGGTTGAACAGCGGCCGGTCGATGGAGTCGCGCAGGGCCGAGTACTGCTTGTAGCTGATGCCCTTGACGAACAGGTTGGGGTCGAAACTGGGGTTGCTGACCATGGCCAGCACATCGCCGTTGGCCGGGTCCAGCACCACCACCGCGCCACGGCGGTCACCCAGGGCTTTCTCCGCGGCCTGTTGCAGGTGGGCGTCGAGGCTCAGCACGATATCCTTGCCCGGCACCGGGTCGTGGTGGCGCAGCACCCGCATCACCCGGCCCTGGGCGTTGGTCTCGACTTCCTCGTAGCCCACCTGGCCGTGCAGCTCGTTCTCGTAGAAGCGCTCGACGCCGGTCTTGCCGATCGACTGGGTGCCGCGGTAAGCAGTGCTGTCGAGGGTCTTGGCTTCTTTCTCGTTGATCCGCCCGACATAGCCCACCGAATGGGCGAAGTGCTCGGCCAGGGGGTATTCGCGGATGAACTGCGGCGCCACGTCCAGGCCTGGCAGGCGGAACTGGTTGACGGCGATCAGGGCGATCTGTTCCTCGCTCAGGCCGACCATCAGGGTCACCGGCTCGAACGGCTTGCGGCCACGGCGCAGGTCCTTGTCGAACTGGTGGCGGTCGTCCTCGCCCAAACCAAGGATCTGCGTGAGGGTGTCCAGCACCTTGGCCGAGTCGCCGGCGCGTTCGCGGGTCATGGTCAGGTCGAAGCTGGGCTTGTTGGTCGCCAGCACCACGCCGTTGCGGTCGTAGATCAGCCCGCGCTCGGGCGGGATGGGCAGCACGTGCACGCGGTTGTTTTCCGACACCGCCGATTGCTGGTCGTGCTGCAGTACCTGGAGCACGTACAGCCGGCCCACCAGCACCGCCACCAGGCTCATCACCAGGACGGCGCAGGCCAGCAGCCGGCGGTTGACCAGGCTCTTTTCCTTTTCGTGGTCCTTGAGGGGGATGGGTTGCGGCATGGGGCTCGGTTGAATCGCCAAAGGCACTAGTAAGGGTGGCGCTGCACCGGGGATCGCGCGGATCCCCGGTGCGGCACAGGGGCGGGGGATGCTACGCAAGGTGAACGGCCGGCTCAAGGCAGGCGCCGTTCTCCCCGATGCGCTGGACTGCGTCTGCGCCCCGTGCGCAGGGCACCTGCGCCGAACATGAAGATTCCTTCACGTGACCGGTGGCCCCTGTGTATTGCCACCCTGCATCACGGCTGCCATTGCCCAGGAACGTTGTCCGTTCTGCTGAACCAGACTTCTATCACGCCCCTGGCGCCATTGAGCGCGGGGGAGAGGGGCTCAAGTGTCCAGTCGGCGCCTGGCACGGTGGCTTGCACGGTGTTCACGATGTTGCGCGCGCATTCATATCCCGTTGCGTCGTGATAGCGCACCGTTGTCCTGGACACCTCCTTGGGCGCGGGGCGTGCCGCACGGAATGCGGTCGCGACGACATCTTCGATCGGTGGCACGCTGGCCTGCCACTTGTCGTGCCACCAGCTCCTGAACACCCGAACCTGGTCGCGCATGTTCGGGCCATAGATCTGCATGTAGATCGTGTTGCCCTTGCACAGCGTGCTCGCGGCTATTTGAGCCGCAGACGATCTCTCAGGGCGGGTGGCAGTGGCGTCAGGCTCTACGGATGCTTCTGGTGGCGCGGCGGCGACTGGAGGCGGTGCGGGCATGGCCATCTCCGTGCCATCGGTCGGGCGCACAGCCGTCGCTGCCATTGCGTGGCAACCCACCCGGACACCCGCCAGTTCTTCCGGTGAGCGGGTGTCGTTGACAGCGATCTGGTAGGTCTCCTTGAAATCGCTGTACTGCTCGACCAGCGCGCTTCGTTGCCTGGAGCAGGGGTGCAAGGTCTTCCAGTTGCCGCCTTCGCTGTAGTCGTACCCCCAGTAGACGGTCGGCGATGGCGGTGCGGTCCTCACCAGGCACGACCCCGCATCCAGTGATTTCAGCCCGGACCTGGCCTCGACCATCGCCTGGCAGGCAGGCCCCATGCCGCCCTTCAGGGACGCGCAGGCGAGCACGCCATCGGCGATCACGCGTCTGCCGAACTCGGATTTCATGAGCCAGCCGGCGTCACCCTTCATGCAATAGGTGTCGCCCGCGCGCAGCAGGGCGACCGCCAGCCGATTCGCAGCGCCGGCGAGGTCACTCGAAGAGGTTGCCGGCGGCAGCTGTTCCCACAGTCTCGAAATCTCCACCAACGCCGCGCGCTCGTCCGCCATTCTGGTCTTCTGGGCGGTTCGATAGGCATCGATGGATTGCCAGGCGGCAACGGCCAGCGAGAGCACCACGCCCGCGCCGACAGTCGCGCCGACCGGGCCGACCTGGCGCCCCCAGACACTTCTCGAGGCGCGGTCAGTGGGCGGCTTGGCGGATGCGGCGGCGCTCGCCGATGCGGGCAGGGAGGGGGTGTTGTCGGCATCCAGGTCGAACAGCACGTCCAGGTGCGCCCTTGTCTGGTCGATCAGGCGGCGGCTCAGGTATCCGCCCAGCTCGCTGCCCAGCGCGAAATAGGACTCCCACTGGCTCTCGCTGAAGAACTGATCGCCAGTGGGCTCCTGGGGGAACAGTGGGCACTGGCGCTTGTAGTTCGCCACATCCATCGACACCGACCTGCAGATGTTGGGCTTGACCACAATGAGGATTGCCGGTGGCGCATCCGGATAGATGATGGTGGCAAGTGCGAGGCAGCTTTCGTTGTCGTCCTTGGCCAGGTCCTGCAGGGTGCCGAAGTATCCGATGGTTTCACACCAGTCGCACTCCGGGTCATTGGCAGTGGCCGGCGAGAATAGCCCAGGGTCGCGTGGCTGGCGGAAAGTGATGGTGATGTTCATGTCGATGCGCGCCTTGCGCACCAGGTTCTCGACGTCCTCGAACGAGTAGCCGGGGTCTGCGCCACAGTCGGCCAGCACGATCACGCTGGCCCGCTCCAGCAGCAGCGGATAGACACCGGTGTTCTCGAAGTGCCCACCGTCGGTGACGAACCAGTCGTCCTCGGGGCCCGCGGCGAAACTTGCGGACAGTTCATGGCCCAGCGCCGTCGACTTGCCGGCCATGCCCGCAAGTCGACGGCGGATCGAGGCGCGACCGGCGTTCTTTGGCCCACCCCGTTCATCCCGGGAGAGCCAGTACCCCAGCCGTACACCGACCAAAGTCAATAGTGCCGCCAACCCACGTTGCGTACGGGCGCCAAGCCCCGGCGCGGCCGCCGCGCCGGAAATCGCCATCCAGCCGCCCAGGCTGAGCTTGCCGATTCCGGGGAATTCGCTACGCCAGCCTTCCTGGCTGAATCGCGAGTCGCCGCCAGCCCGCACGCTGAGGATCAAGCCTTTGCGATCACGATTGAACAGTCTGCCCTTGGGGTCGGCTGTCTGGTTGACGCACGTGCTGATGATGTGCACAGGGCCGCCCGCCAGATGCGGTTGGTAGGCGGCAAGGGAGACATCATCGCCAGGTGCGACCTTGCCGACATTGCTGACCTCGCTGGTGGTGAGCTCGCTCGGTTTGATCCTGGCCAGGGCCGAGGCTGCACCACTGCCGCTGAAGCGTGCTGGGTTGGTTGCCCCCAGGTAGCTGCGCACCAGGCGCGCCTTGTAGAACGTATGCAGGGACGAAAGATTGAGAAAGCCCAGGTTCGATCCGGTGGCCGCGACATACAGTGCTGGTGGGATCACGATGCATAACAGTGTCAGCCATCCCGCGTCGAACTGGGGCTGAATGACCTCGGCCGGGGCGCCATCCGACTTCACGAACTCCGGAAACACGGGCGTGAAACCCACTTTCAGGACCAGGGACACCCACCAGACGAACAGCGCGGCGGCAAGCAGGTAGCCAGCCAGTTGCAGCAGTAGCGGCACCAGGCGGCTGGGCGGCGCGGCCTGCCGTTGCTGGCGGCCCTTGCTCGCGCGCAGGCTGAGCATCAGCGCCTGGGCGACCCCGGAGACGACCGCCAGCGCGATGCCGAGGTCGAGGGTTTCGAACACCCGGGTCTGAAACGCTACCAACCAGGCCAGCCGCTCGGCGATGCCCAGCGCCAGGATAAGCAGGGCGATGCCAAGGCATGCCCTTAGTTGGAGGGTCAGGCGATTGCGCATTTCCGACAGGGCATCTTTTTCAGCGGTGTCCCGCGCCGCCTGCTGGCCCTGTGCGGGCCGCAGGCGGAGCCAGCTGACCCGGGCGTGGGTCGCGGACGTGGCCAGCAGCAGGACGACCAGCAGCGCGATGCCGGGCAGGAGACGGGCCAGGCCCGCCGATGCCTGGTCGGCGGCGGAAGCCAGTGCCATTTCCCTCACCAACACCGCCGCGGCGACCAACACAAAGGACATGACAAGCTTGGCGAAACAGTACCTGGCGAAGTGCTTGGCGACCCATTGCGAATCCCAGTAGGTCAGCACCAGATGCAGCGCGATCGGCACCACCAGCACGAGCAGGAGCCAGGCCGTCGGCAGCCAGGGCTTGAGGACCATCAGCCCGTTGAATAGCGAGGGCGTATCCCACTGGTACCCCGCAGCCGCCAGGCCTTGCCATACACCCAGGTCGAGGGCAGCCAGCAGGCTCCCCGCCAGCACCGCGAGCAAGCCGAACTCGAAGTGCAAGGCCAGCAAGTTGCGCAGGTAGAGGGTGATGGCGAACAGTCGATCGGCGAAACCAGCGGGGGCCAGGTAGCGGCCGTTGGCGCGCAGCCACCAGCCGAACCATCTGCCTTGGGCATCGGCCATGGCGTCCTGCACCTGGTCGGCGGCGGCCGGAGGTGGCGTGCCATTCGATGTGCTGGTCGCAGGGGTTGATGTACCGCCTGGCCGGATTCGGTCGTAGAGCCGGCCAAGCATGCTGCCGACATAGCTGCCGCCGGACACGGTCGACAGCAGGTCGAAGCGGCTGAGCAGTTTCTGCCTGGCGAGCCCGCGCAACAGGCCGAGGCTGAACGTCGCGCTGCGGATACCCCCGCCGGAGAGCGCCAGGCCCCATACATCGCTACCGTCCCTGGGGAGTTGCCCGGTCATGGCCACTTCGGCCTTGTCGTCGAAAAGTCGGTCTCGTCGCCTGGCAACGAGCCTGCTGGAAAGGTTCGAAGGGGCGTCAGGCTGAGCCTCTGGCTGTGAAGCATTTCCGGTAGAGCATTCTTCGTTCATGGCTCATTCCCTTGAGGGTAATGCCGTGGTTCCAGGCTCAGTGCGGGGTGCCTGTACACTCGACGACTGGGCTGTTCTTTACTCGGGTGTCAGAGCGATTTCGGCGAAAGGCATGGGCAGGTAGACCTGCGCTGCAGGTGCCAGATTTACCACGTGCTGTTGCATCTCCTTGACAGCCCCTTTGCTTAGAGGTCGAGGGCAGTCGAGGTCGTATCCGAAGAAGTTTTCCCAGTGGCCCAGCACCACCACCCGAGGTCTGTAAGCGTTCAACAGTTGATCAGGGTAATCCGCTGCCTTGCGCCATGAGCCCACGCTGAGGAGCTCGACATCGACGGCCTTGCTGTCGGGCCTGGCAGGCAGGATGCCGCAGGGCGCGGGAGCGGCGCTGTCCTGGAAATGAATGCGGTACTTCGGTTCGCCCGCCTCATTCAGCAGGTCGATCAACCAGGCCATGGACTGGCCCTGTTTCCAGCCGGACACGGTAGTGGGGACTTCGCTCAGGTCCTGGTAGTAGTGCCCGTGGCCGACGGTGTAGCCCAGCACATGCGGCGCATGCATGCTCTGGATCGGCATGGCCCTGATGTGCCCGCCTTGCGACCTGATCCAGTAGCCGGGCCAGGCGGGCGCTTGTCGGCCATCACACCCTGGAACGGTCGCCATGTAGCCTCTGGCGCTCTTCACCCGGTTCGGGTCCACCCAGGTCCAGTGCGCATCCTCCACGCGCGTGGGGTCTTTCATGGCGTGGAGCATGTGCACGACGGTGTCCGAGCCATAGACGATCGCCTTGGGCGCGTACTTGCGCATGATCCATGGCACATCCAGCAGGTGATCGTAGTGCCCGTGGCCGACCAGCAGCAGGGTGACGTCCTGCGTCGCAAGTCGCTTCATGTAGTGATCGATGCGAGCCTTGTCGGCTTCGACCCGCAGGGGAGGGAGCCCCTTGGACAGCCCCGAAGGGTTGCTGAACGAGGGCGCGAGCATCACGCCTTCGCCCCGCCAGTGGATGAGCCAGCCGCCTACACCCAGGAACTGGATCTTCGGCTCGGGCAGGCCGCGCGCGTTCCAGTACTTTGGATAGTCGTCCTCGGCGCCCTGTGCGCAGGTGCTGAAGACCAGCCACAGGACCAGCCACACGGTTGTACGCATGGACGTCACCTCGTCAGGCGATCATCGGGACTGCCCAAGGGAAAGCGTAGGGTACGAAATGGCAGGTGACAAAGTCGGCGCGCCGCGGGCGCGCCGGGAGGCGGGGCTTCAGAAGTCCACGGTGGCGGACAGCTCGTAGGTGCGCGGTGCCCCCAGCCCCAGGCTGGCGGTCAGCGGCACGCCCCAGTAGTCCTTGTCGGTCAGGTTGGAGATGTTGGCGCGGAAGGTCACCGGCTTGCTGGCGATCTGCATGGCGTAGCGGGCACCGACGTCGAAGATCGTGTAGCCGGGGATCGACAGGCTGTTGTCGGCACTGATGTATTGCTTGGACAGCGAGGTGACGTTACCCGTCAAGGTCAACCCTTCCACCGCCGGGGTGTCCCATTCCATGCCCAGCTTGCCCTGCAGTTTGGGGAAGGCGGTGGCGGTCTTGCCCTCGTTGACGCCGCCCGCGGTCTTGGTCACCTCGGGGTCGACATAGGCCACGCCGCCCATCAGGCGCACGTCCGGCAGCGGGGCGCCGAAGAAGGTCCACTCGACGCCGCGGTTGCGTTGCTCGCCGCCGAACGAATAGACGTTGGTGGCCGGGTCGGTGTAGCTGTTCGGGCGCTTGATCTCGTACAACGCCAGGGTGTGGCTGAAGGTGCCCAGGTCCAGCTTCAGGCCGACTTCCTTCTGCTTGGACTTGAACGGCGCGAACACCTGGCCGGCGTTGGCGGCGGTCACCGGTGCGATGGTGCCCTTGCTCAGGCCTTCGATGTAGTTGGCGTACAGCGACAGTTCGTCGGTCACCTTGAACAGGATCGCGCCGGCCGGCGTGGTGGCGTGGGTATCGTAGCCGGGTTTGTTGCGCGCGCCGGTGGCGACGTTGTAGGTGTCGGTGACCACTTCCTGGCGGCGTACGCCGGCGGTCAGTTGCAGGCGGCCGTCGAACACCGACATCGTGTCGGCGATACCGTAGCTCTTCAGGTCGTTCTCGGTGTGGCTGATCTGTGGGAAGGCCTGCGGCGCCTTCGGCCCCCATACCGGGTGGTAGATGTTGGTCACCCAGTTGCCGCCTGGCACCGAACGACGCCCGTAGTCCTTCTGCTCGTCGCTGTACTCGGTGGCGTTCACCGACCACTGGTGGTTGATGGCGAAGGTGTCGAAGTGGCCGCGCAGGCCAACCTCGGCGGAGGTCTTCTCGATCTCCATCTTCAGCTGGCCCATGGACGTGCTGAGGTCGCCGGCGTTGTTGATCACCGTGGCGACCATGGCGCCGCTGTACTTGTAGTCGGTCTTGCTGGTGCCGATGGCGCCGTAGGCCAGCAATTGGTCGGTGAGCTCATACTCACCGCGCAGGATCACGCCCTTGTCCTTGGTCTCGACATAGGCCCAGTCGGGGTTAAGCAGGGTGTCGGACTTCGGTGGCTTGGGCACGGCCACGCCAGGTGCCAGGCCCAGACCACGGTTCTGGCCGCGGATATGGTCGTCGGCGTCGAACAGGTCGACCGACAGTTTTGCGCGTTCGCCGCGCCAGTCCAGGGCCAGGGACGACAGCACGTTGCGCTTGGACTGGTCTTCGGTGCTGGTGTCGCCGTCGCGGTACACGCCGTTGAAGCGCACGCCGAACTGGTTGCCTTCACCGAAGCGCCGGCCGACGTCGACATGGCCGCCGAACTGGGCGTCGGACTCATAGGTGGCGGTCAGGCGGGTCAGTGGTGTGTCGCCGGCACGCTTGGGAATCAGGTTGACGATACCGCCCACCGAGCCGCCAGGCGGCATGCCGTTGAGCAGCGCCGACGGACCCTTCAGCACTTCGATGCGCTCGTACATCTCGGGCGAGGCGCGGTAGTAGGGCGCCATGCCGAACAGGCCGTCGACGGTCATGTCGCTGACGCTGGTCTGGAAGCCGCGGATCGAATAGTTCTCGCTGAAGGTACCCTTCAGGCCGTTGCTGAACACCGACGGGTCGGTGGCGGCGATCACGTCGGTGATGTCCTTGGCCTGGCGGTCCTGGATGTAGGTGTCGGTGTAGCTGACCGTGCTGAACGGGGTCTCCATGAAGTCCTTGTTGCCCAGCAGGCCGACGCGCCCACCCGTGGCGACCTGGCCGCCGGCGTAGGCCGGTGGCAGGTTGTCGGCGCCGTCGGTGCTGCTTTCGATGCGGGTTTCATCCAGCTCCAGGCTGGCCGGCTTGCCGGCCTCGGCCGCCGTCACTGCCAGCGGGGCGCCACCCAGGCCCAGCAACAGGGCCATGTGCACGGCAACGCAGGTGCGGTTCAGGGAGAACTGTGGCGCGACAGGGGTGAGGCGTCGTGAAGTACAACGTTCCGACATGCTGGCTTCCTTTCGATTCGGAGGTAGTGAAGGCATTCACTAGGGTTTCCGAACCAAAGCGTGAATACCTCAATGATAATCATTTTTATTTATTGGCTTTCCGCCAAGCTGTATCCCAACCTGTGGGAGCGGGCTCGCCCGCGAACACCGGCGCAGCCGGTGCCACACACCGCGCAGGCTTCTTCGCGGGCAAGCCCGCTCCCACAGAGGACGGCGTATTGGCAGAAAAATCAGCCTCGGTACCCTTGCATCACCTCATCCGCCATACGGTCCAGGCAAGTCACGCTGGCGGTGCACAGGTACCAGGTCTGCGCATCGACGAAGACCACCCGGCCGTTGTTCCAGGCCTTGGTCTTGCGCAGCAGGGGGTTGTCGAGGGTCTGCAGGTCGAGCGCGGGACGGCGCTCCATCACCGCGGTGCGGTCGATGACATAGAGGATGTCGGGGTCGGCCTGCTGGATGAATTCGTTGGAGATCGGCTGGCCATGCAGGCCGGCCTCGATATCGCTGCTGGCCGGCTTCACCCCCAGGGTGTCGAAGACGAAACCGTAGCGCGACTTCACGCCGTAGGAGGTGAAGGCACCGTTGTTATGCAGCACGATCAGGGCTTTCTCCGGACGCCCCTCGGTCACCTTGCGGGTCTGCTCGACCTTGGCCTCCATCTGCGCCACCTTCTGCTGGGCCAGCGCCTCTTTGCCGAAGATGCGCCCCAGGGTGGTGAGGTGCTGCTTGGCCGCGTCGATGAAGTTGCCGTGCTTGTTGTTGAGGTCGACGTCGTCGTACACGGTCGGCGCGATCTGGCTCAGCTCGGCGTAGTTCTGCGCCTGCAAGGGTGAGATCAGGATCAGGTCGGGCTTGAGCGCGTGCAGGCGTTCGAGGTTGGGCTGGATGGTGGTGCCGACGTCGGCCACGGCCGGGTCGTCGCGGTACTTGCTCAGGAAGCTGGCCACGTAGTCCTTGGCGATGCCCGCCACCGGCGCACCGAGCTGGTCGAGGCTGTCCAGCTCGCTCATGTCGAACGCCACCACGCGCAGGGGCAGCTTATCGATTACCGTAGTGCCCAGCGGGTGCTCGATGCTCACGGGCTGGTAGGGCGCCGCCGAGGCTTGCGCCTGCGCGGGCGCCTGTGCCGTGGGTTTGTCGCAACCCTGCAGCGCCGTGGCGATGGCGAAGGCGAGCAGGGTGGCGGTGATCCGTTTTCCGCTTGCGAAGGTCATGTCAGTTCCCTTGATGGCGATGGATTGAAGTAGTTGCAGACGAAACCCCGCTCGCTGCGCAGGATCTCGAAGTCCAGGTCGAACAGCTCGGCCAGGCGCCGTTCGTTGACCACCTCGGCCACCGAGCCCTGGCAGTGCACGGCGCCGCGCTTCATGGCGACGATGTAGTCGGAATAGTTGGCGGCGAAATTGATGTCGTGGACCACCAGGATCACCGTACGCCCCTGCTCGTCGCACAGCCGGCGCAGGGCGCGCATGATCAGCACGGCGTGCTTCATGTCGAGGTTGTTCAGCGGCTCGTCCAGCAGCAGGTAGTCGGTCTGCTGGGCGATGGTCATGGCCAGGAACGCCATCTGCCGCTGGCCGCCGCTGAGTTCGTCGATGTAGGACTGGCGCAGCGCCTCCAGCGACAGGAAGGCGATGGCCTCGTCGATGGCCTGGTGGTCTTGCGTGGTGAGGTTGCCGCGGCTGTAGGGGAAACGGCCGAAAGCCACCAGCTCCTCGACGGTCAGGCGCAGGTTGAAGTCCGGGGCCTGGCGCAGGGTGGCCACGCGCTTGGCGTAGTCGCGGATGGTGATCGACGCGATATCGCGCCCGCCGATGCTCAGCTCACCGCGGGTGGCGGTCTGCAAGCGGGCGATCAGCATCAGCAGGGTGGTCTTGCCGGCGCCATTGGGGCCGATCAACGAGGTCACCTTGCCCTGGGGAAACCGCACGCTGACATCGCGCAGTATCGGCTTGTCGCCGTAGGACTTGTGAACGTGGCTGAGGGTGATCATGCGGTGCCTCGTGTGCGAACCATCAGCGCGAGGAAATACACGCCACAGACCAGGTTGATCAGGATGCTGACGGAGGTGTTGTAGTTGAACAGCTGCTCGACCAGGTATTGGGCGACGATGAACAGGGCGATGGCGATGGCGCTTGCCATGGGCAGCGTGACCCGGTGGCGGTGGGTGCGGGCCAGGGTGTAGGTGATGTTGGCGACGAACACGCCCATGAACGCGGTCGGCCCGACCAGGCTGGTGGACAGCGCCACCAGCAGCGCGATCAGCGCCAGTTGCAGGCGCACGCTGCGCGGATGGTCGACCCCGAGGGAGATCGCCTGGTCACGCCCCAGCGCCAGCACATCGAGCACCGGCAGGGTGCGCCAGGCGACCAGGCCCACGGCTGCCACCAGCGCGGCCGCCACCATTACCTGCGCCGGCTGGGCCTTGTTGAACGAGGCGTAGTTGAAGCCCTGGAAGATGGAAAACTCGCCGGGGCTGATCTTCAGCTGGATGAACTGGGTGAAGGTGGTGATCACCATGCTCAGTACCAGCCCCAGCAACAACAGCAGGTAGACGTTGTTGCGCCCGTCGCGCAGCAGCCAGCGGTGGATCAGCCAGGAGTACAGCAGCATCAGCAGGATCGACAGCGCCATGTTGCCGCCGCGCCCCACCAGCACCAGGCTCTGGGTGCCGAGGAACAGGATCAGCAGCGCCTGGAACAACAGGTAGATGGCTTCGTAGCCCATCACTGCGGGGGTCAGGATGCGGTTGCCGGTGAGCGTCTGGAACACCACCGAGGCGTAGGCCACGCAGACCCCGGCGACGCCCATGGCGGCCAGGCGGGTGAGGCGCCTGGGGATGACCCAGGCAAAGTCGAAGCCGGAACCGATCAGCAGGAAGCCCAGCGCCAGGGCCAGCACCAGCAGCCACAGGCCACGGCGGATCAGCGTGTCGCTCATGGCTTGCTCCTCATCAGCAGGACGAGGAACAACACGCCGCCCACGCTGCCGGCGGTCATGCCGATGGGCACCTCGAAGGGGTAGATCAGCAGGCGCCCGACGATGTCGCAGGCCAGCAGCAGCGAGGCGCCGCACAGGGCGACGATGGGCAGGGTGCGCTGCAGGTTCTCGCCGTAATAGATCGCCACCAGGTTGGGGATCACCAGCCCGACGAAGGGGATCGCGCCCACGGTGATCACCGTGGCGGACACCGTCAGCGCCACCAGCAGCAGACCCAGCGCGGTGTTGGCGGCGTAGTTCAGGCCCAGGCTGCTGGCCATGCCTTCACCCATGCCCAGCACGGTGAAGCGCTGGGCGAACAGATAGGCCAGCGCCACGATCGGCAGGATCAGGTAGATGATTTCGTAGTTGCCCTGGACGATCTTGGAAAAATCCCCCAGCAGCCAGCCCTGCATGCTCTGCAGGACGTTGTGCTGGAAGGCGTAGAACTCGGCGATGGCGCTGAGCACGCTGCCGTACATCAGGCCGATCACCGGCACCAGCACGGTGTTCTTGAAGCGGATGCGACGGATGATCGCCACGTACAGCAGGCTGCAGGCGAAGCAGAACACCAGGGCGACGCTCATCTTGATGAAGGTGCCGGCGGCCGGCAGCGTGGTCAGGGCCACCAGGATGCCGAGCTTGGCCGCGTCCAGGCCGCCCGAGGTGCCCGGCTCGACGAAACGGTTGCGCACGATCTGCTGCAGGATCACCCCGCACACCGCCAGCCCCACGCCAGTCAGCACCAGCGCGGCCAGGCGCGGCAGGCGGCTGGCGGTCAAGGTCAGCCAGGCATCCTCGGAGGCGTTCAGCAGGTCGCTCCAGGCCACCTGCTTGACCCCGACCATCAGCGACAGGCCGCACAGCACCACGAACAGCAGGACAAGAGAGGCAATGCGCTTCAAGCAGTGCCCTCGCTGACCGGCTCCGCGGCGATCCGCCAACCCTTGGCCGCGCGGCGCTGGGCCAGGAAGTGCGCATACAGGCCGGGTGTTTCGCTCAGTTGCGCGGGTGTGCCTTGCTCGGCGATGCGGCCGTTGTCGAGTACCACGATGTGGTCGGCCATGGCCACCGTCGACAGCTGATGGGCGATCACGATCAGCGTGCGTTTGCCGCGCAGGCGCGCCAGCGCCTCGGCGATCGCCGCCTGGTTCTCCACATCCAGTGCCGCGGTGGCTTCGTCCACCAGCAGGATCGGCGCGTCCTTGATCAGCGCCCGGGCGATGGAGATGCGTTGGCGCTCACCACCGGAAAGCCGCGCGCCGCCTTCGCCGACCGGCGTGTCCAGGCCCTGCGGCAAGCGTTCGATGATTTCCAGCACGCCCGCCGCGCGCGCCGCCTCCAGCACTTCGGTGTCGTTGGCGTCGGCTTTACCGATGCGGATGTTGTCGGCGATGCTGCCCTGGAACAGGTAGGCGTCCTGGAAGATCTGGCTGATCTGCGCCGCCAGTTGCCCGGCGGACATCTGCCGCACATCCACGCCGCCGACCTTGAGGCTGCCCTGGGTGACATCGAAGAAGCGCGCAATCAGCCGCACCAGGGTGGTTTTGCCGGAGCCTGAGGCACCGACCAGCGCCGTCATGCTGCCCGGGGCGATCTTCAAGCTGACTTGACGCAGCACCTCAGGCTGATCGTCGGCATAGCGGAAGCTCACGCCGTCCAGTTCGACCCCGGCATGGGCTGGCTTGGTCGGCTGCTGGGCCTGTGGCAACGGCTGGACCGCGAACAGCTCGCGCAGCACCCCCAGCTGGCTGCGCGCGCCGCGCAGCACCTCGCTGTAGCTGGCCACTTCCAGCAGCGGGTCGATGAAACGGCTGACCAGCAGCAGCGCCAGGACCACCGGAATCAGCGCACTGGCCGGCAGCCCGGCGCCCCACAGCTCGGCCAGCCACGCCACGCAGCCGACCAGCAGGGCGGCGAAGGCGGCCTGCACCGTCCAGGTGTTGAACACCACTGACATCGCCGACACCTGAATCAGGCGCTTGGCCGACTGCTGCTGGCGGGCGATGGCCTGTTCGAGGAAGCGCGTGCCGCCGTCGGCGCCATTGAAGGCGCGCAGCACCGACTGGGCCTGGGCGAACTCGACCATGCGCTGGCTGGTGCGCGCGGTGTCGGCGTGGAAGCGTTCGTCGGCGCGTTGGCCGAGGCGTGCGGTCAGCGCGAACAGGCCGAACAGCAGGGGGAGGGTAAGCAGGGCGATCAGGCCCACCTGCAGGTTCAACACGAACAGCGCCACCACCACCACGAACGGCGTGATCACGCCGGTGATCAACGGGGTGAAAACGTGGGCCGGCAATTGCGCCACGGTCATCATGCCCTGCGCGGTGACATGGTTCAGGCGTGCGGTGTTGTGGGCGTCGAACCAGCCCACCGGCAACTGCGCGACGTGGTCGCCGAGGCGATGCCGGCCCCCCTGGAGCACGGCGACGCCGACCCGGATGCCGGCCTTTTCGACCACCCGGCGCAGCGCCCAGCACACCAGCGAAGCGACCAGCAGCACACCCAACCAGCCCGTGGCCCCTGGCACATCGCCTGCCAGCAAGTGGCCGAGCACCGGTAGCACGCTGAGAATGGTCAGCCCGCACAGCAGCCCGTAGACCAGCGCCTTGACGAGATAGCGATGCAGCACCGGGGCGTCATCGCCGAGCAGTTCGATCAGGGTCTTCAGCATGGCGCCTGCTCCTGTTCCTTGGTCTGTTGGTAGCCGCCCAGCGCCCACAGCCGAGCGTAATGGCCGTTGCGCGCGAGCAACTGCGTGTGGTCGCCCTGTTCGAGGATGCGGCCGTTGTCGAGCACGATGATCTGGTCGGCGTGCATCACCGTGTCCAGGCGGTGGGCGATGACCAGCAAGGTGCGCTGGCGGGCGAAGCGCGACAGCGCCTGCTGGATCTGCACTTCGTTTTCGGCGTCGGCCGCGGCGGTGGCTTCGTCCAGCACCAGCACCGCAGGGTCGAGCAGCACCGCCCGGGCGATGCTCACCCGTTGCAGTTCGCCGCCGGAGAGCTGCACGTCCTCGCCGACCACCGAGTCGTAGCCGCGGGGCAGGGCGAGGATGCGCTGGTGGATGTTGGCGGTGCGCGCCGCCTGCTCGATCTCTTCCTGGCTGGCCGAGGGCCGGCCCAGGGCGATGTTGTCGCGCAGGCTGGCGTGGATCAGGCGCACCTCCTGCAGGACGAAGCCGATATGCCGGTACAGCTGGGCGGTGTCGAGCTGGCGCAGGTCGACGCCATCCAGGGTGATGCGCCCATCGGTGGGGTCGAAGAAGCGCAGCAACAGGCGCGCCAGGGTCGACTTGCCAGCGCCGGACGCGCCGACGATGGCCGTCACGGTGCCGGGTTCGAGGGTGAAGTTGATGTCATCGAGCACCGGGGTGTCGCCGTCATAGCTGTAGCCCAGGTGTTCGAAGCGAATCCCGGCATCTTTCGCCAGCGTCCGGCTGTTGTGCGCCGGGGCATCCAGCAGCGGCGTGCGCAGCAGGCCATCCACCCGTTGCGCCGCGCTGGTGGCGGCATGCAGGTCGTGGGTGATGTAGCTCATCAGCAGCAATGGCGCGCACATGCCCGGTGCCACCAGGGCGAAAGGCAGGATGTCCACCGGGCGAATCCAGCCCAGGTAGGTGAACAGGGTGCCGAAGGCCAGCACCACGCCCAGCACCGCCACCGGGGTGACCAGCGCGTGGGCGTTGGCCATGGCGCTGACCAGTGGCCGGGTGAAGTCGGTGAAGGCAGCGGCGAAGCCATCGACCGCCTCGCGGTAGCTGCCATGGGCCTTGCCCTCGATACCGAAAGCCTTGACCACCGGGATGCCATTGACGAACTCGACCACCGCGTTGTTGATGCGCCCCATGTGCGCGCCGAACGCTTGCATGTTGGCGCCGCTGGCCTTGGTGGCCCTGGACACGAACAGGAAGAACAGCGGGAACGGCAGCAGCGAGACGATCGCCATGCGCCAGTCCATGGCGAACAGGTACAGCACCGTGGCCACCACCGCGCCCCAGGTGCGGCCGAGGGTGGTGTAGTAGTGCGCGGTGAGGCTGTGCAGGGTGTTCACGTCGTCCTGCATCGCCTGCTTGACCTCGCCCGAGGCGCGGTTGGTGAACCAGCCCAGCGGCACCTTGGCCAGGCGCTGGGTGATGGCCAGGCGCAACTGACGGGTGATCCGGTTGTCGGCCAGGTGGGCGAGGGTCTCGCCCAGGGAGATCAGGATCATGCCGACGAACAGGGCGCCGAGGCTGAGGCCCAGCACTTGCCAGACGCTGGCCTGGATCTGCGCCCAGGGCGCGACGCTGTCACCCTGGCCCAGCGCCAGCTGGCCGATATGGGCGACCCCGGCCAGGGGGACCAGGGTGAGCATCGTGCCGACCGCCGCCAGGCTGCCGGCGACGATCAACCGCCCGCGGATCGGCCGCAGTACCTCGGACACCGGGTTGGCGGCGGTGTGCTCCTTGCTCGCATCGTTGGCGCTCATTCCATCTCCTCTGGAAGCAAACTTGACTCATCGGCCCGCTGAAGGGGCTGGATATCACCCGTTGTCTCAGCGGGGAACTCCTGTGGGAGCGGGTTTACCCGCGAAGCAGGCAGCGCGGTGAAGGGCACCGGCTTTGCCGGTGTTCGCGGGTAAACCCGCTCCCACAGAGGCTGCTGCATGCTTTGTCTGCAGGTACATATATGTATTCCGAACGGTGCTGGAAAACCCTCAATGCGTTTCATTCAACAGCGCCGGCGAAAACGGTGAACAACTGCGCAAGGCCGAGGCGATGTACTTCTCCACCGACGACACCGACACCTTCAGCTCGGCGGCGATCTCGCGGTGGGCCATGCCGTTGAGCTTGTGCAACAGCAGCGCCTGGCGGCTGTTGGCGGATTGGCGCTGCAAGGCGGCATCGACCGCGACCAGCGCCTCCAGGGCCAGGGCGCGGAACTCCTCGGAAGGGGCCAGGGCTTCGTCGCGCTGCTTGAGTTCGTCGAGGTAGCGGGCCTCGAGCTGGCGCCGCCGGTACAGGTCGATCACCTTGCCATTGGCGATTTGCGCCAGGTGGCGGCGGCAGTCCTGCGCCGCAGGCACGCAGCCCTTGTTCAGCAGGATGAGGCAGATGTCGTGGGCCAGGTCGGCGGCGTCGCAGGTATTGCCCAACTTGCGCCGCAGCAGGTTGCACAGCCAGCCATGATGGTCGACATACAACTGTTCCAGTTGTTGCCGGAGTGCGAACGATCCCTTGTCCACGAACTTCTCCAATACCGCACGAGCAAACAGATTTTTGACTAATGATAATTACTACGATTAGCATCGAAAGCATACGGTGTTGATCAGGTACTTGCAACGCAGCCTGTAGCCGTTGAATCCAGCGCCCGGTCTGGCCGGGCGCGACTCCAGGACCGAGGATCGGTCTGTCTGCCCGTATACGGGTTGTACTGTTTGAAGAGGCGGAGCAATTCCATGATGGAACTCAATTCAGGTGCGCAGTCCCAGCAACCTGTCAGCGAATTCGAAGAACATGCCTGGCTGCTGCAGCAGCAATTTCCCGAGCGGGTGCTCAAGCACTTCAGCGCCTGGCGGCTGGGCGAGGATATCGACCTGGCCAGGCTGCAAGGGGCGATCGCGACCGTGGTCGCCAGCCTGCCGGCGCTCAATGCCCGCTACTGCTTCAATGACGAGGGTGATGTGCAAAAGGTTCACGACAGTGATCCGCAGGCCTGCATCGGCGAACTGACCGTCACCTCCGATGCGCAAGCCAGCGATCGGCTGCTGGCCTTGCAGGCGCAACCCTGGGACGCCGAAAGCCAGGCGCCGCTGACGGCGCTGGTCATCCGTGGCGGGCAGGCGCCGATCCTGGCCTTCGTGTTGCACCAGGTGCTCGACCAGACCTGCCGCGAGGACGACCTCTACCGCCTGACCATGGATGCCTACGCCGGGCGCCCGGTCGGCGCGCCACACCTGCCCTGGTTGCAGCGCCAGGCGGCAGGCGATCAACCCGTCGCTGAAGTGACCAGTGCACCCGCGAGCAACGACACTGACGTCGCCGCGCTCATTCTCGACGAGTTCCGCCGTGCCCTGGGTGTGGCGAACATGACGGCCCAGGACGACTTCTTCGACCTGGGTGGCCACTCGCTGCTGGCCACGCGGATCATCGGCAAGCTGTCGAGCAACCATGGCGTCGAGGTGCGCTTCAACGACTTCTTCAGCGCGCCGACCGCCGCCGCGCTGGCCGCGCGTGCGCAGGTGCAAGGGCACAAGGGGAGCGTGGATGCCGCCCTGCAAGACGATGTGCAACGGGCGCCGTTCGCCCTGGCCCAGGCGTCTCTCGGCCGGGCCTACGCAGCGTTCGAGTTCGGCACCATCTTCAACCTGCCGTTTGCCATGACCTTCCTCGACCCAGTGGACGAGGCGGTGTTCGAACAGGCGTTCAGCGACCTGGTGAAGCGCCACGCCAGCCTGCGCACCACCTTCCATTTCGAGGGCGACGAGGCCTGGCAGCAGTTGGTGCCGGTCAACCAGCTGGGCCAGTACAAGTGGTTCTGGTCCAGCCGTGAAAGTGCCGGGGCGAACCTGGCCAGCGAAGCCGGCTACCGCTTCGACCTGTCCCGTGAGCTGCCGATGCGCGTGCGCTTCTTCCGTGATCCGCACAGCCAGCAGCAGTCCCTGTCGTTGCTGGTCAACCACATGGCCATCGATGAGTGGTCGCTCAACGTGATGATGGAAGACCTGGCCCGCGCCTACCTCGCACGCGCCCAGGACCAGTTGCCATGCTGGGAGGCGGCCGTGCCGTCGTTCCACCAGTACGCGGTGAAGGAGCTGGCGCGTGGCATCAACCAGCAGCACCTGACCTACTGGACCGACATGCTGCGTGATGCCACTCGCGGCTTGGCCCTGCCGGCCATCGGTGAGCAGGGCAGCGCGCCCGTGGCCGAGGCGTCCACCCGCGCGCAGTGGTTCGAGATCAAGCCCGACCAGGCCATGGTCGACTTCCTGCACGGCTTTGCCCGGCAGAACGACTCGTCGCTGTTCGGGGTGATCTACACCGCCATCGCCCTGGCCCTGCACAAGGTCGGTAACCTCCCCGACCTGGTGATCGGCACTTCGGCCTCGGGGCGTACCGACCCTGCGTACTACGAGACGGTCGGCTACTTCACCACCATGGTGGCGCACCGCATACAGTTCGAACCGCGCCAGAAGGTGGGGGCGTTGATCGAGGGCGTCAGCCGCCTGATCAACGACTCCATGGCCTATGCCGACGTACCGATGGAGCATATCCAGCAAGCCCTGGGGATGACGCCGGCGGACGGGTTGCTGTTCGATGTGTACGTGCAGATCCATGCCAACAACGCCTTGAACGGCGCTCTGGTGACGCCCGAGGCGGGGAACATTCGTTACCGGCAGATCGACCCGGAGAAGAACGAGTCGATGTTCGGCATCCAGTTCGAGATCATGGACAACATGATCGATGGCCAGCGCGTACTGCGCCTGGTGGTCACCTACCGCACCGATCGCTACAGCGCGCAGCAGATGGCGCGGGTGACCGAGGCTATCGAAGGGGTGTTTGCCCTGTACGCCAGTGAGGGCGGGGCGGCGATGGCGGTGGAGCACGTGCGGGTTTGAGGCAGTTGGGGTTGCCCATTGATAGGGCGCAACCCCTGTAGGAGCGACTTCAGCCGCGATCAGCCGCAACGCGGGTGCCAGATGCCGCGGCGCCTGCATCGCGGCTGAAGCCGCTCCTACAGGGTTTCAGGGCCGCAGGGCGGCCCCGGTTGTCTGCAATCACTCCTCATGCATGCCATAGCGCTGGAACGCCGAGCGCTTCGGCAGGCGGTAATGCGGTCGCCCCAGCAACTGGTTGACGATGCTCGCATTGCGGATCGCGGCAATCCCCAGGTCCGGCGAACCGACACCATGCTGGAAGATCTCGGCGTTCTGCACGAAGATCCGCCCGGCACCCTGGTCGCAGCGTTGCGCGGTGAAGTCTTCCCCAACGATGCAGTCGCCGTGCTCGTCGGTGGCCAGTACGCTGCCCTTGAGCCGTTCGAACCACGCTGGCCAGGCATGCCCGTAGCCCGTCGCGGCGACGATCGCATCCGCTTCGAACGCACTGGTCTGGTCGAGTTCACGGTGGCGGTAATCGATGCGCAGTCGCCCACCGACATCCTCGACACGCTCCACCTCGCAGTTGGACAGCAGCGTCAGGCCGGTGTCGGCGCCGCCGACGGAGCGCTCGTAGATCAGGTCGTAGATATCGCCGATGGTCGAGAAGCTGATGCCCTTGTACAGCAGCCCTTGCCCGGCGACGATCTCGCGGCGCCGCTCCCGTGGCAGGCTGTGGAAGTACTCCATGTAGGAGGGGGTGAAGCACTCCTGGCCCAGCTTGGAGTACTCCATCGGGTGGAACCCCTGGGAGCGGGTGATCCAGCGAATCGACGCGCCCGCCGCGACCCGCTCCGGGGTCAGCTCGTTGAACAGCGCCAGCACGCACTCCGCCGCGCTCTGCCCCGAACCGATCACCGTCACCTGCCGGCACTGGGCCAGCTGTGCCTGGCGTTTGGCGAACTCGGCCGAATGCAGGATCGGCGCCGTGCTCTTGACCTGCGCCCAGCGCGGCAGCAGCGGTGACGTGCCCACGCCCACCGACAGGTGCTGGCTGTAGTACTGGCGCTTGTAGCCGGACAGCGACTGGCTCTCGATCAGGAAGCGCCCGGCGTTGGCGTCGTAGCGCACATCGCAGACTTCTTCGCCGAAATGGCAGCTCGCCAGTTGCTGCGAGGCCCAGCGGCAGTAATGGTCATACTCGCGGCGCGGCACCTGGAAGTTGTCGTAGTAGTAGAACTGGTACAGGCGCTCGTGCTGGTGCAGGTAGTTCAGGTAGCTCAGTGGATGCGTGGGGTCGGCCATGGTCACCAGGTCGGCGAGAAACGGCACCTGCAGCGTGGTGCCCGGCAGGATCAAGCCTTCGTGCCAGCGAAACTCCACCTTGCGGTCAAGGAAGACACCGCTCACGCCAGGATGCTTGGCGAGCAGCGCGGCAAGGCCCAGGTTGAACGGGCCGATACCGATGCCAGCGATATCCACAGTGGGTAAATCCTTCATCCGATCCATCTCCTTTGGTTCAGCAGTTCAAGAAGGCGCGGCCAGCGTTGCTGGCGCCGCGCCCTGATTCGTATCGTGTGATTCAGCCGAGCAAGCGCTCGACGTCCTGGGCGTTGCGGCAGCGCAGCAGCTGGCCGGGTGAGAGCGACACGCCGAACTGCGCCTGCAACTGGGCCGCGACGGCTTTCAGGTGCGTGGGGCGCAAGCCCAGGCTGATGAAGTCCATCGCGCTGTCGGGCCCGGCGTCGGCCGGATGGCCCAGCACCTGCAGGTAGACTGCCAGCACCTTGTCCCGCACCGAGGCAGTGGCTGGCGCGCTCAGCAGTTCACGGGCCCGGCGACGATCCGGCTTGCCGTTCTGCGACAGCGGCAGCGCGGCGACGCCGAGCAGGCGGGTGGGGACATGGGAGTGGGGCAGGTGCTGGCGCGCGTAGTCGCGCAGCTCGGCCATGCTCGGCTCGCCCGCCTGCGGGTCGCAGACATACAGCGCGCCGAGGCACACCTCGCCCAGGCGTTGTTCGCCGTAGTCGACCACCAGCACATGGCGCAGCGCCGGGTGCTGGTTGAGCGCCATTTCGATGTCCGGCAGCGAGACCCGCACCCCGCGCACCTTCACGTAGCCATTGACGCGGCTGTCGAACAGCAAGGTGCCGTCGGCGCGGTAGCGCCCGCAATCACCCGTGCGGAAGGCTCGCAGGGGTTGCCCGTGCTCGTCGTCCACCGTGATGAAGTCGCTTTGCTGCAAGGTGCCGTCCAGCAGGTACCCCAGCGCCAGGTTGACCCCGGCCGTGTGGATGCGGCCCACCACGCCCACCGGGCAATGCCGGCCCTGGGCGTCGAGCACGAAGTAGCGGTTGCCGGGCAACGGTCGGCCATAGGGGATCAGCGTGCGGTCGTCGGCAGCGATCTCATGCCAGATGCTCCAGATGGTGGTCTCGGTCGGCCCGCCCAGGGAAATCAGCCTGGCCTGGGGCAGCAGTTCGCGCAGCCCGGCGATCACCGCCGGCTTGATGTAGTCGCCGCCCTGGGCGATCAGGCGCAGGCTCTGCAAGCCCGGTTCGCCACGGCAGGCCAGGAGCATTTCCAGAATCGCCGGCACCGAGCACCACAGGGTGACCTGGTGTTCTGCGACCAGCTGGTTCCAGCGCAGCGCGTCCTTGTCCTCGCCGGGTGCCGGCAGCACCAGGGTGGCGCCGGCGGCCAGGCTGCCGAACACATCGAACACCGACATGTCGTGGTGCAGCGGGGTGACCGACAGGAACACATCGCGCTCGCTCACCTGCCACTCGGCCAGGGTGCTGCCGATCACGTTGGCCGTGGCGCGGTTGTTCAGCACCACGCATTTCGGCTTGCCGGTGGTGCCTGAGGTGTACAGGTAATACCCCGGCGCTTCGTTCAGCGACAGATCGGCCAGGTTAAGGGGCGCCGCCGCAGGCGTGGCGAGCAGGGCCGCGCTGGTGGTGCTGGGCTGCTCGAGCATTTCGGCCTCGGCGAGCACCACCAGGTCCGGGTGGCAGTTCTCCAGCAGGTAGTGACGCCGATCGGCCGGAGCCGCCACGTCGATCGGCACCCAGATCACCCCGGTCAAGGCGCAGGCCAGGGTCAGCATCGTGTGCTCCGGGCTGCGTGGCAGGCAGATGGCGACCACCTGGCCCTGGCCGATGCCACGGGTGCCCAGCGCGGCGATGATCCGCGCCACGCCATCGCCGAGCTCGGTGTAGCTGAGCCGTCGCTCACCACTGATCAGGGCGGTCTTGTGGTTGCCGGGCGTGAACAGGTGGTCGGCGATCCGGGCCAGGTAGCCGTCGCGGCAGGCTGCCTCGGCGGGGCTGTTCAGGCGATAGTGGTCGGTATCGATGAGCGCTGCGGGCGCGACAGTGAATTCGCCTGCGCCGGCAATCTGCCCGATGGCCCGCGCCAGTGTACCCAGGAAGTCGCTGACCAGCACCGGGGCGAGCACCTCGCGGGCGTAGTCGATGTCCAGTTGCAGCGCGCCGTCGGCGTCGGCCCAGAAGCGGATGTCCATGGCCACTTGCGGCGTCTGGGTCAGGCCGCCCTGCAGGCGCATGGCGCTGTCGGCGGGCGCCACCGGCCAGGAGAAGCCGTTGGTGATCACCACCGGCAACACCGGGCCGGGACCGTGCCGCTCGAACAGCTGGCGTGCCAGGTCGACACCGGAGTAAGCCAGGTGCTGCAAGCCTTCCAGGACATCCACCTGGAGCCCGGCCGCGCGTTCGGCGAAGCTGCCGGCGGCGCTGTTCCAGTTGATCGCGAGGAAGCTGGAGCGGTTGGCGAAGGCCGCGTCGCTGGGCGGGGCCACCGGGACCGCGACGCACAGGCCGCCTTCGCTGACCCAGTGCGACAGCACTTCGAGGATCACCGCCATCAGCGTGCTGTTCTTGAACAGCCGTTGGCGTGCGCCCACGGTGCAGAGCTTCTTGAAGGTCTCGCGGGGTACGACCAGGCTTTGCCGCTCGTAACGGGCAGCGCCGGCCTGGTCCAGGGGCACGCTCCAGGGCAGGCGAGGGGGGCCGTCCACGGCGGCCAGCTTGGCGTTCCAGTAGGCGGCGTCGGTCGTGCGTTGTTCGGCCTGGTCCGCCGCAGCGCAGGTGTCGACCTGGGGCGTTTCGTCCAGGTGGCCTGCGAACAGTTCCACCAGCAGCGTGGCGATGGAACGGCCATCGAGGATCAGCGCGTCGAGGCGCACGAACACCACCAGCTCGCCGTGCGCCAGGTGGAACACGGTGACGTTCCAGGGCGAGCGGTCCAGCGGCGAGAGGGTGTGGGCGTAGTCTTCGCGGCGTGCGTCGATAATGCCGAGGGCTTCACCCAGCGGCAGGTGACCGAGGTCGAACTCATCCAGGTTCAGGCGCGCCTCGTCACTCACATACTGCACGCGCTTGTCGGCATCGATGCGCGTGCGCAGGCTCGGGTGGCGGCGGACCATCGCTTGCAGTCGGCTGCGTAGCACCGCGCAGTCCATCACGCCGCGATATTCGCGAAACTCCTGCATGGCCACGCCGCCCAAGGGCATCTGCGTGGTGCGGCCCAGCAGGTAGGCCTGCTGCAGTGGGTTGAGCGGGTGTTTTTTCGGCGCGCGGGGCAGCGGCCGATCCAGTGTGGCGGGTTGGCGGGCAACCTCGTTCGCCAGGTCGACGAAGCGCTCGAACAACTGCGTCACCCAGGCCTCGGGCAGGGCATCGAGGCGGATGTCCCAGTTGATCAGGATGCCGCCGTCGGCGCAGGCGATCTGCGCATCCAGGGCGACCTGCGGGCCTTGCGAGATCAACCAGCCCAATGGGCCGAACACGTTCTTCACCCGCGGCGAAAACAGCTCCTTGCCAGGCATGTCCAGCGCCGCAGTGAACACCACCGGGGCCAGCTGTGGCGTGCCGTGGTGGCGCGACAGGTCGCGCATCAGGTTCACCCCGGGATAGGCGCTGTGTTCCAGGCACGCCAGCATGCCCTTGGCCAGTTGGTCGCACAGGGCCGCGATATCGGCTGCCGCATCGAGATCGACATCGACGATCAGCACATTGGCGAACTCGCCGACGATGTGCTCGACACCGTCGATCAGCGGTGTGCGCCAGAAGCTGGGCACGTTGAGGCGGAACTGGCGGTCGCCGGTCTGAGCGCCCAGCGCGGTGGCGAACAGCCCGAGCATCAGGGTCGACAAGGTCAACCTGCGTTGGCGAGCCAGTTGCCTGAGTGCCTGGTGCTGACCGGCGTCGAGCCAGGTGGTCAGGCGCTGGCTGTGGGCTTGGGCGGGTTGCTCATCGAGCAGGGGCAGGGTAGGGGCCGGCGCGATGCCGTCGAGGCGGGCGCGCCACCAGTGGCGGTCACGTTCCTGGGTGGCTTTCAAGGCCGGGTCGGCACGCACGGCGTCCCACCAGTCGAAGAAGCTCGGCGGGGTGACGGCTGGCGCGTCCGGGGCCTCGTAGCAGCGTGCCAGGTCTTCCATCAGCACGCGCAGGCTCGAGGGGTCGATGGCGATCATGTCGGTGTCGACATGCAGGCGGCAACGTTCGCCATCCAGTTGGCTGACACTGAAGCGTGCCGCGCAGCCATGGCGCAGGTCCAGTTGCTGGTGGGTCCAGGCGTCACGCTTGCGCAGCAGGTGCTGCGCGACTTCCGGTTCTGCCAGGCCGCGCAGGTCGTCGACCTCCAGGCGCGGCGACTGGTCCAGTGGCGCAAGGCCTTGCAGGCCGTCCTGGTCGATGCGCAGGCGCAGCATCGGGTGCAGCTGGGAAACCTGTTGGAGCGCTGCACGCAGCCGCTCCAGGTCAATGGCGTGGCCATCGAACTCGGCGTACAGATGAGCTGAAACTTTCCCTAAAGCCGCATGAGCAGTGCGCCCGATCCAACAGGCCGCTTGCATTGAAGTTAACTCTCTCATGGGTCACTCGTATCGCGTGATTGACAAGTCCAGAAATATGGCGCCTCCTATTAAAGATGATAATGATTAAGATTAATATCATTATTTCTTTCGAATAAGCAGGAGGCTTAACCGAGATGAGAGCGAGTACGCTCATGACGACTGGCATGGACGAAGAGCAGGTCGCCGACCGTTCCATGGCCTTTTCCTTTACCTCGGGTGACCGAGAACTGGTCGTCAACGGTGCGTTGCAACGCATCGAAACCCCGGCCGTCGGTGGCGAAAACGCCGACAGCCTGTTGCAGAAAACCCTCGCCCACGCCTTCGAACAGGCGCGCCGGGCAGGGCAGGCCAACCCCCTCGTGGTCGGCGCCATTCCCTTCGACCCCATCGAACCTTCCTGCCTGTACATTGCCCGCGATTCGCACTGGCGTGCGCGTGGGGCAAGCGAAGCGGGCGGCGAGCTGCCGGCGTTGCTCGAGCAGAAGCCGATCCCCGAAGAGGATGCGTTCAAGCGCTCGGTGGAGCACGCCATCGTCAACTTCCGCCACAGCGACGTACGCAAGGCGGTGCTGTCGGTGCAGCGCGAACTGGTGTTCGCCGAGGCGGTCGATGTCGATGTGCTGCAGCGCAACCTGCGCGCGCAGAACCCCAGCGGCTATCACTTCCGCGTGCCCCTGGCCGATGGCGCCACGCTGCTTGGGGTCAGCCCCGAGCTGCTGGTGCGCAAGGAGGGCGCGAACTTCATCTCCAACCCGCTGGCCGGCTCGGCCAGGCGCATGGCCGACCCTGAGGCCGACAAGCGCAACGCCGACTGGCTGGTGGCGTCGGAGAAGGACCACTACGAACACGGCTTCGTCACCCAGGACATCGCCGCCCGGGTCGGCGAGCTGTGCACCCGCCTCGACGTGCCGCAGCGCCCGTCGCTGATCAGCACCCCGGCGCTGTGGCACCTGTCCACGCGCATCGAAGGTAACCTGATCGACCCGCACGTGACGGCACTGCAACTGGCCTGCCGCCTGCACCCGACCCCGGCGGTGTGCGGCTTCCCCACCGAGCGGGCACGGCGCCTGATTCGCTTTGTCGAGCCTGCCGAGCGCGGCCAGTTCACCGGCATGGTGGGGTGGTGCGACGCCGAAGGGAACGGCGAGTGGGTGGTGACCATCCGCTGCGGCACCGTCAAGCACAACCGTGTCCGGCTGTTCGCCGGCGCCGGCATCGTCGAAGCCTCGCAACCGGCGGCGGAATGGGCGGAAGTCCAGACCAAGCTCGGCACCATGCTGCGCGCCTGCGGATTGGCACATTAACCAAGGACGTTCGAACACCATGACCATCGAATTCACGGACTGGCCACAGGACCGTGCGCAGCGCTATCGCGACGCCGGCTACTGGATCGACCAGCCGCTTACCGAGATTCTCCACTCACGCTGCCAGGCCCAGCCGCAAGCCGTGGCGATCATTTGCGGGGAGCGTCGCTTCACCTATGGCGAGCTCGACACCCTGTCCTCGAACCTGGCCTCGCGCCTGGCCGAGCAGGGCCTTGGCCAGGGCGACACGGCCCTGGTGCAGTTGCCCAACGTGGCGGAGTTCTACATCGTCCTGTTCGCCCTGCTGAAGGCTGGGATCGTGCCGCTCAACGCATTGTTCAGCCATCGTCGGCTGGAGTTGACGGCTTACGCCAAGCAGATCGTGCCCAAGCTGCTGATCGCCTCCCGCGAGCACGAAGTGTTCCGCGACGACACTTATGTGCAGGCCTTCGCCGAAGTCGGCGCGGCGCCGGCGCTGACCTTGCTGCTGGGTGAGTCGGCCCCGGCCGCCAACCTGGCGCAGTGGATCGACACCCCAGGCAGCCAGACGCTGGCATACGCCCCCACGGCGGCCGACCAGGTGGCGCTGTTCCAGCTGTCCGGTGGCAGCACCGGGATCCCCAAGCTGATCCCGCGCACCCACAACGACTACCACTACAACGCCCGTGCCTGCGCCGAGGTCTGCGCGCTCAACGCCCACACCCGCTTCCTCTGCGCGGTGCCGGCGGCGCACAACTTCCTGCTCAGCTCGCCCGGCGCATTGGGCGTCTTCCATGCCGGTGGCTGCGTGATCATGGCCGCCAGCCCCGAGCCGCTGAGCTGCTTCGCGCTGGTTGAGCGCCATGAAGTCAACACCGTCGCCTTGGTCCCAAGCGCCGTCGCCCTGTGGCTGCAGGCCGCGCCGGATCACCGCGACCAGCTGCAATCGCTGGCCTACCTGCAAGTGGGCGGCGCGGTGTTCGCCGATTCGTTGGCGCGCCAGGTCCCCGGCGTGCTGGGTTGCAAGCTGCAGCAGGTGTTCGGCATGGCCGAGGGGTTGATCAACTACACCCGGCTGGACGACAGCGACGAGCAGGTCTTCACCACCCAGGGCCGCCCCGTCAGCCCGGACGATGAAATCAAGATCGTCGACGAGCAGGGCGTGCCCGTGCCCCCCGGCGAGCCCGGCATGCTCGCCACTCGCGGCCCCTATACCTTCTGCGGCTACTACAAGGCCCCCGAGCAGAACGCCAGCGCCTTCGACGCCGAAGGTTTCTACTACTCCGGCGACCTGGTGGTGCTCACCCCCAGTGGCGACCTGCGCGTGGTCGGCCGGATCAAGGACCAGATCAACCGCGGCGGCGAGAAGGTCGCCTCGGAAGAGATCGAGAACCTGTTGGTGCTGCACCCGGAAGTCACCCACGCCGGCCTGGTGGCCATGCCCGACGAGGCGCTGGGCGAGAAGAGCTGCGCCTTCGTCGTCTCGCGCAACCCCAGCCTCAAGGCCCCGGCCATTCGCCGCCACCTGCTGGAGCTGGGCATCGCCGAGTACAAGCTGCCTGACCGCATCCGCCTGATCGAGACCATGCCGCTGACTGCGGTGGGCAAGATCGACAAGAAGCAGTTGCGCCACCTGGTGAGCGTGGAGAACACCCGCACCTGGCTGCAGACCCGTCTGCGCCAGCTGATCGAGGACAGCGAAGAGCTGGACCCGGAAGAGAACCTGATTTTCTACGGCCTCGACTCGTTGCAGGTCATGAAGCTGGCCGCCGAGCTCAAGGCGCGCGGCATCGAGGTGAGCTTCGAGGAGCTGGCCGGCACGCCGACCCTGGCCAGCTGGTGGGCATTGGTGGAGGCGCGCCAGAAAGCCGCCTGATGCACCGCGGGCCGCGCTGTGCAGGGCGCGGCCCGCCAAGTCAATTTAAAAGGAGTTGGATATGACTTTGTCTTCTGCCGACCAGGCCCGGCTGGATCAATTCTGGGAGCATTGCCTCAAGCACCAGTACTTCAACATCGGCTATCCGGAAAACGCCGATTTCAATTACGCCCAGCTGCACCGCTTCCTGCGCTTCTCCATCAACAACTGCGGCGATTGGGCCGAGCCCGGCAACTACCTGCTCAACTCGTTCGACTTCGAGAAGGACGTGATGGCGTACTTCGCCGAACTGTTCAGCATTCCCCTCGAAGAGAGCTGGGGCTATGTCACCAATGGCGGCACCGAGGGCAACATGTTCGGCTGCTACCTGGCGCGGGAACTGTTCCCCACCGGTACCCTGTACTACTCGAAGGACACCCACTATTCGGTGGCCAAGATCGTCAAGCTGCTGCGCATCGACTGCCGCGCGGTGGAATCGCTGCCCAACGGTGAGATCGACTACGACGACCTGATGGCGAAGATTGCCGCCGACGGCGAGCAGCACCCGATTGTCTTCGTCAATGTCGGTACGACCATGCGTGGCGCGATCGACAATATCGCGACCATCCAGCAGCGCCTGGAAGAAGTCGGGATCGCCCGTGAGGACTATTACCTGCACGCCGACGCGGCGCTCAGTGGCATGATCCTGCCCTTCGTCGATAACCCGCAGCCGTTCAACTTCGCCGATGGCGTCGACTCGATCTGCGTCTCCGGGCACAAGATGATCGGCTCGCCGATCCCTTGCGGCATCGTCGTGGCCAAGCGCGAGAACGTCGAGCGCATCTCGGTGGATGTGGATTACATCCGCGCCAACGACAAGACCATCAGCGGCTCGCGCAACGGCCACACGCCGATGATGATGTGGGCCGCGCTGCGCAGCCATTCGCCGGCGCAGTGGCGGCGGCGGGTGCGGCACAGCCTGAACAGCGCGCAGTATGCGGTCGACCGCCTGCAGGCCGCCGGTATCGACGCCTGGCGCCACGACAACTCGATCACCGTGGTATTCCCGTGCCCGTCGCCGCGCATTGCCCGCAAGTACTGCCTGGCCACCTCCGGCGACACCGCGCACCTGATCACCACCCCGCACCATCAGGACAAGAGCATGATCGATGCCCTGATCGATGAGTTGATCGCCGAGCACCAACCTCAGGAATGGCGAGCCGGCCTCGGGCTGGTGGGCCTGGACGGCGTGCCACCGGAGCGTGTCGCCGACCCGCATTTCGATGTGATCTGACCTTTTCCCTTTTGCTGATTCGAGACCCTTTCATGCTGCAACCTAAAACCCCTGAAGCCTGCACCAGCCTCACCGACATTCGCGCCGGCATCGACTTCCACGACCGGCAGATCTTCGAGGCGCTGGTCAAGCGCCTTGGTTACGTCAAGGCCGCGGTGCAGTTCAAGGCCAACGAACAGGCGATCCCGGCGCCGGAGCGTGTCGCCGCGATGCTTCAGGACCGCCTCGAATGGGCGGCCAGTGAAGGGTTCGATGCACAGTTCATCGAGCAGCTGTACACGCTGATCATTCACTGGAACATCGACCAGCAGATCCAGCATTGGCGTTCGATCCATGGAGAGAAGGCCTGACCGACAGAGGCGTCAGGCACCGCCAGAAACATGAGTGTGAGCGATAGGGCGGGGCAAGTCTGCGTCCGCACCCACCTCAAGCCTTGCGCGAACCCTTGTGGGAGCGGCTTGTGTCGCGAAAGGGCTGCGTAGCGGCCCCAGGGTCTCAGTTTCGATGCAATGACCGCTGGGGCCGCTTTGCGGCCCTTTCGCGACACAAGGCCGCTCCCACATGGGCTGAGCCTTGCCGTACCTGTAAGAGCCGGCTTTGCCGGCGAACACCGGCAAAGCCGGTGCCAAGCCCCGCGCTGTCAGCTTCACGGCATGCGGCGCAACAACTCCCGGCGCAAATGCCTGAAGGCGGCAGGTGCCTGGCGAGGCAAGGGAAGCGCGACAAGGTCGCAAGGCTGCATCGTTGCCCTGAGCCCATTGGTCGAAACCCGGCCGGTAACTCCGAACGACGGGAGGTCGCACTCCAATGTGCGAACCTGGTAAGCACCGCGCAGGCATCCCAGGTTGAAGCGGATCACAAAGTTCTCGTCGACAATCACCGCCCCCTCGCGCCAGTCATCCCAGAAGTAGACCTGCAAGGCGCGACCCGCCAGGCAGCGACGGATAACGCTCGTCAGCCTGATCCCCGGCGCGAAGTCGAAGCCATCGCCCAGGTCCCGGCTGGCCTGGAAGTAGCGCTTGTACCCCAGCTGGACACGGCGTTGGCCATGCATCATCCAAAACGCCCGCTCCCAGAAATGGAAGTCATCGCGCTCACCTACCAAGTCGAAGCCAGCCGTGACCAGGGTGTCGGCGGCGAAGTCCGGGAGCCCAAGAGTAACCGCTCGTATAATCTGGCCTGCCTTCAAGAAGCCGGCGAGTAGGGCGAAAGAATCGCAGCGGACCGTCATTGCGGCTCAAGCCCCTGGGCGGCGCGCCTGGCCGCTTTTTCCCGAGCCAGATCCATTCTCAGCTGATATTGGTAACGCGCGGTCTCCACGACCTCCTCGTCTTCGTCATGCATGAGGCGTTCGAGAATGGGCAGTGGGGTTTTCTTGTTGACTGCAATCCGCGTTCGCACGTCGCTGCTCACATCCCGCGACAAGCGTTCGAACAGTTCCGGCGACAGCTTGCGCTTATCGGCGACAAAGGTCCTGAGCCGTTCATCGAAATTGCACAGGTGCTCCAGGATCTCCAGGGGGACGGTCTTGTTATGGATCACCCACTGGCGATAGTCGGGGTATTTATCGATGACCTCGTACCACACGCTGAGCGGGACTTCCTCCCAGGCGGAGCGGTCGTATTCGCTTTTGAGGCTGCTACTGCGCAGGCGGATGAATTCTTCGGCGTCGTCAATCATGTTTTTTTATTGGTTAGTCTGGCCAAAAAATGTCTTTTTTTGAGCTCAGGGCTTCCTGTGAGGTATCTCCAGAGGGCAGGTTGAGCGCAACTGCCGGTATGTGACGCTATTATCAATGTTTCTCCTGGTTGTTATGCAAAAAAACTAGCCAGGTCGATTAGATGAATTTATGAACACATTGAAACTATCAGCAATCTCTAAAAAATTGCCTGTTTCATGGCTCCATATTCCAACTACAGGTTCGCCGCTGGATCCCAAGGTTTTATAATTAAAGCAGTAAAAGTCACCAGTGCCAAATTCCGCAAAAGGAAGTAGTCCTGAAAAATCCTTTCCATCATCAGAGAAGTTGTCAAGCCAATCTGGCCACGAGCCTTCATATATTTTAACTATTGATTCCCAGGTCGTGCGCGGGTCTCTGCTATCGTAAACGGGGAAGATAACAAGAGCACCAAGCGACCTTCCATTATTCAATAAAAGCCACTCTGCAAATGACTCAGGAAGCCGCATTTTTAGCTGAAACTCAGCATCCTTAATGGCCGCAGCCGTTGTTCCAATGATACGTTTCTTAGACATTAAGAGCTCCTATGGAAGTGCACCACGCTTTGGCAAGCTTAACTTTCCGGTCCCAGGGTATCCTGATTTAGGCATGCGTGCGGACCAGCACCCGTTTCGCTTTCTCCAGTATCGATGCTGAATGCCCCTATGGTCGGCAGCAAGCATGGGGTCGGCGTGAGAGTAATCATAACCTAGGTCATTCTCAAACCGTGGTCTATGTGCCAACTCGTACCCTGGAGGCGCCTTGATATTAGATTGTTTTCCGGCGCGAACACGACGGTCTTGGTTTTCCAACCACCCCCGCATAGAGCTAGGAGTATTGGGGTCTTCCATAACCTGTCTCCAGCGCGCGTCAGGGTTGACATATGGCTCTCCACAGCAACACTCTTTTGCTAGGCCGAGTGGATCAATCCAATATATAGGGTTCGGAGCATATTCATACTGATTTAGCCCCCCAGCATAACTGATCGGATCCTTGTTTATGAACCGCGCACCTTGGGTATCGTAATAGCGATAGCGGTTGTAGTGCAGTCCGGTCTCATGGTCGTGGTATTGGCCCTGGAAGCGCAGCGGGTTGCCCAGGCCGTGCTGCTTGGCCCATGCCGAGCGCTCCTCGCGGACTTCACCCCAGGCCTTGTACTGCCCCGCCCAGGCGACATTGCCCTGTTCATCGGTCAGTTCCATCGGAGTACCGAGGTGGTCGCAGTGGTACCAGGCGATCGCCTCGAACGCCTGTGGTTTCACCTCGGTGTGCCACAGCGGATCCTGATCGAAGTCGTACTCGCGCTGGCTCCAGTCCGGTTGCTTGTGCAGGCGAATCGGGCTCTTGCGCAGCGCCTGGGCGACCGGCACGAAGCTGCCCGGCTCGTACAGGTAGTGCACGGTGCGGCCGGTGTCGCCTTCATCGCGTGGCGGTGAGCTTTCCCAGGCCAAGGTGTCGCCATCCCAGCCGAACAGGGTGAAGCCACAGCCAAGTTCGCGTTGGCGCTTGGCCCGTTGCAGTTGGTTCCAGCCGGTGCCCGCTTCCGGGCGATCCCAGAAATGCGCCACCGAATGCTTGTGCAGGCGCCGGCCCAGGGCGTCGTAGCTGTAGTCGACCTTGAGCTTATCGTCGTTGTAACTGGCCAGCCGGTCGAACAAGTCCCAGGTGAATTGGGCATGTGCGCCGTTGTGTAGGCGGTGAATCAGGTTGCCGCGTTCGTCGTAGCGGTAATGGGTACCCGCGTACTCGCGCAGCAGGTTGTCCATCAGCTTGTTGCGCCGTGGATCGGCTTCCAGCGGGCGGTTCAGCTCCTGGGTTTTCTGGTCCAACAGGTTACCGGCCGGGTCGAAGGCGAAGGTTTCCACGCCCAGGCGGCTGGTGGCCTTGAGCAGGCGACCGACGGGGTCGTACTGGTACTCCAACGGCCCGCGACGGCTGTCGTGGATGTTGGTCAGCTGGCCGGCGGCGTCGTAGCGGTATTGGCGCTTGAGCAGCGTGGACTGGCCGTCATGGCTGCCCAGCAGCTGTTCCTGCAAACGCCCGGCCGGGTCCCAGGCCTGGGTTTGCATCAGCTTATTGCCCTGGTGGCGCACGATTTCGCGGTGCAGGTCATCGCGCTCGTAAGCCAGCATCTCGTGCTGGTCGAGGGTCATGCCGAGCAGGTGGCCGCTGCCGTAGGTCAGCCAACTGACCTTGTGGCCGTCCGGACGGATCGTCGCGGTGCGCTGGTTGAGCGCGTCGTACTCGTGCTGCCACACCGCAACCATCGGCGTGCCGGTGGCCAGGTAGTGCTGGTGCTCGCGGGTCAGGTTGCCGGCTTCATCGTGGAACCATTGCAGTTTGCTGGCGGCGTTGACCGCCTGGATCAGTTGGCCGTTGCCGTCGTAAGCGAAGCTCTCGCTTTGGCTCTGGTTACCCAGGCGGGCCGTGCGCTCACTCAATCGGCCCATGGGGTCGAAGGTCAGCTCGATACGGCGTTGGCCGACCTGGGTGCTCGCCAACCGACCGCTGTACGGGTCGTACTGGTAGCGGGTGACCAGGCCATCGAAGCCGGTCTCTTGCAGCAGCCGACCGACCGGGTCATAGAGGAACGTGGCCTTGCTGGTGTTCTCGTTTTCCAGCCCGATCAAGCGGCCGAGCTTGTCCCAGCGATAACGTAGGGTGTGCTCATTGGCGTCGACGCGTTCGCTCAGCAGGCCGACCGCGTTGTAGGTCCAGGTGGTGCAGCGATCAAGCGCGTCGACATGGGCCAGCAGACGCCCTTCGGCATCGTAGTTGAAGCGTTCCTCGGTCTTGTCCGGGTGGGTAACCTTGGCCAGTTGCCCGGCCTGGTACTCGTAGGCGGTCGTGCTGCCGGCCGCATCGGTGAAAGCGGTCAGCTGGCCGAAGGCGTTGTACGTCCATTGGCTGGTCTTGCCCGAGCAGTCGGTGTACTCAAGCAGTTGCCCGGCCTCGTTGTAGGCGAGCGTCTTCTCGTTGCCCAACGCATCCTTGATTGCCTTGACCAGCCCGGCCGGGGTGTAGGCGAACTCGGTCTTATGGCCCAGCGGGTCGACGCTCTCGACCAGGTTGCCGCGCTCGTCGTAGTCGCGTAGCCACAAGCCACCTTCGGCATCACGCAGTTTGATCGGCTGGTCATGATCGTCGTAGGCGTAGTGCACCGTACTGTGGTCGGCACGGATGTGCTGCAGCAGGTTGCTGCGCTCATCGTAGGTGTAGCGGTCCTGGCTGCCGTCGGGGTGGACGTGGCGGATGACGTTCTTGCGCTGATCGCGGAACAGCCACTCCTCGCGGCCGTCCGGGTGGACCAGGCGGTAGGTGTAGCCCAGGGCGTCGTAGTAGTGCCAGGTCTCCTGGCCGTGGGCGTCGGTGACATAGGTCAGGCGGATGTTCGGGTCCCAGGCCAGGCGGGTCTCGAAGCTGCCGTCGTCGGCCCATTCGTGGATGGCCTTGGCCTGCGGGCCGCTGCCGTCCCATTCGAGGTTGATGCCGCGCCCGGTGCGGTCGGTGTAACGGGTGATCAGGTGCTGGCGGTACTGGTAGTGCCAGGCGGCGCCGTGTTCGTCCTGGGCGGCGATCAGGTCGCCGTGGGTGTCGTAGTGGTAGCCGCACAGCTGGCGCAGCGGCGTGCCATCGACCACCTGCCACAGGCCCTGGATATGCCCATGGTCATCGAGCAAGGTGCCCAGTTGCAGGTGGACTTTTTCGGGGTCGTTGTCGGAATAGGTGTTGATGTCCGACAGCACCGGCCGGCCGTTGTACTGGTGCTCGTAGTGCAGCATTGCCCCGGCGCCGCTGCGCAGCTGGATATGCGTCAGGTAAAAGCGGTCACCCTGGCGGGCATAGGTTTCACGGCGGTCCAGGCCACGCAACAACACCAGTTGCTGCTCGGCGGTGCGCACCAGGCTGATGTATTCGATCGGGTCGTAGTGTGGCTTGCCGACCTTGGGCAGCGGGTAGTCGTGGCTGCGGCCGTCGCTGTCGTGGAACACCACGCCCTTGTCCACAACATCGATACAAGTGGTGAATTCGGTAATCCAGCGGGCGCCGAGCGAACCATGATCGAGGGCCGCCAGCCGCGAGTTATAAGTGCGCGTCCAGTTGACCGGGAACGGCCCGGACAGACTGAAATCCTGGTGAGCAAGGGTTTCATCACCAAGCACATGGCCGATGCTGAACCCGGTGCAGGCACAGGGTCCGTTCTTCGCAGGCTTGGGCTGCTTGTTGGCGCGGACCTGGCTGCGCACCACTTCGGTCGGCCCTTCGGCGTGGACATGCCGGGCCTGGTGGGTGACGCCGGGGCGGATGGCGACGGCCATGCCCGGGCGGCGGGGGTTGGCCAGCACGGTCTCGAGCAGGCGGGTCAGCAGCCAGGCGATGCTGTTTTCCATACCGGCGCTGCCCAGGGCCTGCAGGCGCTGGGGCACGACCTTGGCCAGGTCTTCGAGGGTGCGGATCAACGGCCCGAGCAGGCTGTCCAGCTCGCCGCTGAAGTGACGGGCGACGCTGTTGTAACCGTCCTTGAGGCTGCCTTCGGTGGCATTGGCCAGGGCCGAGAGGGCCAGGCGCCAGGCATCGGTTTCGAGGGCCGAGTCGTACAGCGCCACCTGGGCCATTTGTGCGCGGGCCAGGCGGTGGCTGCTGGCAGCATCCAGCTTGCCACGGGCGGCGGCGGTAATGGTCTTGGCCAAGGAAGTAAACAGCAGGCGTGCGGTATCGGCAGCAGCGCTGAGCATGGCCGGCAACTGGGCCAGGGCCTCGCGCACGTAGTGCTCCAGGGCACCGCGGATATTGGCATGCAGGTGGCCGTCGATGATTTCCAGGATCACCGCGCCGATGTGCGCGCCGGGGCGACGGCGCAGGGTCTGGCGGGTCAGTTGCAGCACCGGGCGCAGCACCGTGCGGGCACGGGACAGGCCGGGTGGATAGGGGACGATGCCGATCAGGTTGATGCCCAGGCTGACCCACAGCAGTGGGTCGGGAGAAGGGTTTTCGACCAGTTCGAGGATATCGATCAGGGCGTCCACGCAGGCCAGGGCGTTGGACATGGCGGGTACGGTTTCGGCGGCCTGGCGCAGCAGTTGCAGGTCGACCAGGCCGTAGCTGATTTCCCGCAGCCAGTGGTCAACGGATGCGGCGGCGGCGCCGAGGTCTTCGCTGAGGAGGGTGTCGAGGGGGGCAATGGCGATCTGGATTTCGCGCGTGGTGAGCGCGGCATCGGCGGGCGCGGCAGACATCGTGAAAGGGCCTTCCTAGGCGGGGGGACGCGAGGTCCCGGGTGGTCCGTGAGGGCGAAATGATACTAAGGCGGGGGCGGTTCGGCCATGGGGGAAACCCTGAGGCCTCTGTAGGAGCGGCTTCAGCCGCGATGCAGGCGACGCGGTGCCTGGCACCCGCTTCGCGGGTGATCGCGGCTGAAGCCGCTCCTACAGGGGGCGGGCCGGGCTCCTACCGGCGAGTGGGCGAATCCTCAATGCCCTTAACTGCCTTTCGCCTCCGGCGTCAGCACCACCGCCCTCGGCACCTGCGCCTCGCGCGTCTGCCGGTTGACGATCAGCTCCAGCCCCAGGTACATCGCGAAGGTTGCTGCTGCCAAACCAATGGCCAGGCCGGCCCAGATGTAGCGCGGCCCCAGCTCCAGGTGGATGCCGAGCCCGTAGGCGGTGGGCAGGGCGATGGCCCAGTAGAAGATCGCCACCAGCGCCAGTGAGGTCTTCAACGCCTTCAGCCCCCGCAGCGCCCCCAGCAGGATGTTCTGCGCACCGTCGAACAACAGGAACCACACCGCCACGGCCAGCAGGCTGGCCACGGTGCTCTTGAGCAACAGGCTGTCGGCGGTGCCGGCGTGCACGAACAGGCTGGCGATCTCGGTGGGGAACACCAGGAACAGCGGGGCGAAGATCAACGAGGCGACCGCGCCGCAGGCCAGGCCGATGCGCGCCACGCGCTTGGTCTCGGCCACGCGGCCGGCCCCCACCAGTTGGCCGACCCGGTAGGAGGTGGCGCTGGACAGGCTGATGGGTACCACGAAGGCGATCAGCACCGCCTGCATCGCCACATGGTGGGCGGCCTGCACCACCACGCCGAAGTGCCCCATCATCAGCGCCGCGCAGGTGAACAGGCTCAGCTCGATGGCGAACGACAGGCCCACCGGTATGCCGAAGCGCAAGGCCTGGCGCAGGATGCCCCAGTCGATGTCGAGGATGCCCTCGAAGATGCGGTACGGCTGATAGCGGGGCGTCAGGGCGATGTAGCCGGCCAGCGAAACCGCCATCAGCAGCGACACACTGGCGGTGACCGCGCCGATACCGCGCAGGCCCAGGAAGGGGATGCCGAACCACTGGTTGATGATCACCAGGTTGAGGGCCAGGTTCAGCACCGCGCCGGCCATGCTGATGACCATCACCGGCTTGGTGTCGCCCAGGGCGCTGACGAAGTTGCGCAGGGCCATGAACACCAGGTAGCCCGGCAGCGCGAAGGCCACCGCGTGGGTGAAGGCGATGAACGCGTCGATGCTTTGCGGCGGTTGGCCGAGGCTGCGCAGCAACGGCGCGGCCAGCCACAGCACCAGCATGCCCAGGGCCGCCAGCAGCAGGGCGATGAGCAGGCCGCTCTGGCAGGAGCGCCGCACGCGAGTAATGTCCTGCGAGCCGTGGGCGATGGCGATCAGCGTGCCGATGCCGGAGATGACCCCGGAAAACGAAAAGGTCAGGAACGAATAGATCGACGCGCCGACACCGCCGCCGGCCAGGGCCTCGGCGCCCAGGCGGCCCATCATGTAGGTGTCGGTGAAGACCATGACCACCTTGGACAGCTGGGCGGCCATCAAGGGTCCGGCCATGGCCAGCAGGATCATCAGCTCGCCCGTGGGGCGGCGGGTCGGGGATTTGTGTTCAAGCATGCAACGGCCTCCGATGCCGGGTGAAACAGTCCATTTGATGACTCAAGCGAAGCTCGGGTTCAGATTCAAGCCCCTTTATCCTGTACGGGAATTCAGGGTCACGATCTCATGAAGAATCATGATATCACGCGATGTTTTTATTCACTTTGGTTATATGTCAAGGTCGTGAATAAACGAAATCGATATTTTGCACGGTCCGGTTATCTGGTCTAGTTTGTTTTACCGCACGTATATATCGATCTGCCCCAAGCATAACATCCTGTGCGTGGCGAGATGATACAAGTCAATTAAACAGGTGCTGTCGCTCAGGATCGGGTGATGGCCAATTGAACGCAACTACTGCGTTCAACTTTATATGGTCGCTGCAGGGAAGCGAACTGGCCAGGGATCAGGCTGTCGAGGAAATACATATTGAGCGTGGATAGTGTCGCTCAGGTTTTCTATCCGCTTGCATCTGTTTATCTGGAACTTCCCTGCCTGCTGACGTTTTATCAGCGTGCGCCTCTTCATTGTCAGAAGGCGTATTGCAGTCAACAGGGAGTGGGTATGTTTGGCGAGAACCCCATAAGAAAGAAAGCGCCTGACAGCGAGACCCTTTGGGTGGAAGAGGTGTTCAGGACCTTGCAAGGCGAGGGCCCCTATTCGGGGGTGCCGTCGACCTTCGTCCGGCTGTCGGGATGCAACCTGCAATGCTACTGGTGCGACACCCAGTTCGAGGCGTTTCGCTGGTCGATGACCCCGCAGGCCATCGTCGAGATGATCCGCGGCCTTGAAGCACCGGTGCCCGAGCTGGTGGTGCTGACGGGCGGCGAACCCTTTCGCCAGAGCATCGCGCCACTGATCCAGGTGTTCCTCGACGAGGGCTTCAAGGTCCAGATCGAGACCAACGGCACGATCTACCAGGCCATCCCCACGGGGCAGGACGTCACCGTGGTGTGCAGCCCGAAGACGCCGGTGCTGGACCTGCGCATGATCGAGATCATCACCCACTACAAATATGTACTGGCCCATGGCGAAGTCGACGAAAGCGATGGCCTGCCGGGCACTTCCACGCAACGGGCCGGTAAAAAGGCCCGGCTGTTCCGCCCGCCCCAGGGCAAGCCGGTATATGTCATGCCGCGCGATGACTACGACGAGCAACGCAACAAGGACAACCTCAAGGCTTGTATCGATGTGGCCACCCGCCAGGGTTACACATTGAATATGCAATTGCACAAGCTGCTGAATCTTCCATAAGGATATGACCATGCAAAACGATAAAGAACGTTCCCACGCCAAAGCCCGACAAGGCGTTATCGATATTCTCGAATACCTGGGTGAAGACACCAATCGCCAGGGGCTTCATGAGACGCCGGAGCGCTTCTTGAAATCGATGGTCGCGCAGACCGTGGGTTATTCCCAGGACCCGTATCGGGTACTGGAGAAGTTCTTCGAGGAAGTGGCTGGCTACAAGAACCTGATCATGTTGCAGAACATCCACTTCGAGTCGATGTGCGAACACCACCTGGCACCAATCGTGGGTAACGCCACCGTCGGCTACATCCCCAATGGCCGGGTGGTGGGCCTGTCCAAGCTGGCCCGGGTGGTGGACATCTTCGCCAAGCGCCTGCAGATCCAGGAGCGGCTGACCTCGGAGATCGGCCTGGCCCTGGACGAAGTGCTGCGCCCCAAAGGGGTGGGGGTGATCATCCGCGCCAAGCACAACTGCCTGTGCACCCGCGGCGCCTACAAGCCCAACGCCAACATGACCACCACTTACTTCTCGGGCGTGCTGGACAGCGACTCGATCAAGCGCGGCGAGTTCTACACCGCCGCCGCGTTGCCATGGGGCAATGGCGTTCACCACTCTCAGTAAGGGAAGACTGTCATGTTCAAGATCGACCGCAAGATCGAAATCGACGCCGGCCACCGGATCCGCTCCCATGGCTCCAAGTGCCGCAACCTGCACGGCCACCGTTACTCGGTGCACATGACCTGCAGCGCCGACGAGCTCGCCACCCATGGCTCGGAGACCGGCATGGTGCTGGACTTCAGCTTTGCCAAGGACGCCATGGTGCAGTGCATCGATGAGCTGTGCGACCACGCGCTGATCGTCGACGCCGAGGACGAGTACCTGCTGCAGGTGCTGGACATCCACGGCCCGGCCCGCGATGTACGCACCTCCGGCGTGGCGTTGCCGCTGACCAACGGCGAAGGGATGAAGATCTACCTGGTGCCGTTCTCGCCCACCGCCGAGGCGCTGGCCAAGCACTGGTACGAGTTGCTGAGCGACAAAGTCGCCACCCTCGGCCACGGCGCCGCGCAGGTGCGCGTGGACACCATCCGTGTGTACGAAACCCCCAACTGCTGGGCCGAATACCCGGCCAGCAATGTGGGAGGCGCGCAGCATGTTTAGAAAGGGCTATGTGTTCGACGACGTGCTGCTGGTGCCCAAGAAAACCCACCTGGCCAGCCGCAAAGAGGCCAATATCGGCGTCGAGCTCAAGGGCATCGGCCGCCTGAGCGTGCCAATCATCTCGGCCAACACACAGTGGTGCACCGAGGACCGCATGGCCATGGAAATGGCGCGGATGGGCGGGCTGGGCATCGTCCACCGCATGTGCAGCATCGAAGACCAGGTGGCGTTTGTGCATGCGGTGAAGAGCGCGCCGGTGACTCAGCGCGAGCCCGACTTCGCGCCGACCCTGGACAGCCAGGGCCGGCTCAAGGTTGGCGGCTCGATCGGCATCGTCGACGACTACCTGCAGCGCGCCGCAGGCCTTGCCGCGTGCGATGTGGATTTCCTGACCCTGGACATCGCCCACGGCCATTCCGCCCATGCCATCGCCGCGATCGCAAACGTCAAGGAGCGCCTGGGCGATATCCCAATCGTCGCCGGCAACGTCGCCACACCCGAAGGCGTGCTCGACCTGGCGAAGGCCGGGGCCAGCGTGATCAAGGTCGGCATCGGCCCGGGCAGCGTGTGCACCACGCGCTCGGTCACTGGCGCCGGGGTGCCGCAGCTCACCGCGATCCTCGAATGCGCCGCGGCGGCGAAGGAGGCAGGCGTCAGCATCATTGCCGACGGTGGCATCCGCAGTTCCGGGGATATCGTCAAGGCCTTGGCCGCCGGCGCCAACGCGGTGATGCTCGGGCGCATGCTCGCCGGCACCGACGAAAGCGCCGCGCAGCTGCTGGAGGTGTCCGGCAAGCGCTTCAAGCTGACCCGCGGCTTCGTCACCTTCGGCACCAACCTCGAGCTCAAGCGCCTGCAGGGCCAGAAGATCACCGAGGAACAACTGCTGCGCTACGTGCCCGAAGGCATCGAGGCCTGCTTCGAGTACGCCGGCCCCTTGCGCGCCTACCTGTACCAGCTGATCGGCGGTGTGCAGTCGGGCTTCAGCTACTGCGGCGCCAGCGACTACCAGCAGCTGCTGGAACGCCACGAGTTCATCGAGGTGTCGGTGCAGACCAGCCAGGAAAGCCGCCCCCATGCCCTGGACGCGGCCAAGCATCCCATCGACTACAAGGCCGAGGTACTCAGCCATGATTAACCTGACCTGGAACGATGTGGAGCAACTGTCGCTGGCCATCGCCGAGGCAGTGCGCGAGTCGGGCTACACCTTCGACACCATCGTTGGTGTGGCACGCTCCGGCTGGGTGCCGGCGGTGATCGTCGCCCACGAGCTGGGCGTGCGTGAAGTGGCCACGCTGTCGATTCGGCGCAACCTGTCCGATGGCGTCGACTCGCACAAGGCCGCCCCACGCCTGGTGGATATCAGCCCCCTGGCGCAGGCCGGCAAGAAATGGCTGGTGATCGAGGACATCGTCGGCAGCGGCGAGACCGTGCGCTTTATCCGCGAGCAGTACGGCGTGGACGGGCGCGACATCTATGTCGCCAGCCTGGTGTTCAACGCCGCCAACGGCGACCGCGGCCAGGTCAACGAGATGGTCGAGTTTCATGCCCGGGAAGTCACCGAGTGGGTGCGCTTCCCCTGGGAAAGAAGGATCGATGCCTGATGAGAAACTTGCTCAGCGAGGCCCGCGTCGACGAAGTCGCGGGCCTGTTCGAGACCGACCTCGAAATCTCGCGCTACCTGCACCAGCACTACGACCTCAAGGCCTATCCGGTGGTGAAGTTCAGCAACGTCGCCTGCGCTTCCGGGGTGCCCTATGTGGACAACGCCTTCAAGCGCGAGGCGATGCTGCGCGGGCTGGGTTTGAACGAAGAGAACGTGCAGCCGGAATTCGCCCGGCGTGCGCGCGGGGTGCACGACGACCAGCGTGCCCCCGTGCGGGCGCCGTGGGCGTTCCAGCGGATGGACTGGTCGCTGTTGGACCTGCCGTTTCTCAAGTACCAGCCCGGTGATGGCGGCCGCTACCTGACCTCGTTCGTGTTCTGCGTGCAGGACAAGGCCGGGCGCTACAACCTGGGCTTCTACCGTGGCGAGATCAAGGACGGGCGCACCATCGCAGTGTTCATCGACCCCCGCACCGATGCCCACGCGATCATCCACGAGCGGCTGCGCGAAGAGGGCGAGGTCAAGGTCAGCCTGTTCAACGGCGGGCCGATCGCGGCCTATATCGGCGGGGCCAGCAAGATCCCGGCGGACGTGGACAGCTACGTGTTCTCCTCGGCCATCGCCGACGCCCCCATCGACCTGTGCCGCCAGGGCGACTACCCGGCGGTGCCGGCCGAGAGCGAACTGGTGCTGCACGCCAGCCTGAACGGCAAGATGATCGACGAAGGGCCGTTCTGCGAGTTCAAGGGCTACTACAGCGAGAAGACCGTGGGCTTCGAGCTGACCGTCGAGGCGATCCACGCACGGGACAATCCGCTGTTCTTCGGGATCTTCTGCGGCAAGGAGTCGGGCCTGGACCTGATGCGCCTGCAGAACGAGACGTTCATGTACGGCTTCCTCGAAAGCAAGGGCATCCCCGTGCGTCGAGTTGTGTACCCGACGGCGTACTTCGGCGAGTTCGGGGTGATCGTCGAGTGCGATACGGTGAACGAAGCGACCCTGCGGCTGGTCATGGAATACGACCTGCGCAGCAAGCTGTTCTTCCTGGTCAGGAATGCCGACACGCTGTTCGCCGACCTGTCGACCTTCGCCTTCGAGACGGTGACCGACGACTACCGCAAGCGCGGGGTACGCATGGGCGGGCGGGTGGGGTTGCTGTGCGACAATGCCAACGACTTCAACTGGAAGACCTTCTGATGGAACGATCGATGAGCCCCAGGCTCAGCACCCTGGTGTACTGCACCTACGAGGGGCAGGTACTGCTGCTGGACCGGCAGACGGCGCCGTACCGCGGTTTCCTGCTGCCGCCGGGCGGCAAGTGCGAGTTTGGTGAAATCCCCATCGACTGCGCGCGCCGCGAGTTCGCCGAGGAGACGGGCTACGCGATCACCGAGCCGCTGCGCCCGCGAGGGTTGGTGTACGACTACTCGCGGTCGCCGGACTGGAACTGGCTGATCTTCGTCTACAGCTTCGAAGCCAAGGCCCGGCCCACGCTGGTCGAGGAAAAGCACCCGTTGGTGTGGGCGGACCTGGACAACCTCGATGCCTACCGGATTCCGGAATCGGACCGGTTCCTGATGGGGCGGCTGTTCGACGAGGGCTGCAGCTACCTGGAGCTGGCCATGGAGTATCGCCAGGCCGAGGCGTTCGTGCGCTGCAGCGCGCATTTTGAAGGGCAGGGCGAGCTGTTCAAGCAAGGGACGTGAGAGCGGCCTTGCCACGCCCCCTGTAGGAGCGGCTTCAGCCGCGATCACCCGCAAAGCGGGTGCCATAACCGCGTTGTCTGCATCGCGGCTAAAGCCGCTCCTACAGTAGCTCCGGCATCACCGCTTTCAACAGCAGAGCATTAACCTGACGCTTGAGCGTGTCGTACTCGGCCTTTTCCTCCGTATCACCCAGCCTAACCAGGTTGACGAGACCCACCCGCTGGTCAATCGCATCGCTGTTGGCGGCCCAGGCCAGAGGCTGCTTGTCCGGGCCATGCAAGCTCAGTATCAACTTGAATTCCTGTGGCCGGCTGCTGGGGACAAGCCCCAGGGTAACCAGTGTGGCCATGCTGGCCAGTGCCTCGCCGGCACTGAACGGCCAGTAGGTGTAGACACTCAGATCCAGTTGGTAATCACCAGGACGCACTGCTTCGCCATTCATGCTGACATGCGCGAACAACCCGGTTTCGTCGAGTATCTGGCGCACCTGTTGCGTGGTGTTCTGCTGAACGCCGGCAGGGGCGAGCGGGGAAAGGGCGGCCAACCTCTGCAAGCGTTGCGTGTCCGTCTCCAAGGCAGCGCCCTTGAGCGAGCTCGCCAGCAGGTGAGGTAACGGGGAGCCAAAATAGTGGCTCACCGAAACATGGACACTCGGCTTTTGCGCCTCGTTCACCGGTGACGGCAAGGTGACGGGTGCCACCTGATTCTGAGGGACGGCGGCGCAACCGCCGAGGGTGAGGCCAAGGCAGAGGTACAGGCGTGTGAAGACAGTCATGCAGAGCTTCCTGGGAAATCGGGGCATGATTGTAGAGACTGTGCGGTGATTCTAAAAGGCCATCATTCGCCGTTTGACGGCCCCCATGCACGGGGGCCAGCAGGCTTCACACCCTTGCGTCAGAATGCATAGACCAAGGTGGCCGTGGCACTGCGCGGAGTGCCATACCAACCCCGCGAACCGATCGCGGTGTAGTACTTCTCGTCGAACACGTTGTTGAGGTTCAAGGCGACGCTGGTTTGCGGCGTGAACGCGTACTGCGCCATCAGGTCGACCACGCTGTAGGCGCCCTGGTTGAACGTCTCGCCATCAGGCCCGGCGTTCTTGTAGTACTCCGTACCCTGCCAACGCACGCCACCGCCGACTTTCAACTGCGGCAGGGATTGCAGGCGATAACTGGTGAACAGCTTGAGGGTGTCGCGCGGCACATCCGTGAGCAGGCGCTTGCCATCGGAGTCCTTGGCCACGGCATAGGTGTAGCCGGCGGAGACTTGCCAGCCGGGCAGGACCTCGCCCGCCATTTCCATCTCGAAACCGCGGGTCTTGGTACCCGACTCGGCGCGGTAGGCCTGGTTGCCATCGGGGGCGAGGTTGCTGCCGTCCGCCACGGCCAGGTTGTCCTGGTGCACTTCGAAGACACTGAACGCGGTGGTCAGGCGCTTGTCCCAGAACTCGCTCTTGAGCCCCAGCTCGTAGTTCACGCCTTCTTCCGGCTCGATGTAGCCGCCACTGACATCCTGCTTGCTTTGCGGCTTGAAGATGGTGGTGTAGCTGGCATACGCCGACCAGTTCTCGTTGAGGTCGTAGACCAGCCCCATGTAGGGGGTGACGACTCCAGTCTCGCTGCGCGAGGTGCGGCTGGTGTCGCCGGTGGCCAGGGTGGTGTTGGCTTCATCGCGTTTCCAGTCGATCACCCGCGCACCGGTAATCAGCGACAGGTCGTCGGCCAGGCTCCAGCGCACCGACGCGACCAGGCCGTCCTGGGTTTCGTCCAACGCGTCTTTCGTCGACTTGGCGTGGATAGCGTCCGGGATCGCCAGCGAACCGTCCCAGGTGTGGATGTTGTCGATGCTCTGCAGCGACCAGAGCGGGTAGCCGTTGTTGCGGTAGTAGGCCCGGTAATGGCTGGCACCGAGGTATGCCTGGTGTTCACGGGTGAACAGCTCGAACGGGCCGTTGGCCGACAGATCGAGCGACGTCTGCCGAGGCTCGCCCGCCCAGCGCCCGGTCCAGGTGCTGATGCCGCTGCCATCGGGGTTGACGGTGCCGCTGGCGGCGGTGGCGAAGGCGTCGTCGTAGCTGCGGCGGCTGTGCTCGGCGTTGAGCTTCAGTTGCCAGCCGTTGTCCAGCTGGTGCTCCAGGGTGGTGAACAGCGTTTTCGCGCGGCGCTTGTGGTAGCTCCAGTCCGAGGCCGAGTTGAACGAGCGCGAAGGGTTGAAGTGGCTGCCATCGGTGTTGTACATCGGGAAGCCATGGTTGCCAGCGCCGTCGCTGTCCAGCTCCTGGTATTCCACGCCCACGGTCAGCATCGTGCTGTCGGTGATGTCCCATTCCATCACTCCGTAGGCCACTTCCTTTTTCAGCGACTGGCGGTCGATATGGCTCTGGCTATCGGTGGTCGACGCCACGAAGCGCCCACGTACATGGCCGCTCTCCGACAATTTGCCGGACACGTCCAGCTCGGTGCGGTAGTTATCCCACGAGCCCGCCTTGAGGGTCAGCTTGCGTTGGGTCTCGACGGTCGGCTTCTTGCGGATCAGGTTGATGGTGGCGCCGGGGTCGCCGGTCCCCGACATCAGGCCCGTGGCCCCGCGCACCACCTCCACCCGGTCGTACGAGACCATGTCGGCCAGGTCGTCGCGAAAACCATAGGTGTCGGGACGGTTGACGCCGTCGACCTGGATGCTGCCGACCTCGAAGCCACGCACATAGATATGGTTACCGTCGCTCCCGGCCGGCCCCATGCTGTTGACCACCACGCCCGGGGTTTGCTCGAGCACCTGGGCAACGTCCGTCAGGTTCTGGTCTTCGATCTGCTGGCGGGTGACCACGCTCACCGACTGCGGCGTCTCGCGAGCGGAGAGACGCAGCCCGGTCGCGGTGTTGGCCGAGCCCGTGGTGTAGCTGCCCGTGCCTTCGGTGGTGCTGCCCAGGCCCATGGCGTCGATGCTGGTCGCGCCCAGCTCGACGGCACCGTCGGTGGGCGCCTTGCTCAGCACATAGCGCTTTTCGCCCATCGCCTGCACCCGCAACCCGGAGCCCTGCAGCAACGTGGCAAAGCCTTGCTCCAGCTCGAAGCTGCCGCGCAGCCCCGACGACTGCAGCCCGGTGGTTTCGTCGTGGCTGAAGCTGATGGTCACGCTGCTGGCGGCGGCGAACTGGCTGATCGCCGAAGCCAGGCTGCCGGCCGGAATATCGTAGCGCTGCGGGGCGGCCCAGGCGGTCGAGGTCGCCAGCGCGGCGCCGCAAAGGCTCAGCGCAAGGGTCGCCTGGCGAATGCTGCAGGCTAGCGAGGTACGGCGTGCGGACATGAAAGGGGGTTCCTGTTCTGGTTGGCTTGGGCGCGGCTGAAGCGCGCGTCCTCAAGAGCCGAAGCAGCGATAGAAATCTGTCACCCCTGAATGCGAAAAATTCTCAGGAATGTGAGGGGAGGTGGAGGGCAGCCGCCTTAACCCATGCCGAGTGGTTCCAGGCGCACCCAGTAGCGGGTCATGCGCCGGGCGCGGACGGGCAGGGCGTCTTCCAGGCTGGCCAGGGCGACGTCGGTGTCGTCGAGGTTGAAGGCGCCGGACAGGCGCAGCCCGGCGACCTCGCCAGCGCAGCCGAGATAACCGGGGCGGTAGCGCCCGAGTTCATGAATCACATCGCCCAGGCGCCAGTCGACGGTGACCAGCATGCCCTGGGCCCACGCCTGGCTGCCGAGAGGCAGGGGACTTAGCGGCCCCACGTTGTCGGCGCTAAAGCTCAAGCTGTGCCCGGAGTCGATGCGCACCATCTGAACTGATCGGTCGGGGCGCACCTCCACGGCATGGGCGGTCACCGCCACATGACTCATGCCAGTGTCTTGGCGCACGCTGAACCGGGTGCCGAGGGCAAGCACCTCGCCTTCAGCGGTGCGCACGCTGAGTGGACGTGGGTCCTTGGCGGTTTCCACTAAAATCTCGCCCTGGCGCAGATGGATCAGGCGCCGGCCGGCATCGAAGCGAACATCCACGCGGCTGTCGGTATTGAGGTCCAGGCGCGTGCCATCGGCCAGGGTCAGCTGGCGCCGCTCGCCGACCCGCGTCGAGTAATCGGCATGCCACGGCGAGGCCCGATAACCCTGCCAGCCGACCACCCCAACTCCGAGCAACAAGCCCAAAGCCTTCACGGCATGGCGTCGATCCCGCCGGGCGATTTCCAGCGTCTGCGCGGCGCCGCTGGGGGCGTTGCCCAGGCGGCATTGCAGCTGTTCCAGCCGCGCCCAGGCGGCGGCGTGGCGAGGGTCGGTGGCGTGCCAGGCTTGCCATGCGGCGCGGGTGGCGTCATCGACGTGGCTGTCGTGCAGGCGCACGTACCAGTCCACGGCGTCGGCGAGAATGGCCTTCATGCGCCCTCGATCAACAGGCAGTGCATCAGCGCGCGTGCCAGGTGCTTGCGCACGGTGGTCACCGAAACGCCGAGGCGCTCGGCGGCTTTTTCGTAGCTCAGGCCATCGAGTTGCACGGCGAGGAAGATCGCCCGCGTGCGTGGGCCGAGGCCATCGAGCATACGGTCGATGGTTATCAGGGTATCGAGGATGGCGGCCCGGGTTTCGGCGGAGGGTGCATAGTGTTCCGGCTGCTGCGCCAGGGCTTCGAGGTAGGCGTTTTCCAGGCTGCGGCGGCGGTACAGGTCGATGACCAGGCCACGGGCGATGGTCGCCAGGTAGTGGCGCGGTTGGTTGAGCGTGCCTGCGGTGCGGGCCAGCAGCACCCGGATGAAGGTGTCTTGCGCCAGGTCGGCGGCATCGGCGGTGTTGTTCAGCCGTTGGCGCAACCAGCCGTGCAGCCAGCCGCTGTGCTCGCGGTAGAGCGTTTCCAAGCCAAAGTGTGCAGCTCCGTCGGACACAACGGTGGACATCGAGGCTCCCCTGACGACATATCTGGATGCAAATAAGAATTTGTCGCAAGTGTACTGGGTGAGGGCGGGAATGGGAATGGTAAGAAGTGGGTATGGGGCTGGCGTCCTACATGGAATGATCAGATTTTCCCTATTTCGAGTAGGGCGTTTCCGAAGCATGCTTTGACCGCTTTTGCGTCTTCGCCGTGAGGTCTAGTCTCGCCGGGTCGTTGCCAAATCAACGACCGGGCCTGCAAGCCCGCCGCAAAAGATTCACTGCCAAGGCATCAACAACATATCCCCGTGTTGCTTGATGTGTCATGGCGGCTGCGTATGGGAGGCTCTTGGGCCTGCCGGTTTTCTCTTTTGCGCCGGTCTTGCAGACCTGTACGTAGCCGCCACCCTATCCACTGCAAGGGTGGCGTGGTGGCTGAAATCCAATGCAAAAGAGGATTTACCATGCTCAAGATCGTTCCCGATCCACCCCATCCCACCGAGTCTCCTCACTTCCTCGAAGACACCCTGGTCCACGCCACCGAGTACGTCATGTGTGCGTTGGCGGTGTCCCACCATTCCTTGGCCCACCTGCCCAAGTCACCCGCCACGCTGGTGATGCTGACGGTGATGCATGAGCTCGATGCCACCCGCTCGTTGTTGGAGTCGACACTAGCTCAGTTGCAGATGAGCGCCCGGCCGCCGTCATACACGCTGCACTGACAGCCCTGCGCAGCCCCCCTGTAGGAGCGGCTTCAGCCGCGATGCAGACACCGCGGTACCTGGCACCAGCGTTGCTGGTGATCGCGGCTGAAGCCGCTCCTACAGGTAGCTCGGTCACCCCTTCAAAGCTTCAGAGGAACCTCGAATGGACAACGATCTCCCAGCAGACCACGGCCAACTCGGCTGGACCGTCGGCGCATGCACGTTTATGGAAGGCGCCACCAAAGGCACGCGCCTGTTTCGCGTGGAACCCGGCAACTGCGCCAACCACGCCATGGAACAAGCCTCCGTGCTGCTCGACAGCGCCCGCCGTGCGTCATTCATCGGTGTGATGGACAACGAGCCTGTGCTGGTCTGGGCGTCGCACTACCTCAGCGATATGGCCAAGGCATTGATGGACGATGCGCATATGGGCATTTTGAAGAAGGTTTGAACTGACTACACCCAACACATGCTGGCCTGTGGCAAACCCTGTCAGAATCACGACAAGGTAAATGTCACTCGGCCAGCCAGATTGACTGCTTGCGACCAGAGGTAGCGGCCAGAGCTCAAGGTAATGCGATGAACAAAAAAGCAAGAAGAATGGCTGCACTGCTGGCCGTTACAGCCGCCTATCAGGCTGAGCCTGACTGGGTGTTCGATCCCAGCTGCATGACCCGAATACCCGATTGTCATAGCCTCATCGAAGTGTTTCGCCACATCAAACATGGCGGGCCGGAGTGGAGGAATCGCACTGTCACCCTGGTGTTTTCCAGCCCGTCGAATGCCTGGGTTCGGCTGTATCCGATTCACGACACCGATACCCCGTACTTTGATTTCATGTACACCCGTGAAGAGCCGCCTCGGCAAGTCCTCTGCGACGTGCTACGGCAATATCCGCAGTGTGCTTTTCTTGATTGGTCGCCCGGGCGCCTGGCCTGCATCGAGGCGCAGGGGGCAGATGTTGAGTTGCTGGCGGACATCATCCGCGATGTCGCTGAAGTTGCCTGGGGGGAGTGCGGTACGGCTGTCGGGGCCTGGTGCAAGGAAATGGGAAGAGCCTGAGGCAGTGGAGCACGTCCTACAGGGATGAATCAGATTTTCCCTATTTCGAGTAGGCCGTTTCCGAAGCATGCTTTTGCGGCTTTTGCACCATCCAACAGAGGTCTAGTCTCGCCGGGCCGTTGAAAAAAACAGCGGCCGGGTCTGCAAGCCCGAGCGGGACAACTAGATCAGCACCACCTCCTGTCATTGGCTTCAAACCATTGACTGTGCGTTTTGGTGGCTGCGTACGGGTGGCCTTCGCGCCAGCCGGGCTTTCTCTAGTTGCCCCGGTCTTGCAGGCCCGTACGTAGCCGCCACCCAATCGTCTGCAAGCGATTGGCGGCGGTCCGATCAGCGCAACTGGAGAGCTATATCATGCTGAAGATTGTTCCGGATCCACCGCCTTCCACCGAGTCCCCTCACTTCCTCGAAGACACGCTTGTCCACGCTACCGAGTACGTCATGTGCGCGCTGACGGTGACGCATCAGTCCTTGACCCATCTGCCCAAGTCGCCCGCCACGCTGGTGATGCTGACGGTAATGCACGAACTCGATGCCACCCGCACGTTGCTGGAATCGGCACTGGCTCAACTGCAGATGAGCGCCCGGCCGCCGTCATACACGCTGCACTGACAGCCCTGCGCAGCCCCCCTGTAGGAGCGGCTTCAGCCGCGATGCAGACACCGCGATACCTGGCACCAGCGCTGCTGGTGATCGCGGCTGAAGCCGCTCCTACAGGTAGCTCGGTCACCCCTTCAAAGCTTCAGAGGAATCTCGAATGGAAAACGATATCCCTGCAGACCACGGCCAACTCGGCTGGACGGTCGGCACCTGCACGTTTATGGAAGGCGCCACCAAAGGCACGCGCCTGTTCCGCGTGGAGCCCGGCAACTGCGCCAACCACGCCATGGAACAAGCCTCCGTGCTGCTCGACAGCGCCCGCCGCGCGTCATTCATCGGTGTGATGGACAACGAACCGGTGCTGGTCTGGGCGTCGCACTACCTCAGTGATATGGCCAAGGCACTGATGGACGATGCGCACATGGGCATTTTGAAGAAGGTCTGAAATGGCAATCGAGGGGGAGGGCTGCTTTGCTTTATGACCTGACGCGCCTCCCGTTTCATGGAAGCCAATCCTAGATTTTTGTGATCCGCGAACATCCGCTTTTGGCCGAGCTCTACCGAATCTGACCGCAGCAATGGGGCCAGGCTGCGTGAAAACCCAAACCAGAAATTGATGAGCGCGCTTGGCGCTGAGCTGATCCAGGATGTTCGCGAACGTCCAGAAGCCAATTCTCAACCATGCCGCCGCAAATGGAAAATTTTGTCCCGCGCTAAACGAAAAATTTAATGAGATGGTCGGCATGGCGCCGCCGGGAAGACCGTGAAGATATACTGAACTTCTAAGTATGCGAGGAGCTAAGTGTTAACGTATCTCGTGTGCAGCACCTGCCGATTGGCTGGTAAGGCGGCACAAAAAATAAATGCCGCCTTACGCTTTATAGCTTGCCTATTGCTTAACTAGGAGATGGTTACGGGCTTAAGTCGAAAGGGCCAACATGGAAGTGCTGTGTGTCAATGTAGTAGTTGACATACCCATCGCCTTCAAATCTTAAGTGGAAGCCATTGGAAACATCGATGCTGATTGAATATTTAAACTCAAGTGGCCCTCCTCCGATTGTTTCAGATCTTGAGAGGTTGCCGTCATCGAACTTTAGCTCGCTTTCATCGAGAGTGATGCCTAATAATTTACATTTTGTTGTCGCGATGTATGTATTATGCTTTGGGTTGGTGATATGGATATTGATGGAGCCCACCCCTACGTCTGGATTGAAGTCCAGTGGAAATATAGAGTTTTCGGAGCTTTGAGCGTCCAGGGATTTATATTGGTCTGTGATGCTAGGCTGCTGACCCGTACTTCCTGTTTTTTCAGGGGGCTTATCAGTTGAGGCGTAGCGCCTCAAGAGTTTTTCTGCTGCAAAGTTGATTAGTTCTTCATTGTGTGTATAGTTGCTCCCGTATTGCTTGATGATGAGCTCTCTCACAAAAAACCTTGCAAGTTTTATATGGGTCTCGTAGTTGTTGTCGTTCATTTCAAGCTCCATTGATTAATCCTTGAGGTCACCCTGACCTCATTTTGCAGGTTAGTTTGATTCTGCAAGAAATCAACATTGTTTCGAGGTTTTTTTAGGCACTATATGAAAAGCCATGATACTCGGTGATGCTGCATTGAAAACAGCTCTGGAATGCTCACAACATAACAACAAGCCTACAGCAGCCTCCGTCGCGAATGGCGCGGCGGCAACCTCCGGCCGCCCTGGGTTTCAAACAGATCAGCAACCAGCATCCACTCAGCGTCGGTCAAGCAGCTGGGATAGCGTTGTTCCGGTAACTGGCGTCGGTGTGTTTCGTTGTAGCCATAGGACTTACAAGGTTCGGGTGCCTGAAAGCTAAATCGGCCCGTAGCTTCCGTTCGTGGAGTACAGACAAGCATTAGGGGGCTTGCCAACTGGTTAGCTGCCAGTTCAATAAGACCCGGATTACCCGCCGGCCAGACGGTCATGGCGAATTGCCTTACGGGGGCTATCGTTGCTTCTCTGGGCAACGACTACAGACCGAGGGTGCTGCAATGAACACCAGTGATCTACTCGAACAGTTACTGCGGGCCGGTCAGGCCTCGCAAGCGCAACAGGGGAGCGGCGGCATTTCATCGCAAGACGGCCTGGGCGGTTTGGGCGGCTTACTCGGGGGCCTGCTTGGCGGCGGCAGCGCATCGGGTGGCGGTGGTGGCCTTGGCAGTTTACTCGGCGGCTTGTTGGGTGGCGGCAGCGCTGGCGGTGTCCCCCAGGGGCGCTCCGCAGGTGGTACCAATTACGCGGCCCTGGCGTCGTTGGGCATGCTGGCGTTCCAGGCCTACCAAAGCTGGCAGCGCAGTCAGGCGGCAGCTCCGCAACAGGCCCTGCGTACTGTCGATCAATTGTCCGGTCCCGAGGCCGACGATCACAGCCATGCCATCTTGCGCGCGCTGATTGCGGCAGCCAAGGCTGACGGTCGCATCGACCAGCAAGAAGAACAGTTGATCTACGCCGAAATCAAACGTCACACCAACGACCCGCAGCTGCAGCAATGGCTGGATGAGGAAGTCGCCAAGCCACTCGATGCTGCCGAGGTGGCACAGTCGGCCCAGGACCCGGCCATGGCTGCGGAAATGTACCTGGCCAGCGTGATGCTGGTGGATGACCAGCAGGCCGCAGAGCGGGCCTACCTGGACGAATTGGCCAGCGCCCTGCAAATCGATCCGACATTGCAGGTGCACCTGGAGCAGCAGGCCAAGGGCACGGCCTGAGTGGGTTGAGGTACCTACGCTCCTCGTCATTTCGAAGCATGAGCAGACCACGACTGCTGGTCGGCTGAGGCCGTTGCGCGTTTGGCTGTGGGGCTCGATGTGCTACTGTTCTCCGCCATCTGAACGTAGCCTTCCGGGAAGGACCCTGATGACAAAACAGCCAGTAGCCCCAAGTATTTGGTCTGAAGCACGCCGCCCTCGCAAAACGGAGGCTCCGGCTGAGGGCGGGGATGGACAAGAGGTCGTTGTAGCGTCTTCTAGCCCTAGCACGGAACAGCGCTCGGTTTTCCAGCAGGATTATGATCGTTTGTTGTTTTCCACTCCGGTTCGTCGCCTGGCTGATAAAACACAGGTCTGGCCCATGGAGGAGAATGACGGCGTGCGTACTCGCCTGACGCATTCTCATGAAGTCGCCAACCTGGCACGTTCGATTGGCGCGCGAGCGTACAAAGGAGTCCGTGATGCTTTCAATCTATACAACAGTACCGATGACGGGCTCACTGATGTCATCAATCCTTTGTTGCTATCGATAGGTCTTGGGCACGACCTAGGCAACCCTCCGTTTGGGCATCAAGGCGAAGTGGCTATCGGTCGCTGGTTCAAGCGACGTGAAGACTGGATCTTCACTCACATAAAGGGAGGTGAAAAGGAGAAGCCACTTGACGTTCCTGTCCCTAAAACGCATTGGTCTGAATTTACTGAGTTTGATGGAAATCCACAGAGTCTTCGCCTTTTGACTAGGTTGCAAACCCATATTGATGGACTAGGCCTTGACCTATCCGCTGCCACCCTGGCTGCAGGGTTGAAGTACCCTGTGAGTTATCTAAATAGGGATGAGGATGATCCCGTTAAGAAAAAAGGTGGTTACTTCGAGTCTGAAAAGGACTTGGTTGAGTGGGTGAGGCAGCAAACCGGGCTGGAGGAGGGGCAACGTCACCCCCTGACTTGGATCATGGAGGCATGTGACGATATCGCCTATTCCGTTTTGGATGTGGATGACGTACTCAAAAAAGGGATTATGTCTCCAGATGACGTTCTGGTTATTTTGCGTCAAAAGCTCAGTGCCGAAGTTGTGGTTCGCAAGATTCAAGAAAAATTCAATGAAGTTGAATCGCGCCTGTTTTCTCCGGAAATTCAGCGTGATATAAAAATTGAGTACCTGCGAGCGTACCTGATTAATAATTTAATTGAGCACGCCGCTGAGACATTTAAAGCCAATGCGTCTGCTATTTTTGCTTTCAAATCGATAGCGCCGTTGATGGATAATAGTCGGCTCTGTGAAGAGCTTAAGTCCGTTGCTCGGCAAAATGCTTTTAGTCATCCCGACGTACTGCGTGCTGAGGCGTTGGGCTCGGCGGCTATTGATGGTTTGATGACAGTGTTGTGGGAGGCTATCTCTCATCGTAAGGACGCTGGGAAATTACGGTCCAAGCGACTGGGTGCGCGCGCTAAATATGTGTTCTCCTTGATTAGCCCAAATTATATTGAGCAAGCCGATAAGCCTATGCACCCATCGGACGTAGCGTCCGGCTTACGCTATCGTGAACTTCGCTTGCTCACCGATATGGTGTCAGGAATGACCGATACATTTGCCATGCGTCTCTGGAACGATATTAAAGATATGCCCGATGCCAATTGCGCCTAATCAATCAGCGTTAAAACGCCGCCTGGATCGATATCTCTGGAGCAATAAATCTCGAGAGATGGAGGCCTTGCAGGCGATTTTGGCGGAAAATTTTCTCTCCTTTGAACGCGTTGCAGTGATAGGTGGACTTGTCCGCGACCTCGCTCGTGAAGGTCGATATGGTTTCAGGTCTGATGTGGATCTTGTCATTGAAGACTCCAAAGAGAAGGTCAAGTTGCTGGCCGAGCGGCTTGGCGCGACACCTAATCGATTCGGCGGTTACGGTTATAAAAACGGGCCATGGAAAATTGACTTCTGGGCCCTCGAAACCACATGGGCACGACAGCATGTGCCAATGCAAACATTGGAAGATGTTTTGCTTGGCACTTTCTTTGATTGGGATGCGATTGCTTATGATTTGAGGGCGCGCAAGCTGATATGCCCTGATGACTACTTTGAGCGCTTAAAGACCAAGAGGCTTGACGTTAATTTGCAGCCTAATCCCTCTCCAATGGGGAACCTTGTTCGAGCGATCCGAAGGTTGGTGATGTGGCAGCTGGCCCCAGGTGAGGCACTAAAGCGATTCATTGATGAGCATCTGGATGAAGATGCGCTCCGTTATGTTCAAGAGAAGGAGGCGGAGTTGTTCTCCTACTGTGTGTCAACGCGGTGGGGGAATGTCCAGGAGGCGAAGCTCTCCTTGTTTTATGAACGAGCAATTGAGGTTCGTCAGTATGAGTTGTTTGGTGTAAATGATAGGTGCCAAGAGTAGCTTTGTGTTTGTAGTCGAGTGTAATTAATATTTGGCGTATGCGCTCAAAGATGATGGGTTCAGTCAGCAATGGATAAAGTGAGCTGGCTCTCCTAAGGAAGCCATGATTTTCCAATCAAGAAGCGCTGCTTTAATCCTTGAACTGCGACTCAAGTCATAACCTCAACTAATAAAAATAATCTTCGAAACCAACTCCGCACTGTTCTTCGCCTGCAATTTCTTCATCAACCGCGCCCGATGCACCTCCACCGTCCGGTGCGATATCCCCAACTGCCGCGCCACCTCCTTGCACGTCAACCCATTCACGATATGCAACGAAATCTCCCGCTCCCGCGGCGTCAGCTGCACCGTCGGCGCCGGCTGCCGATCCAGCCGCTCGAAATGCCAGATCATCAACTCGAACGGATCGTCCGTCGTCAACGTGAACCCATGCGCCCGCGCCCAGAACACCTCGCCATTGCGGTGCTGCATGAACCGCTCATCGGTATAGAAAGCCCCCAGCCCATTGCGCAGCCAGTGCTCGCTACGTTCGCCAATAGCCTGGTAATCCGCATGGGAGGGATACAACAACAGGGTCAGGTGCCCTTGCAGTTCTTCCCGGGTATACCCAAACAGCCGCGCAAACGCCTGGTTGCAATCGAGCATCCGCCGATGCCCGGTAATCAGTTGCGGCGCGGGCGACACCTGAAATGCCAGGCGCTCGAGGTCGGGGTAGGGTGGGGTGTGTACGGTCATCAGGCGTCCTGCCTCGGTGTCATGGTCATGCCCCGTAGCGCTCACTACTTACTCACGTACGTAGTTGCCCCAACTAGCGTGGGATTCGGGTGCTGACACATTGTATGGATTACCCGCTTCAAGGACAGAAGAAAATCACCATGTTTCATGATTCCGTTTCCATCGTCGCTGCCGCGCACAGTCCTTTTGGTCGCCTGGATGGCCTGAACCTCGAGGACCTGATCGTCAAGGTCACCCGCGACGCCCTGGCCGATGCCGCCATCGAGGCCGCCGAGATCGATGCGTTGTTCCTCGGCCATTTCAACTCGGGGCTGGTGGCCGATGGCTTTCCCGCCTCGCTGATGCTGCAGGCCGACCCGCAACTGCGCTTCAAACCCGCCACCCGCTGCGAGAACGCCTGCGCCTCGGGCGCGGCGGCGATCCAGGCGGGGATCCACGCTATCCGCAGCGGCGCCGCCGAACTGGTGCTGGTGGTGGGGGCCGAGAAGATGACCGGCAACAGCACGGTCGAGGTCACCCGGGCGCTGGCCGGCGCCGGCTACCAGAACGCGATGTCGGAGGCGGGGTTGAGCTTCGCCCAGCTGTTCGGCCAGGTGGCGCAGCAGTACACCGAGCGTTATCACAGCCCGCTGGCGTCGATGGCGGCGATCGCGGTGAAGAACCACGCCAACGCCATGGCCAATCCGCTGGCGCAGATGCACCGGGTGATGGATTTCGAGCACTGCAACAACCCGTCGCCGAGCAACCCGCTGATCGCGCCGCCGCTGCGCCTGACCGACTGCTCGCTGATCAGCGACGGCGCGGCGGCGATCATCCTGGCGTCGCCGCGCCGGGCGCGGTCGATGCGGCGCCAGGTGGCGATCCGTTCGATGGTGCAGGTCAATGACTTCCTGCCGTTGTCGCGCCGCGACATGCTGGCCTTCGAGGGGCCGCAGCGGGCGATCCACGGGGCGCTGCGCGAGACCGGCGTGACCCTGAATGACCTGAGCTTCGCCGAGGTCCACGACTGCTTCACCATCGCCGAACTGCTGATCTACGAAGCCATGGGCCTGGCCCCTAGAGGGGAAGGGCACCGCGCCATCGACGATGGCACCGTGCGCCCGGGCGGGCGCCTGCCGGTGAACTTGTCCGGCGGGCTCAAGGCCAAGGGGCACCCGGTGGGTGCCACCGGGGTGTCGATGCATGCCCTGGGCTTCGCCCAGCTGGTCGGCGAGCCTATCGGGCTGGGTGTGCCGGGCGCCGAGTTCGGCCTGCTGTTCAACATGGGCGGCATGGCGGTGGCCAACTACGCCAGTGTCCTGCAGGCGCTGCGGGTGTGACATGAACATCGCCAACTGGTTGTGCGACACCGCCCAGCGCTGGCCCCAACGCGCGGCGCTGTTCGAGGGCGCGCGCCAGGTGGCCGATTACCAGGCGTTTGCCGCACGGGCAAGGGCGCGCGCTCTGCAACTGCGTCACGAATACGGCATCTCACCGGGCGACCGGGTGGCGCTGCTGATGAAGAACAGCTGCGGCTACCTTGAACTGCTCTACGCCATCTGGTGGTGCGGGGCGGTGGCGGTGCCGATCAACAGCAAGCTGCACGCCCTGGAAGCCGCGTGGATTGCCGGCAATGCAGGGGCCTGGCTGATCTACACCGATGACGGCCAGGTGTTCGACGGCATCGCCTTGCCGCTCGGCTGCCGGGAACTGGCCGCGCCGGGGCTGGGCGAGCTTCGGGAGGTGGCGGGCGATGAACTGGTGCGGCCGCACCCACGCACAGACGCCGACCTGGCCTGGCTGTTCTACACCTCTGGCACCACCGGGCGTTCCAAGGGGGTGAAGCTGTCTCATGGCAACCTGGTCGCCATGTCCCTGTGCTACCCGCTGGATGTGGACACGGTGGGCGCGGATGATGCGGTGGTCTATGCCGCGCCGATCTCCCACGGCGCCGGGCTCTACAACTTCATCCATGTGCGCTGCGGCGCCCGGCATGTGGTGCCCGAGTCCCGTGGGTTCCAGGCGGCGGAACTGTTCAATCTGGCCCAGACGCTGGGCAATGTCAGCCTGTTCGCCGCGCCGACCATGGTCAAGCGCATGGTCGAGCAGGCCCGCCAGCAGGGCTATGGCGGCGAAGGGCTGAAGACCATCGTCTACGGTGGTGGGCCGATGTACCTGGCTGATCTGGAACAAGCTTTGGATACCTTCGGCCCGCGCCTGGTGCAGATCTATGGCCAGGGCGAATGCCCGATGACCATCAGCGCGCTGTCCCGGGAGGTCATCGCCGACCGTACCAACCCCGACTGGCCGCGCATCGCCGCCTCGGTGGGGCGTGCCCAGGCCTGTGTCGAGGTGCGGGTGCTGGGCGCCGATGGATGCCCCTTGCCACCCGGGGCAACCGGCGAGATCGCCGTGCGCGGCGCGCCGGTGATGCAGGGCTATTGGGACAATCCGCAGGCCACCCGTGCCGCCCTGGTGGACGGCTGGCTGCTGACCGGCGACATTGGCCAGCTCGACGAACAGGGCTACCTGACCCTCACCGACCGCAGCAAGGATGTGATCATCTCCGGTGGCAGCAACATCTACCCGCGGGAAGTGGAAGAGGTGCTGATGCAGCACCCTGGGGTGTTCGAGGTGTGCGTGGTGGGCGAGGCCGACCCCGAATGGGGTGAGTCGGTGGTAGCCTTCGTGGTGCCGCGCAGGCCGGGTTGCCTCCAGGCCCAGGCACTCAACGACTGGTTCCTGGCGCGCATGGCCTCGTTCAAGAAACCGAAAAAATACCAGTTCTGCGCCGAGCTGCCGAAAAACAGCTATGGCAAGATTCTCAAGACCCGCGTGCGCCAGTGGCTGCAAGACCCGAAGGGAGCCTTGAGCAGCCCCTGACGCACGCTATTCATGGACAGCAACACGACAGGAGTTCCCTTGATGGGCATGTCACCCAGCACCCCCCAGCGCCAGCGGCGCCGGGCGTTTCTCGGCGCCACTACCGGCCACTTGATCGAGTGGTACGACTACGGCGTCTACGGCTTCCTGGCCTTGTACATCGGCAAGGCCTTCTTCGTCTCCGACGACCCCACCAGCAGCCTGCTGGCCAGCTTCGCGGCCTTTGCCCTGAGCTTCTTCATCCGCCCCCTGGGCGGTTTGTTCTTCGGCCCCCTGGCGGACCGCATCGGCCGCCGCCGTACGCTGATCACGGTGCTGGTGCTGATGGCCGGCTCCACCTTCCTGCTCGGCCTGTTGCCGACCTACGCCAGTATCGGCATCGCCGCGCCGGTGATCCTGGTGCTCATTCGCTGTGTGCAGGGCTTTTCCGCCGGCGGCGAGATCGGCACCATCACCAGCTTCATCTCCGAATACGCCGGCCCCGGGCGCCGTGGCTTCGCTACCTGCTGGCTGATGGTCACCGCCGTGCTCGGCCTGTTGCTGGGCGGCGCCGTGGCCAATGGCATGACCTGGGCTTTGGGCGCCGAGTTGATGCAGGAGTGGGGCTGGCGGATCCCGTTCCTGATTGCCGGGCCATTGGGCTTCATCTCGCTGTATATCCGCCTGAAGCTGGAGGACAGCCCGGAGTTCATCGCCCTGGTGGAAGCCGGGGAAACCTCCAAGGCGCCGCTGCGCGAGGTGTGGCAGTGGAAGCGCTCGATCGCCCTGGTGTTCTTCATCATCACCTTGCACAGCTCGATCTTCTACCTGGTGCTGACCTTCGCCTCGACCTACATGTCCAACACCCTCAAGTTCGACAGCGGCACCACCTTGCTCTACGTGTTCGTCGCCAGCCTGTCGGCGGCGGTGGTGATGCCGTTTGGCGGCGCCTTCACCGACCGCTACGGGCGCAAGCCGTTCCTGATGGTGATCGGCGTCCTGGCGACCCTGGCCATGTACTGGTTCTTCAAGGCGGCGCCCGGCGCCACCCCGGCCACTTTGTTCTGGCCGTTGATGGCGGTGGCGATCCTGTTCGGGCTGTATGCGTCGTCGACCTATGCGCTGATGAGCGAGTTGCTGCCGACGCGTATCCGCTCCACCGGCATTGCCATGGCCTACAACATCCCGGTGGCGGTGTTTGGTGGCAGCGCGCCGTTGATTTCCACCTGGCTGATCAAGGTGACCGGTGATATCACCGCGCCTTGGTATTTCTATGTGGCGACCGGGGTGGCGTCGTTGATTGCGCTGGTGGTGCTGCGCAAGGAAGATTTCGTGGCCTGCGCCCAAGAAGTGCGGCAACCGGGCGATGTTGAACCGAGCCCCTTGAACCTGCGTTCGGTTTGATCCCCTGTAGGAGCCGGCTTTGCCGGCGAACACCGGCACAGCCGGTGCCAGCCACCGCGTTGCCTGCTTCGCCGGCAAGCCGGCTCCTACAGGGGCAGAGGCCCCACGTTCTTCGCACCTGCCTGTTGAGGCTTTGCCTGGTCTCGGCAACAATCGGTTACGATGCCGGTTGCTGAAAACGGCACAGACTCACTGGCCTGCGAAGAACACCATGAAATCAGCGCGCACTGTCATCTCGGAAAACTTCTTCCGCCGCTTCAAGCCCATCTTCGCCCCGCACCTGGATGCCCTTGGCATCGACCTGCCGTTGCTGGACCGCGCCGATATCGAGATCCCCGGCGACCAGTACGTTGCCCTGTGGGAAGCCGCCGGCACCCGCAACCCCGCCATCGGCCTGACCCTGGGCAGCCAGACCGAAGCCGACGACATCGGCGCCCTGGGCCACGCCCTGCATTGCGCCCCCAGCGTCGAAAAGGCGCTGATGACCCTGCACACCTACATCGTGGTGTTCGCCCAGGAGTCGTCCATCGACTACTGCTGCGAAAGCCGCCAGCTGCGTATCACCTACCAGGTCACCGACACCACCGTGGTCAACCGCCGCCAGGACGCCGAGTTCGCCATCGCCGCGATCCTGCGCCAGCTGCAACTGATCACCGCCAGCCCGTTGCGGCCGTTGCGGGTGGACTTCGAGCACCCGCGCCCGGCGGATGTCTCGGTGCACAAGCAGTTGTTCATGTGCCCGCTGTTCTTCGGCCAGTCGACCAACCGCATCACCTTGCCCATCGAGGTGCTCAAGCTGCCGGTGGTGCAGGGCAACGAGCGGTTGTTCCAGGCGCTGGAGCCCTACCTGCAACGGGAGCGCGAGCAGCGTAGCGTCAGTGACGAACTGCTGCCCCAGGTCACCCGCATGATCGCCCTGGGCATGGCCAGCGGCGTGCCGTCGCTGGACGAGGTCAGCGCGCGCATGGGCCTGAGCCGGCGCACCCTGCAACGTCGGCTCAAAGACCAGGCCATCGAGTTCTCGGTGCTGGTGGAAGAGGTGCGTCGCGACCTGGCGCTGGGTTACCTGAACCATTCCGACTACTCGATGACGCAGATCTCGCTGTTGCTCGGTTATGCCGAGTCCGGCTCGTTCACCCGTGCCTTCCGCCGCTGGACCGGGCAGTCGCCGCAGCAGTTCCGCCAGGCCGGGCGCGAGCCTGGCACTGGGTGCTGAAAATCTGGCATCGCCGGGCAATCCAGTTGTCGTGCCGCCCGATAGGCTCGAAGGGACCGCATGTTCGTATGCGAAACCCGAGAGTCCAGCATGAACGACAACAACAATGACGCTGTGCATGAACACCGCTCCTTCTGGCAACACGACTACGGCGCCTACGCGCCCAACACGCGCCTGACCGAAGACCTCAAGGTCGATGTGGCGGTGATCGGCGGTGGTTTCACCGGGCTCAACACGGCCTGGCAGTTCAAGCGCGACAACCCCGGCGCCCGGGTGGTGGTGCTGGAGGCCGCCTTGATCGGCTTCGGCGCCAGCGGGCGCAACGCCGGCTTCAGCACCAAGATGTTCGGCCTGGAGCCGGAGCTGGTGGTGCTGCGCTGGGGGCGGCAGAAGATGATCGACGCCCACCACTACCTCGAAAAGGCCGTGGCCTATACCCGCGAGGTGATCGACAGCCATGGCATCGATTCGGATTACCGCCATGCCGGGTTGTTGCGGGTCAGCTATTCGCCGCAGCAGATGGCGCGCCTGGGCAAGACCCTGGAGCTGTACGACTCGCTGGGGCTGGCGGCGGACATGCGCTGGCAGGACAGCGACGCGCTGCGCCAGCAATACGATTCGCCGCGGCTGCTGGGCGGCATTCGCGAAGCCGAGACCGGCTACCTCGACCCTTGCAAGCAGGTGCGCGGGCTCAAGGGCCTGGCGGCTTCGGTGGGGGTGCGTATCCATGAGGCGACGCCGGTGCTCGATATCGACAGCAGCGGTGCCGGCATCGTGCTGCGCACACCCGTGGCCAAGGTGACCGCCGACAAGCTGGTGATCGCCACCAATGCCTACTCGCGGCAGGTCCCGGGCTCCCGTCCGCTGGAGCGCCGGCAATTCCCGCTGTGGACCTACCAGGTGGTCACCGAGCCGCTGGGCGATGCGCTGTGGCAGCGCCTGGGCTGGCAGGGCAGGGAAGCGTTCGGTGACAACCGGCAGATGCTGCACTACTTCCGCCCGACCGTGGACGGGCGCATCGTCATGGGCGGCGGCGATGTGCTGGCCTACACCGGCAGCGCCATGGACGAGCAGCCGTCACCGGCCAGCTGGGCGCACTGCGAGGCGCACCTGAAGTGGATCTACCCGCAGCTGCGCGATGTGCGCATCGCCTACCGCTGGGGCGGGCCGGTGTCGGTGAACGCCGACATGGTGCCGGAGATCAGTTTCATCGGCGATGAGCGCGTGGTCTATGCCGGGGGGTGTTTCGGCCATGGGGTTGCGCTGTGCCACCTCAACGGGCGGACCATCGCCGACTTGCTGCAGGGGCGGCGCAGCGAGCTGACCGACTTCTGGATCGTCAACCGCAAGGCCATCGCCATGCCGGGCAACACCCTGTCGTGCTGGGCCGGGCGCACGGCGCGCCAGGCGCTGCGGGCCTGGGACTGGTGGGAGGAACGCGCCCTCAAGGCCTGATGGGTTGTCGATGCCATGCACGGTGGTGTTGTTGTAGGAGCGGCCTTGTGCCGCGAAAGGGCTGCGCAGCAGCCCCGGCGATGTGTAGGCAATCGCGAGACCCAGGGGCCGCGTTGCGGCCCTTTCGCGGCACAAGGCCGCTCCTACAGAGATCGCGTACATCTGCTGGCACCGGATGACAAACACCCTGGCGCACACGGCCAAGCCGCTGCCCGCCGCCATTGAATACTGTCTGTCACGCAGAGCCGGAAACGCTTTTTGGGCCGTCCCTCGGCGGCCCCTTTTTCCGCTCTGCCTGCAACGAACTGCCTTTCGATAACCACAACAATCACGCAAGGAAAAGTTCATGAAACGACGCCCCCTGTCCTTGTTGGGCGGCGCGCTGCTGGCGCTGCTCGGTACCACCACCTCGTTCACGGCCGTCGCGGCCCTCACCCCCACAGGCGCGGAAAAGGCCGGCAACGCCGACGGCAGCATCCCTGCCTGGACCGGCGGCCTGACCCAGGCCCCGGCCGGCTGGTCGCCAGGCCACGGCGACCCCTACGCCGCCGACAAACGCCTGTACACGATCGACGCCAACAACGTGGCCCAATACCAGGCGCAGTTGCCGGAAGGGCAGGTGGCGCTGATCAAGGCCTACCCGGGCTATCGCCTCGACGTGTACCCCAGCCACCGCAGTTGCGCGATCCCCGACGAAGTGGCGCAGCGCACCCAGGCCTTCGCCGGCCAGGCCAGCATCGGCGCCGACGGCTGGCGCCTGGAGCGCGCCGCCGGGGCGGCGGTGCCGTTCTCGCAGCCCAAGAGTGGCATCGAGGTGCTGTGGAACTACAAGCTGCGCTACATGGCCAAGGGCCGCAAGGCGCAGATCTCGTTCCTGCGCCGCGAGCCGGCCGGCGGCCTCACCGAGATCCGCCAGTGGGCCAGCGAGTACTACCCCTACAACGACCCGGCGGTGAAGGCCCCGGCAGACACCGACGACGTCGAGGCCAAGCTGCTCTATGACATCCAGTCGCCGTCCTCGCGCGCCGGCGAGATGTACCTGGTGCACGCCCGCCTGGACCAGCCGCAGAACGCCTGGATCTACTTCCCCGGCCAGCGCCGCGTGCGCCAGGCGCCGACCTTCGCCTACGACAACCCGATCGCCGGCTCCGACAACCTGTACTTCGTCGACCAGATCAACATGTTCACCGGCGCCCTGGACCGCTACGACTTCAAGCTGCTGGGCAAGCGCGAGATGGTGGTGCCGTACAACTCGTACCGCCTGGTGGACAAGACCAACACCTACGACAAGCTGATCGGCGAGCACTACCTGGACCGCGACGCCCAGCGCTACGAGAAGCACCGGGTGTGGGTGGTGGAGGCCACGGTCAAGGCCGACAAGCGCCACTCGTTCGCCAAGCGCGTGTTCTATTTCGACGAGGACAGCTGGAGCCTGCTGCACGTGGACATGTACGACGCCAAGGGCAACCTGTGGCGGGTGCAGGAGGGCAGCCTGTGGGCCGACCCCGAGATCCAGGCCTGCACCAGCTTCGAGTACGTCAGCTATGACCTGATCGCCCGGCGCTACATCGCCGACGGCTTCACCCAGCAGGGCGCGGCCCTGGATCTCACCGCCGGCCTGCAAGGCCGGGTCAGCGACAAGCAGTTCAACGCAGGCGAGCTACGCCGTCGCGGCGAGCGCTGACCGCAAGGAGACCAGAGCATGAACAAATTCCCTTCGCGGGCATGGGCGAAGGCCGCCCCGTGCCCGGCGCTGGCCCTGGCCGCCTTCGGCCTGCTCGGCGCGCAGCCTTGCCAGGCCTTCACCTTCGGTAGCGAGGACGGGGTGTCGGGCAGCTTCGACTCGACCCTGTCCTACGGTTTCGCCAGCCGCCTGCAATCGCCCGACTGCCATGTGCTGGGCAATGACAATGGTGGCTGCAACACCGGCACAAACAACGAATTGGGCCGCTATTACAACCTGGAGCGCGGCAACGGCTACGCCAACGCCGACATCAACTACAGCAACGCCGACGACGGCAACCTCAATTACCACAAGCACGACGTGTTCTCCCAGGTGCTCAAGGGTACCCACGAACTGAGCCTGCGCTTCGGCGAGGGTTGGAGCGCCCTGGGCCGGGTGGCCTGGGTGCGGGACTTCAAGATGGACGACACCCGTCGCACCGACCTGGAAGGCCCGGCCAGGCGCGACGCCACCAAGCGCTTCGACCTGCTGGACCTGTGGGTGGCGAAGAGCTTCGACCTCGGCGAGATGCCAGCCAAGGTCAAGGTCGGCAACCAGGTGATCAGCTGGGGCGCGGAGCTGTTCGTCAGCGGCGGCATCAACCAGATCAACGCCCTGAGCCTGCCCAAGTACCACACCCCGGGCACGCAACTGAAGGAAGTGTTCATCCCCGCGCCGATGGCCTCGTTCAGCCTGGGGCTGACCGACACCCTGAACCTGGAGGGCTACTACCAGTTCAAGTGGAACGGCTACGACATCGACCCGGTGGGCACTTACTTCTCCAGCGCCGACATCGCCGGCGAAGGGCGTCGGGCGATCTACTACCCGACGGGCTTCGTCGAAGGCCTGCAACCCGGCACCTGCGCGGGGACACCGACCGGCCGCTGCGGCGACCCGCTGACCAGCGGCCTGAGCCACGAGCAACTGGTGGCCAGCGGCCTGGCAGTGCCCTATGGCGGCGAACGCAAGCCCGGCAACGGCGGCCAGTACGGCCTGGCCCTGCGCTGGACGGCGGAGTCGATCAACACCGAGTTCGGCCTGTTCTACCAGCGCTACCACGACAAGCTGCCCTTCATCGGCTACACGGCGCGCAGCAACCCGGATGCCCTGGTGGTGGACGACTACTTCATCAACTACGGCGAGGACAAGGACCTGTTCGGCGTGTCGATGAGCACCCTGGTGGGGCCGGTGGCCGTGGCCGGCGAGTTGTCGTTCCGGCCCCACGACAGCGTGGCCATCGACCCGACGGTGGCCTTCGGGCAGGGCCTGACCGGCAGCCACAACCGCTATAGCGTGTTCGACACCGGGGTGAGCAAGGGCTTCGTCGAGGAGCGCAAGTGGCAGGCCGACGTCAATGCCACCTACACCTTCTCGGGCAACGACACGCTGGGCTTCATCCCCAACGCCCTGGGCGCCTCGGACGGCTTCCTGCTGGCGGAGGTGGCGGTCACCCGCTATCCGGGGCTGGACACTTCGGGCCGGGTGCCTTACGTGCTGCCGGACTATTCGCTGCCCGACCGCACCTCGTGGGGCTACGTCACCGAGTTCGGGCTCAACTACCCGAACCTGTTCGACAGCGGCGTCACCGTCACCCCGCAGCTGGACTTCAGCCACGACGTCAAGGGCACCACGCCCAACGCCATGCCCTTCGTCGAGGGGCGCAAGTCGCTGACCACTTCGCTGCTGTTCAACTACCGCGACCGCTGGAAAGGCGGCCTGCAGTGGGTGCGCTACTGGGGCGGCGGCGACAACAACCTGATGGCCGACCGCGACTTTGTCAGCGGCAATATTTCCTACTCCTTCTGATCCGGCCGCCACGTGCTCGCAGGGCGCGTGGCGGGGAGGCTATTCATGCTGGCTTATCTGGTCTCGGCGCTCGAGCGCCTGGTCTTTCGCCATCGCCTGGTGACCCTCGGCCTGCTGGCCGTGGTCACCCTGGTGATGGGCTTGTTCGCCGCGCGTCTGGAGATGTCGGCGGGCTTCGACAAACAGCTGCCGCAGCAGCACCCCTATATCAAGACCTTCAACCAGTACCGCGACGTGCTGTTCGGCGCCAACCGGGTCATCGTGGTGCTGCGAGCGCGCCACGGCGATATCTGGAACCCGGCGGCGCTGACCCGCCTGCACGACCTGACCCAGACGCTGTTCTTCCTGCCGGGCATCGACCGGCGCAGCGTCACCTCGCTGTGGACGCCGAACACCCGCGCGGTGCAGATCACCGAGGAGGGCATGAAGGCCGAGGACGTGGTCGGCGGCGATGTCACTGTCGGCAACCTCGACGCCCGGGCCATCGCCGGCATTCGCGAGCGCACCCTGGCCGGTGGTTTCGTCGGCAGCCTGGTGGCCAACGACCAGCGTGGTGCGATGGTGGTGGCGGAACTGGCCGACCCGGACCCGGCCACGGGCAAGCGCCTCGATTACCTGGCCTTCAGCCGGCAGCTGGAAGAACAGGTGAGGGCGCAGTACGCCAACGCTGACTTCGACGTGCAGATCATCGGTTTCGCCAAGCAGATGGGCGATATCGGCGCCGGCGCCCGCAGCGTGGTCGAGTTCTTCGCCCTGGCGTTCGTGCTCACGGCGCTGGCGGTCTATTGGTACACCCGCTCCTGGCGCCTGACCGTGCTGCCGCTAGTGTGCTCGCTGGTGTCGGTGGTGTGGCAGTTCGGCACCCTGACGCTGCTGGGCTTCGGCCTCGACCCGCTGGCGATCCTGGTGCCGTTCCTGGTGTTTGCCATCGGCGTGTCCCATGGCGTGCAGCAGGTCAACTTCATCGCCAAGGAAGTCTGTGGCGGCGCCGATGGCATGACCGCCGCCCGGCGCAGCTTTGTCGGTTTGATGATCCCGGGCACCCTGGCCCTGATAACGGCTTTCGTCGGGTTCGCGACGCTGGTGCTGGTGCCGATCCCGATGATCCGCGAGCTGGCCATCACCGCCTCGGTGGGGGTGGCCTACAAGATCGTCACCAACCTGGTGATGCTGCCGGTACTGGCCAGCTACTGCCGATTCGACGGGCGCTACGTGGCGCGGGTCGAGCGCCTGCGGGCGCGCCGCGAGGGGCTGATGACCAGCCTCGGACGCATCGCCGAGCCACGCAACGCGGTGCTGATGACGCTGCTGGGCGCGGTGCTGATGGTTCTGGCGGTATGGCAGAGCCAGGGCCGGCATGTCGGCCATGTGCTGCCGGGCGCGCCCGAGCTGCACGCCGACTCGCGCTACAACCAGGACGTGGAGCAGGTGGTTGGGCACTTCGCCCTGGGCCTGGACCTATTCACCGTGGCCGTGCAGACCCCGGCGGGTGGCTGCTACCGGCATGACGTGATGGCCTATGTCGACCGCCTGACCTGGTACCTGGGCACCTTGCCCGGCGTGCTGTCGGCGCAGTCGCTGCCGGCCATGGCCAAGCTGGCGGCCTCGGGGGTGAACGAAGGGCAACCGAAGTGGGCGGCGCTGCCGGTCGACGAGCTGTCCCTGGGCGAGGCCGTGCGCCAGGTGCCCGAGGCGCTGCGCCTGTACGACGCCGACTGCACCGTGCTGCCGGTCAACCTGTACCTGGCCGACCACAAGGCCAGCACCCTCAAGCAAGTGACCGCGGCCATCGAGCAGTACCGCGAGCGCCATGTGCTGCCTGGGCTCAACGTGCGCCTGGCCAGCGGCAACGCCGGGGTGCAGGCCGCCACCAACGCGGTGGTGGAGGGCTCGGAGCTGCCGATGATGCTCTATGTGTACCTGACCATCGTGCTGCTGGTGGGACTGGTCTACCGCGACTGGCGGGCCATGCTCGCCTGCTGCCTGCCGCTGACCCTGGCGACCTTCCTCGGGTACTGGTTCATGAAGGCCCTCGACATCGGCCTGACCGTGGCCACCTTGCCGGTGATGGTGCTGGCCGTGGGCGTGGGGGTGGATTACGCCTTCTACATCTACAACCGCCTGCAACTGCACCTGGCGGCGGGCCGCGACATCGTTGCCGCCTTCCAGCAGGCCCTGCGCGAGGTGGGCGTGGCCACGGTGTTCACCGCGCTGACGCTGTCGGTGGGGGTGGCCACCTGGTCGTTTTCGGCGCTGAAGTTCCAGGCCGACATGGGCCTGCTGCTGACCTTCATGTTCATGGCCAACATGCTGATGGCGGTGACCCTGCTGCCGGCCCTGGCCGTGGTCCTGGAAATGCTGGTTCCGCGACGGGGGCCGGTACGCGCGCCCCTGGTCGCCCATTGAGAAGGGCTGACGGATGAAGACTGTTCGAGTGTTGCCCTGGGTGCTCGGGTTGATGTGCGCGGGGCAGGCCTGGGCTGCACCGGCCATTGCCCTGAACGAGGTGCGCCAGGCTCCTTTGGTGGCCGTGGCCAAAGCGGGGCAGGGGCTGGTTGCGGTGGGCGACCACGGTGTGGTGGCGTTGTCCGCCGATGGCCAGCAGTGGCGCCAGGCGCGCAGCGTGCCGGTGGATGGGCTGCTGACCGCGGTGAGTTTCATCGACAGCCAGCAAGGTTGGGCCGTGGGCCATGGCGGGGTGCTGCTGCACAGTGTCGATGGCGGCCAGGACTGGACCTTGCAACAGCATCTGGAGGGCAGGCCGGTGTTGCTCTCGATGCTGTTCACCGATGCCCACCATGGCGTGGTGGTCGGCGCCTATGGTTATGCCGCGCGCACGGCCGATGGCGGCGTCACCTGGCAGGCGCTGCAGGTGGGCGAGGAGGGCGACGACTTCCACTTCAACCAGGTGTTCCAGGCCGCCGACGGCAGCCTGTTCATCGTTGGTGAAGCTGGCCACGCCTACCGCTCCACCGACCAGGGCGGGTCCTGGCAAGCCCTGGACACGGGCGTCAGTGGCTCGCTGTGGACTGGCACCGGCCTGCGCGACGGTCGGGTGCTGCTGGCGGGCATGAGCGGGCGGGTATTGCTGGGCGACAGCCAGGGCCGGCACTGGCAGGTGCTCGACAGCGGCAGCCGCGAGGCGATCACCGCCGTGGCGCAACTGGACGACGGCCGCGTGGCCCTGGTGGGCAACGCCGGCCTGGTGGCGGTCTCCGATGCATTGGTGGCGCACTTCACCTCCACCCAGCGCGAGGACCGCCAGAACCTCGCGGCCCTGGCGGCGCAGCCGGGCCATCTGTTGCTGCTCGGCGCCGCAGGCGTGGTTGACAGCATGGCACCGGATGCCAAACCGACTGTCACCGCGCGCCAATCCACCGAAAATGCCCCTCGATAGACTCAAGCCCAGGCCGATCACCTGTTGCGGAGCCCCTATGTTCAAGCGTTCCTTGCGTCATCTGCTGTATGGCCTGTCGTTGCTCGCCGGCGCTTCACCGACGTTGGCCGGCTTCGTGCCGGAGCAGGCCCGTGTCGAAGTGCTCGGCGATCATCGCGACCAGCACTGGTTCTGGCTCTGGGGCAGCAATGCGCCCAACATGGTCGACGGCCGTGCCTACCTGTTCGACGACCAGGGCCGCAACCTCGGCCAGCTGAGCACCGGCATCTGGTCCAATGGCCTGCAACTGGCGCGCAGCCGCGACGAGCTCTACGCCACCGAGATCTACTTCAGCCGGGGCGTGCGTGGCCAGCGCAGCGACGTGGTCACGGTGTACGACGCCAGGACCCTGAGCCCCAAGCGCGAGATCCCGATCCCGGCCAAGCGCATGACCGCGCTGATCTCCACCGGCCTCAGCGTGCTGTCCGACGACGAGCGCTTCCTGCTGGTGCTCAACTTCACCCCGGCGCAGTCGATCTCGGTGGTGGACCTGGAGCAAAACCGCTTCGTCACCGAGGTGCCGATCCCGGGGTGCGCATCGATCTACCCGGCCGGCCCCCGCGACTTCTACGCCATCTGCGGCAATGGCGGGTTCTTCCACCTGCGCCTGGATGAGCAAGGGCACGTGGCGTTGCAGGCACGCACCCCGCCGGCATTCGACCCGTTGCAGGACCTGCTGCTGACCACCGGCGTGCGCGATGGCGACACCTGGTACTTTGTCTCCCAGCACAACCGCGCCTACGCCCTGGGCATGGGCGCCGACGGGGTGCGGCCGATCAAGCAGTGGTCGCTGGTCAGCGACCAGGAGCGCGCCGATGGCTGGGGCATCGCCGGCAACCACGGCGTGGCCCTGCACCAGCAAAGTGGGCGGCTGTACGTGCTGATGCACAAGGATGTGCCGGAGAACTACCAGAAGCCCGGCACCGAGGTGTGGGTGTACGACGTGGCCACGCAACAGCGGGTGGCGCGCCTGCCGCTCGAGGGGCAGAGCACCGCCATCGGCGTCAGCCAGGGCGACCGGCCACGGCTGTACAGCCTGGACTGGGTGGTGCCGATGCCGAGCCTGTTCACCCTGTGGGTCTACCTCACCGAAGGCGAGGCCGGGTTGACGCCGCTGCTGCGCCAGGGCGTGAACCTGTACGACGCCGACAGCGGCGAGCACCTGCGCAGTGTCGGCGATATCCCTTTGGGCTTCCTCAACGTGGTGATGCCATGGTGACCGTCGAACTGTTGCATGACCCGCTGGTGCATGTCGCCAGTGTCGGTGGGCTGACCCTGCTGCTGGGCGCTGCCGCGCTGCACAAGCTGCACGAGCCCCAGGCGTTCGCCGCTGTGCTGCAACGCTACGCCCAGGTGCTGGGCCGCTGGTGCGCGGCGCCCGTGTGGCCGCACCTGTTGCCGGTGCTGGACGTGCTGGCCTGCGCCGGGTTGCTGCTGAGCCTGTGGTGGCCGTTGGCGGCGCTGCCCGCCGTGGCGTTGCTGGTGCTGTATGCCGGCGTGCTGGCGGCGGCGGCGGGCGAGGGCAGCGCCCTGGAAGACTGCGGCTGCCACTTCGGCGGTCGCCGCCAGCCGCCGTCCCGGGCGCTGGTCTGGCGCAACCTGCTGCTGGCGCTGGCCGCCGGCAACCTGCTTATGCCGATGAGCGAACGCCCGCTGACCTGGCTCGACGGCTGCACCCTGGTGTTCGCCTTCGTCAGCATCGCCGCCCTGTACCTGCTGGCCAACCAGCTGATCTCCAACCGTGCACGCCCGAGGCAACGGCCATGACTTACGCACTGATCATTTCCAGCCTGCTGTCCTGGGCGATCATCCTGATGCTGACCCTTGCCGTGTGGGCCCTGGCGCGCCAGGTCGGGCTGCTCCACGAACGCATCCAGCCGGTGGGAGCGTTGTCCCTGGGCAAGGCGATCAAGGCCGGGGAGGTGGCGCCTGCGTTCACGCTGCCCAGCCTGACCGGAGGCTCGGTCAGCCTCGGCGGCGCCAACGGGCAAGGGCAGGGCACCTTGCTGTTCTTCCTCTCCGAGACGTGCCCGGTGTGCAAGACACTGCTGCCGGTGCTCGATGCGCTGCGCCGCCAGGAGCGGCTGAGGGTCGTGCTGGCCAGCGATGGCGAAGCGGATGAGCACCTAGCCTTCATCGCCGCCCACGGCTTGCAGGCGTTCCCCTACCTGCTGTCGCGGGAGGTGGGCCTGGCCTACCAGATCAGCAAGCTGCCCTACGGCGTGCTGATCGACGAGCACGGCACCGTTGCCAGCCACGGCCTGGTCAATACCCGTGAGCACCTCGAAAGCCTGCTGGAAGCACGACGCCTGGGGCATGCCACCGTCCAGGCATACAACGCCGCGCAACAGGGGCTGCAGCCATGACGATCCGCTGGTTCGACGAAGCCACCCAAGTGCTGACCCGTCGCGTCGCCCGTGGCACCTCGCGCCGGGGGTTCCTGGGCGGCCTGGGCACCTTGCTGGTCGGCGCCGGGGCGACCACGCTGCTGCCGGTGTTCCGGGGCGGCGCCTTTGCCCAGTCCAGTGCCGGATTGCGGGAAGAGGGCGATCCGAACAGCTGCGAATACTGGCGCCACTGCGCCATCGACGGCTTCCTCTGCGGTTGCTGCGGCGGCACCTCCAGCAGTTGCCCGCCGGGCACCGTGCGCTCGGACATCACCTGGATCGGCACCTGCCGCAACCCCACCGATGGCAAGGACTACGTGATCTCGTACAACGACTGCTGCGGCAAGAGCAACTGCGGCCGCTGCGTGTGCCAGCGCGACCAGGGCGACACGCCGCTGTATCGCCCGCAAAGCTCCAACGACCTGAACTGGTGCTCCGGCAGCCAGGCGGACATGCCCTACCACTGTTCGCTGTCGGTGGTGATCGGGGTCAAGGAGTAGGGCATGGCCGGCCGCCTGTCGTGCGCGCTCACCCTGGCCCTGCTGGCATTGGCCGGCAGCGCCCTGGCCACCGAGCCGCGCCAGTTCGACTACATGCTCAACTGCCAGGGCTGCCACCTGCCCGATGGCAGCGGCAACCCGGGGCGCAGCGTGCCGGCGTTTCCCGGGCAACTGGGCAAGTTCCTCGGGGTGCCGGGTGGGCGCGAGTACCTGGTGCAGGTGCCGGGCTCGGCCTTGTCCGGGCTGTCGGATGATGCCCTGGCGGGGGTGCTCAACTGGATGCTGGCGCGTTTCGACGCCGACCACCTGCCCACCGATTTCAAACCCTACAGCGGCGCCGAAGTGCGGCAGTGGCGCGGGGCTGTGCCCGCCGATGTCGAGGCCACGCGCAAGCGGCTGCTGCAACGCATCGCCCAACGAGAACAACAATGAGAGCACTTCAACCGATGACGCCACGCCTTTGCGCCGGCCTGCTGGCCCTTGCCAGTACCTTCATGGCCCACGCCGAAACCGCGCCCGCCCAGGCTGCCGCCTGTGTCGCCTGCCATGGTGCCCAAGGCCAGGGCAATCCGGCGCTGGGCGCACCGCGCCTGGCCGGGCAGCAGGCCGAGTACCTGCTCACGCAGCTGCGCGATTTCAAGGCCGGGCGCCGGGGGTATGACCCGAGGGATAGCCATGGCGTGCAAATGCGGGCGATTGCCGCGACGGTGCAAGAGGGGGATCAGGAATCGCTGGCGCGCTATTTCGCCGAACTCGAGGGCGTAGCCGTTGCACCGCCAGTGCCCGGCGCGCCGGGCCAGGCGCTCTACCAGGGCACCTGTGCCGCCTGCCACGGGCCACAGGGGCAGGGATTCGCGCATTTGAAGACACCGAACCTGCGGATGCTCGACCGGGCTTATCTCGACCGCCAGCTGTTGGCCTTCAGCGACGGAACCCGGGGCAGCGAGCAGCACGGTAGCGAGCTGGCGATCTGGATGCGCGGCATTGCCCTGCAGCTGCATGACGATGAACAGCGGCGGGTGTTGCTCGACTACATCGCCAACCCATGACCTGCGAACCAACAATCTCTGTAGGAGCGGCTTCAGCCGCGATCACCCGCAAAGCGGGTGCCCGGCACCGCGATACCCGCATCGCGGCTGAAGCCGCTCCTACAATTTGAGGAGAAGTGACCCCTCCATGCCATCCCCCAAGTTTCTCAAGGGCTTTCGCCACGAACTGGCCAACCGCGCCTTCGCCCTGGCCGCCGTCCGGCGCATGGCCTCGCGCCTGCAAGGCGAGCAGGCGCACCCGTTCTGGAAAACCTACGCCGACCTCGAAACCTTCAACCAGCCGCGCTACCAGGCCGCAGCCGATCTCTGGGGGCTGGACACCACGCCCGGCGTGCTGACCCGCTTCAAGTCCTGGCTGCTGGCCTCGGTCCCCCGGCCCCTGCAAGGCCTGCTGCTACGCGTCGTCTATCGCGAGACCGTCAAGTACATGGCCTGGCTGCACGGCCTGCGCAAGATCGGCCCCGGCGATGCGCAGCGCTTCCTGGACTACATGATCGACCAGGAGCAGCTGCAGCTGGACATGATGCACCTGGCCCTCACGGGACGTTACCGCGATGTGGCGCGCCAGGCCGACGCGTTCTTCCTCAAGTACAACGGCGTCAAGCTGCTGGCATTCACCCCTGAAACGATGGAGTCGAAATGAACGTCCTGATCGTCCACGCGCACAACGAACCGCAATCCTTCAACAGTGCCATGGCCCGGCTGGCGGTGGAGGTGCTGGAGGGCCAGGGCCATACCGTGCAGGTTTCGGACCTGCACGCCATGGGCTTCAACCCGGTCGCCAGCGCCGAGGACTTCCAGCAGCGTGCCAACGACGATTACCTGGTCTATGCCCTGGAGCAGCGCCACGCCGTCAACAACGGCACCCTGGCTGCCGACATCGTCGCCGAGCTGGACAAGATTCGCTGGGCCGACCTGATCATCCTCAACTTCCCGATCTACTGGTTCAGCATGCCTGCCATCCTCAAGGGCTGGATCGACCGGGTGTTCGTTTCGGGCTACTGCTATGGCGGCACGCGCATCTACGACCGTGGCGGGCTCAAGGGCAAGCGGGCGATGCTGAGTTTCTCCCTGGGCGGGCAGGCGCACATGTTCGGGCCGGATGCGGTGCATGGCGAACTCGACACGTTGCTGCGGCCGATCCAGCGCGGTGTGCTGGGTTATGTCGGGCTCTCGGTGTTGCCGCCGTTCGTGGCGTTTCATGTGCCCTATATCAGCGAAGAGGCGCGCCTGCAGTATTTGGCGCAATACCGCCAACACCTGCTGACGCTCGATGAGCGGGCGCCGCTGGTGTTTCCGTCGCTGGATGATTTTGATGCCAATCTGCGGCCCAAAGGGGACTGAGAAGTTGACCATGCCTGTTCATATCGAGCGTTGCGCAGGTATCGCCTACCTGACGCTGGATCACCCCGTGCGTCGCAACAGTTTCGACCTGCCCATGGCCGCCGCCCTGCGTGACTGTGTCCGCAGCCTGGTGGCGGAGCCACCCAAGGTAGTGGTGTTGCGCAGCAGCGGCGAGCACTTCTCGGTGGGTGGAGACGTTCAGTATTTCCGCCAGTTGCGCGAAGTGCCGCAGGACGCCCGCACGCAAGCCGTCGCGCAACTGGTCGGTGCAGTGAACGAGGCGGTCCTGGGGCTTACCGCGCTGCCTTGCCCTGTGCTGGGCCTGCTCAACGGCGCCGTTGCCGGTTTCGGGCTATCCCTGGCGCTGGGCTGCGACCTGCTGATTGCCGCGGAGGACGCCAGCCTCGTATACGCCTATGGCGCCATTGGTATAACCCCGGATGGTGGCGGCAGTTGGCACCTGCCCCGTCACCTAGGGTTGCACCGGGCATTGGCCCTGGCGTTGCTCAACCGGCCACTGCCCGCTCGTGAGGCCCAGGCGCTGGGGTTGGTGGTCGAAGTGGTGCCCCGCGAAGCCTTGCAGGCTTCGGGCATGGCGATGGCCAAGCGCCTGGCGGGCGGTGCCGCTGCCGCGCATGGGGGGGCCAAGCGCTTGTTGCGCAGTAGCCTGGATTGCGACCTGGCCACCGCGCTGGACAGGGAGCGTGCGTTGTTCGTGCACTTGAGTGGCAGCGACGACTTCGCTGAAGGGGTGGAGGCCTTCTGTCAACGCCGCTCGGCGTCCTTTGGCAGATCCTCGCGCCTGACGTAGGAGCCAGCTTGCTGGCGAACCAGGCATACACGGTGCAACGCTCTTCGCCAGCAAGCTGGCTCCTACAGGAGCAATTCTTCTGTCTTGACAGAAACTTGATAAACCCTGAAAGGAACGTTGAATGTGCCTCGCTAGCATGTTCCCCATACACACTAGCGAGTCATGAACATGTTCGAATCGAAGTCCATCAGGAAAGTCCTCGGCGCCTCGTTCGCCCTCAATGCGATCCTGGCATCGACCCAGGCCAGCGCGAATGAAAAGAGCGCGCTGGACAGTATCTGGGGTGACGAAACCAAGGTAACCGCAGGCTTCGCCCTGCACACCGCGCCGCGCTACTTCGGCGCCAAGGGCAGCCAAGGCCACTTGCTGCCGTCGGTCACCGTCCAGCGCGGCATCTTCTTCGCCGACAGCCTGTCGGGGGTGGGCGTGCAGTATCAGTCCGACAATGGCTTCAGCGCCAGTGCCGCGCTCGGCTATGACTTTGGCCGCGCCGACGGCGACAGCAAGTACCGCAATGGCTCGGACAGGCTCAAGGGCATGGGCGCGGTGGGCGGCGCGACGGTGGTCGACATCAACCTGTCGCAGCAGCTCCTGCCGTGGCTGGCGGTCACCGCCGAGGCTGAATTGCGCACCGGTGGCTACAAGCGTGGCGACCGCTATCAGTTCGGGCTGCTGAGCACGCTGCACCAGGGCGACCGGGACACCGTCACCTTGAGCCTGAACGGCCATGCGGGGCAGGCGAAGTACAACCAGACCTACTTCGGCGTCACCGCCCAGCAAAGCGAGAACACCGTGTTCGAGCGCTACAAGGCGGACCAGGGCATCTACGCCTACTCCAGCGAACTGGCGTGGATGCACCAGTTCGACCAGCACTGGTCGACCATCGCCAGCGTGAATGTCATGCACTACACCGACCAGGTGCGCAAGAGCCCGATCATTCGCCAGGACACGCCGGTGACGTCGACCTTCGGTGTGCAGTACGCGTTCTGATAATTACGCTGCGCGGAACGCCTCTTCGATGAAGGCCTCGAGCGCCTGCGCCTCGAGGATCTCGATCGAGAAATGCCCGAAGCGTTTCGGCAGCCAGATGATCCGCGCACCGGCAGGCGACTGCAGGTGCTCGCGGGCCAGCGGGTTGCCGTTCTCGTCCTCGGGCTGCACGCCGTTGGCCACCAGCTGGTCATAGGCCTGCTCGATGTCTGGCGTGCAATAGCAGTGGCGGTAGATCATGCCTTCGCCATGCGTGTCCAGCAGGTCCTTCAGGTTGCCTGCCAACGGCTGGACCAGCATGAAGCGTTCCTCGCCGATAAGGGCGATCGCGTAGCGCACGTGCAAGCCGCCGCGCTCCCACACCAGTGTCCTGGAGATTCGTGCGCCCAGCACCTGGGCGTAGTAACCACAGGCGGCCTCGAGGTCGGTGACCAGCACATCGACATGGCTGAACTTCAGGTCCATCGCATTGCTCTCCAGCTGCGGCTGCGCTCAGGGCTGCGCCGGTGTGTCAGGGGTCGGCTCGGCCTGTTGACTGGCCTCGGCAGCCAGCTTCGCCCGGTCGGCCTTGGAAATGTAGGTGTTGCGGTTTTTCGGCGCCAGCTTGGCGCTGGCCTTCTTGGCGTGGGCTTTCAACAGCTGGTTGATCTTTTTGCGACGGTTCATGTTCTGTGATCGAAAAGAGGCGGGTGAAGACTCTACCCGAGGGCGGCGGAGCGCGCGATTATACTTCGCCTTGGCCGCTGGCTGGCCAGCACCAACCGACCCGTCACTGACGAATCGTCACATTCGAGGCACACCATCGCCTGGCTGGCACTCAGCACACCCGCGCATGGAGCGCATCGAACCAGACAAGGAGTTGATCATGGGAAGCCAATCATTGCGTTCGGCCTGGATGCGGGCGCTGCTTTGGGGGGCACTGGCAGCGTTTGCCAGCCAAGCCACCGCCGAGGAAGTCTGCGCTTTGCCCGACACCGTGGAGCCCGCGCCCGCGCGCCCGGTGGACTATGTCAACAAGGACCTGCCCACGGACTACCTGGCCCTGGTGCTGTCCTGGTCGCCGGAGCACTGCGAGGCCCAGCGCAACAAACCCAAGGCGCAACGTGAGAAACACGCCTTCCAGTGCTTCTCCGGCAATCGCTTCGAATGGGTAGTGCATGGCCTGTGGCCGCAGAACGGCTACGCCCGGTCCGACCGCGACCATCCGCGCAACTGCCAGAGCGTCGGCTCGCTGCCTGCCTCGTTGGTCAAGCAGCACCTGTGCATGATGCCGGGCGCTGACCTGATGCAGAACGAATGGCAGGCCCACGGCACGTGTGGCTGGTCGTCCCCCGATCGCTATTTCGCCGATATCCAGCGGGTGTACGACACGCTGCGCCGCCCCACCACGCAAGAAATGCTGGGCAGCGACCCTGGCCCGAACCAGCTGGTGGAGACCAAGGTCAGCACGATCAAGCAGGCCTTCCTGTCGCGCAACCCGGCGCTGCCCGCGCAGAGCCTGCGGGTTTCGGTGGGCTCGGGCAACCGCTTGAAGGAGCTCTGGGTCTGCCTCGACAAGCAGCTCGCGCCCATGCCATGCCCGGCAGGCGGTACCCCCGACAACCAGCAGATCAAGGTCCGGTCGCCTTATCAGTGAGCGTTCAGACACTGAGTTGCAGATATTCGCGCTCCCAGGCGCTGATCACTTGCCGGTAATGCCTGTGCTCGGTGCGCTTCACCGCAACATAACCTTGCACGAAGCGCGCTCCGAGGTATTCCCGCAGTGCCTCGCAATGCTCCATTCGGGCCAGTGCCTCCTCGAGCGTTTGCGGCAGGCGCAGGCCGTTGTGGTCGTAGGCGCGGCCGTGCACGGGAGCGCTTGGGTTGACCTGTTCGAGCATGCCGAGGTAACCGCACAGCAGGCTGGCGGCCAGCGCCAGGTAAGGGTTGGCGTCGGCGCCGGGCAGGCGGTTTTCCACGCGCATCGCCGCCGGTTCGCAGGCCGGTACGCGCAGGCCGACGGTACGGTTCTCGGTACCCCATTCGACGTTCACCGGGGCGCAGCTGTCCGGCAAAAAACGGCGGAAGGAATTCACGTTGGGCGCGAACAGCGGCAGCACGTTCGGCAAGTGGCGTTGCAGGCCGCCGATATAGTGCAGGAAGCGTTCGCTCATGGCGCCGTCCGCCCCGGCGAAGAGGTTGCTGCCAGTGGCCATGTCCAGCACGCTCTGGTGGATATGCATCGCGCTGCCGGGCTCATGGGCAATTGGTTTGGCCATGAACGTCGCGCCGACACCGTGCCGGATTGCGGCCTCATGCAGCGAGCGCTTGAACACGATGAGCTGGTCGGCCAGGCGCAGTGGGTCGCCATGGCGGAAGTTGATCTCCATCTGCGCGGGGCCGCCTTCGTGGATCAGGGTGTCGAGGTCCAGGCCTTGGGCTTCGCACCAGAGGTAGAGGTCCTCGAACAGGGGGGCGAATTCGTTGGCCGCGTCGATGGAGTAACTCTGGCGACCGCGCTCGGCCCGGCCTGAGCGGCCGTCAGGGGCCTCCAGGGGCAGGTCGGGGTCGTGGCTGCGCCGGGTCAGGTAGAACTCGAGCTCCGGCGCAACGACCGGTTTCCAGCCCTTGTCGGCGTACAGGCCGAGCACACGCTTGAGCACATTGCGCGGTGACAGTTCGATGGGCCTGCCGAAGCGGTCGAAGGTGTCGTGGATGACCATGGCGGTCGGTTCCGCCAGCCAGGGCAATACGTAGACAGCCTGCGCGGCCGGGCGGCAGAACATGTCGACACCGGCCTCATCCAGCAGCGCATAGAAGACCGTGTCGTCGACGAAGTCGCCGGTCACCGTCTGCAGCAGCACGCTTTCCGGCAGGCGCATGCCGCCTTCCTCGAGGAACCTGGCGGTGGCAGCGATCTTGCCGCGGGCGATGCCGGTGAAGTCGCTGATCATGCATTCGACTTCGGTGATGCCCTGTTGCTTGAGCTGGCGTTCAAGGGGGTTCATACAAGTCTCGGCGTTTTATGAATCATCCGTGTGGCGCACAAGGCGATGGACGCCTTTGCGGGTGCTTCTGCAGGAGCCGGCTTGCCGGCGAACACCGGCTGTGCCGGTGCCAGCCACCGCGTTATCTGGTTCGCCGGCAAGCCGGCTCCTACAGGGGGCGTCAACAGGGTATGGATTCGCGTATCAAGTTGCCGTCGATTTCCCGCCTGCTTTCGTAAATTCTCGATAAAGCGCTCTGGATAGGCACTCTCAGGGTATGGAACCAACGGATAAGCGCCGCCTGTCCGTGTAGGACTTCGACTTCAGGTCGAGTAAGAAAATCATGGGTGCACTGTATATTCATCCAGTATTTGCGGGATTTTCCTGTTCCCGCATTCCCTGGAACGAAAAATGGCCCCGTGGACAGAAAATCCAGCTCGGTTAGTTTGAAGGCCTCTCCGCTGGAAACGGAGAGTTCTCAAACTAAATGGAGCTACAACGATGAACCAACCACAATCGCAATCCCCACTTCGCCACGGCCGCGTCATGTCCCCGGCCTCCCGCGGTGCCGTCGCCATCGACCTCGGCCTGCTCGGTGGCTGGCAGGTCAACGAGATGGAAGGCGGCAAGAACTTCCCGGCCCTGGTCGCCGGTCCGTTCCCCGCGCCGTTCGAGACCGACAACCCAAGCGTCGCGCCACCCGCCGACGGCTACATCCTCAGCGGTGGCAAGGCCGATGCCCGTGACTGCGTAAACTTCACCGACGAGGAAATGAGCAAGAAGCTCAACCGCGCGTTCACCTGGCCGCTGCTCAACGTCGACCCAGGCCAGGTGTTCAAGGTGAACTGGGTGTACACCGCGCCGCACACCACCCGTGGCTACCGCTGGCTGATCACCAAGGACGGCTGGGACCCGAAACAGCGCATCACCCGCGCCCAGCTGGAAGCCAAGCCGTTCGCCGAGGACTTCTACCCGCAGGTGCCGTACTACAGCCACGCCGGCGAGTTGAAGGCCAAGATCGATCACGAAGTGAAGCTGCCTTCGAACAAGAAGGGCCGTCATGTGATCGTGCTGATGTGGATCGTGGCCAACACCGGCAACGCCTTCTATCAAGCCTTCGACGTCGACTTCCAGTAAGCCGGCGGATATTCCACACGTTCTGAAGGATTAGAACATGTCTACGTTTGACTTCACCCAACTGAAAACGGCGGAGGATGCCGCCTCGAAGATGCCGAGCCTGGCCGGCAAGAAGATCCTCATGGGCTACTGGCACAACTGGCCCGCTGGCCCCGCCGATGGCTACCAGCGCGGGCAGTTCGCCAACATGAGCCTGGAGGATGTGCCACGGGACTACAACGTGGTGGCCGTGGCCTTCATGAAGGGCAGCGGTATTCCCACCTTCAAGCCCTACAACCTGTCCGACGCCGAGTTCCGTCGCCAGGTGGGCGTGCTGAACAGCCAGGGCAGGGCAGTGCTGATGTCCTTGGGCGGCGCCGATGCGCATATCGCGCTGAACCCGGGCCACGAACAGCCACTGGCCAATGAGATCATCCGCCTGGTGGAAACCTACGGCTTCGATGGGCTGGACATCGACCTTGAACAGAGCGCGATTGACTTCGCTGCCAACAAGACCGTCCTGCCCGCCGCGCTGAAACTGGTCAAGGACCACTACGCCGCCGAAGGCAAGCACTTCATCATCAGCATGGCGCCGGAGTTCCCCTACCTGACCGCCGCCGGCCGCTACGTGCCCTACCTCAAGGCGCTGGAAGGCTATTACGACTTCATCGCGCCGCAGTTCTACAACCAGGGCGGCGATGGGCTCTGGGTCGAGGAGGCCAACAACGGGCGGGGCGCGTGGATCGCCCAGAACAACGACGCGATGAAAGAGGACTTCCTCTACTACATGACCGAAAGCCTGGTCAGTGGCACCCGCGGTTTCACCAAGATCCCGGCCGACAAGTTCGTCATCGGCCTGCCGGCCAACGTTGATGCCGCGGCCACCGGCTACGTGATCAACCCGACGGCCGTGTCCAATGCGTTCAAGCGGCTTTACGCCAAGGGCATTTCGATCAAGGGCCTGATGACCTGGTCGGTCAACTGGGACAGTGGCGTGAACAAGAACCATGTGCCCTACAACCAGGAGTTCAGCCGTCGTTACGGGCCGTTGACCAGCGGCAGCAACCAGGCCGCCGCCACGCAAGATGAGCTGCAAGCGCAGACGGCTGAGTAACACGCGATCAAGGCGACATCCGGCAGACGTGCCGGATGTGCCACGGATTTGATTGTCGAGGCCAATCACCCGGAATCCGATGCCGCAAGGCATCGGATTTTTGCCGTGACTCGCCGAGGTATCGAAGCGGCAGACCAGATGTCCGAAAATGGCGAGCCTCATCCCTGCCCAAGGCATAGGATGTCCTCCATGCCAAATATCATCGATCCCCCCGAAAGCGACGCCTGCTACCTGGCCGTGAAGGCGCACGATGCCCGTTTCGACGGTACCTTCTTCACCGCCGTGACCAGCACGGGTATCTATTGCCGGCCGGTGTGCCGGGTGAAGACGCCCCGGCGCGAGAACATCCGTTTCTACCGCCATGCCGCCCAGGCCGAAGCGGCAGGCTTCAGGCCCTGCCTGCGTTGTCGGCCGGAGCTGGCGCCGCGCGCGGCCGCGTGGAGCACCGAGGACGCGTCGCGCATCCTGGCGCTGCAGGCGGCGCGGCTGATGGACGAGCCGGAAGCCTTGCAGGGTGTGACGGGGACGGGTTCGATGGTCGCCATCGCCAACCATCTGGGCGTGAGCGACCGACACCTGCGGCGCATCTTCGAGACGCACTTCGGTGTTTCGCCCCTCCAGTACCTCCAGACACGACGGTTGCTGGCGGCCAAGCAATTGATCGCCGACACGCAACTGCCGATGACCCAGGTGGCCTTGGCCAGCGGCTTTGGCAGTGTGCGTCGTTTCAACGATGCGTTTTCCCAGCACTATGGCCTGAACCCGAGTGCGCTGCGCCGGGCCAAGGACTCGCCGGGCGGGCAGGGTGTCAGCGTGCGCCTGGGCTGGCGCCCACCTTATGACGTGGAAGCCATGCTGGGCTTCCTGCGCCTGCGCGCCATACCCGGTGTGGAATGCGTAGAGGGGTTGCAGTACTCGCGCACCCTGCGCCTGGTCAAAGACAAGCACGAATACAGCGGCTGGCTGCGGGTACACTTCGACGAGGCGCATGCCCAGGTGCTGGTCACGATCAGCGAGTCACTGGCGATCATGCTGCCCACGCTGATCAACCGTGTACGCGCCGCCTTTGACCTGGATGCCGATCCGCTCGCCATTCACAGCGCCTTGCGCGCCACGTTTCCATTGGGCGAGGGCGTGCGTGTGCCCGGGGCGGTGGACGGTTTCGAACTGGCGGTGCGCGCCGTGCTCGGGCAGCAGATCAGCGTGGCCGCCGCGCGCACGTTGGGCGCGCGCCTGGCCGCCGCATTCGGCGCAACCATCGAGACACCCATCCCAGGCCTGGACCGCCTGTTCCCGACACCTGCCGCCCTGACGGCGGCCAGTGGCGACGCACTTGGCCGGTTGGGCATCACCCGCCAGCGCCAATCCGCGCTCAAGGCCTTGGCCGAGGCTGTGGAGGAGGGGGGCCTCGTCTTGAGCCCCGGTGTGGATGTTGCCGCGACGTGCGCCCAGTTGCGGGCATTGCCCGGTATCGGCGACTGGACGGCCCAGTACATCGCGATGCGCGCACTGCGCTGGCCCGATGCTTTCCCGGCCGGCGATGTGGCCCTGCAAAAAGCCCTGGGCGTGAGCAGTGCCAGCGCCGCCACGCAAGCGGCGCAGGGCTGGCGGCCCTGGCGTGGCTATGGGGTGTTGCGTGCCTGGTTGGGGTTGGCGGACACAACACGATGACCTGCGAAGCGATCCACAAACATGTGTGTCATGTGCAGGGGCGATTACTCATTGGCGTGAGAGCGCGTTCAACACCGCCATGGCGTTCTGGGCGTCATTCACGCCGACGAAGATATGGTCATGGTAATAGGCGGCCATCACATTGCAGCTGATGCCGGCCTTGCCCAGCGCAGTGGCAAACGCCGCGGTCAGCCCCACGGCCTCCAGCGAGGAGTGGACGGTCAGGGTGATCCAGGCACACACGTAGCTGTAGGGCAGCTTCAGCGCATCGGCGCTGCTTCGCTGCAGAATCACGGTCCATCCTTCGCGTTCCTTGAAACTTCCGACAACCTCCACGTCTGGCAGCGTCATTGGGTCAATGCCGGTGACGAACACATATTCGCCGTCGTTGAGTTCGGGCTTCATGGACTGGAGCAGTTTTTCAAGCGAGGTTTCGCCGTTCATCGCGGGGATCCTGTGGGAGTGAGCGGGCAGTCTAGGGTGTTCACCAGGTGAGATTGAAATTAGCTTTGCAGACAGGGTATTAGAGCGATTCATGAAGCATCGGCCAGCCCAGGATGCAATGCCATTCGATTGGCGAATATCCCATGTACGGAATGTCGATTTTCATTCGAAACCTGGATGGAGCAAGCTGCTCATCCCCATCGGAATACATCACCGAAGTTCAGGAGGTGACAAGGTGACGGTTTTCACTATCCAGCAAATCGACCACATCGTGCTGCGCGTGCAGGACATGCAGCGCAGCGTGGATTTCTATACCCAGGTACTGGGTTGCTCGATCAGCAGGCACAATGAAGCGCTCGCCATGATCCACCTGGCGGCGGGTGGTTCGATGATCGACCTGGTGGATATCGAAGGCCCGTTGGGCGCCAAGGGCGGTGGGGCACCCGGGAAGGAGCGGCGCAACGTCGATCACTTCTGTCTGCGCGTGGAGCCGTTCGACGAGCAGGCGATCATTGCCCATCTGCAAGGGCACGGCATCGAGGTGGAGAAAGCCGCCAGCCGATACGGGGCAGAGGGTGTGGGCTTGTCGCTCTATTGTTTCGATCCTGATGGCAATCAAGTCGAGCTCAAGGGGCCGGCAGAGGTCGTCGGTGCCTGATCGAACGTCAGGTGCCCTGTCGCCACCCTCGCGGCTACACTGATTCTGCAACGCTGGCAGGGAGGCCTCGGTTCGGCTGCCGATGACAACAGCGTCGCCGACAAATGCCTTGATCGAAAGGCTGGATTGAACAAAGGGAAGTCCGCGCAGTGTCCCTTATGAAGCATTACCTGCTTTAGCCACTGTGAGGACAAAGCGTCATGAACATCGCCAGAGTCAACCCAAAGCTGATGGTGGTGGGGGACTCACTGCCCCAGGGCTGCAGAAGCCTGACCGTCAGGGCCTCGCTCTGTGCCCAGTCCTGGCCGGCGCGGCTTGCCGCTGCGCAAGGCTGGGACTTTGTTCCGCCTGATCATCCATGGGAAGTCCTGTTCGATCTCGAACAGGAAATCAGGCGACTGAACCCGATCCTCGTTGCGCCCTCCGCACTTTCCCTGGTCGGTTTGCCGGATCGCATCCTGGACAACCTGAACCTCTGGGTGGCGGCCACCCCCAACTCCCTGCATCAATCCTTCGACAACCTCGCCATTGCCGGGAGCGAGGTTCACCATATGTACAGCGGTTCATGGAACACTTTCTTCAGGCAGGTACAGGCGCACCTGAGAACAGATCTCGCGGCACAGCTCGACCATTTCTCCGACCTGCATATCGCTATCAATGGGCAATATGTATTGAACCCACAGAAGGTCGCCGATTTCGATGACTTCTCCCCGCTGGACTGGGTCGAACGGCGGCAACCGGAAATGTTGGTGGTGCACTCCGGGCACAACCACGGGCTTTTCAAGTTTGGCTTCCTGGGGAAAAACCAATCGATCACCCAGGGCGAGCACAACGGCAGGAACTACTTCCAGCAGTGGCAAGAGGTGGCTGAACGGATTGCCAGGCTTCCAGCGTCGGTCGAGCGCGTCGTGATCGTGCTGCTGCCCAAGGTCAGCGCGGTTGCCGCGTTGCAGCCTGTATCCGACCTGCGTGAAGATGGCTACTCCGAGGCCTACCGTGTCCGTTTGCTGCCGACATCGTTGAAGATTGACCGCAGTGTCGTTGTCCAGGCCGACGCACAAGTCCGTGAGGTCAACTCAAGAATACGAGACCTGTTTATCGAAGCCGCGAACGCCACGCAAACGGCACACCGCCTGGTGTTTGTGGATACCTACCAGGCATTTGATGAAATCGACTATAAAAATCGGTTGAATGAGACGGCGCGTGTCAGGGTAAATGCCAGCCAGTTCATTGATAATCGCTACCTGGACGGCGAGCTGGACTTCGCGGCCCCGCAGGGGAAACGCCTCAAGGCCGGCGGCTACCTGAGCATCGATGGCATGCATCCCAGCGGTGCGGGATATGCCGATCTCGCCTGCCGGGTCATGACCGAGCTCAACTTGCCCCATGACCGGGATGCAATCATGCAGCATGCGTTCGACCAGGATCGGTTGCTCAGCAACTACCCATTGGAGCTGGATGCGCTCCTGAACTATGTCGATGTGCTCAGGCCATTCAACGACGCCAATTGGTTCTCCACCGATTCGCCAGACCGGCTGAGAGACCATACGCATTTCAGCCAGGCCATCAAACAGCTGGCCAAGCTTTTCACGAAGTAGTCGAGGCTCAGTTCAGTACCTGATCCGACCGTCAAGTGCCCTGGCTGCATGCCAGGATCGCGTCCCTGATCCAGCGGTTCGCCGGGTCTGCGTCCTTGCGCGAATGCCAGGCCTGTTGGTACGACAGCACCGGCAGGTCCAGCGGGGCATCGAAGGTGCGCAGCGTCGGGTAGCGGTCGAGGCCCCGCACCGCCCAGCTCGCCACCGTCAGGATCAGGTCGGTGCCGGCGATGAGTTCGATGGCAGCGCTCCAGTGCGGCAGCGCCACGGCGATCCTGCGCCGTACCCCCATTTGCGCCAGCACGCGCTCGATTTCGTCGTTGGCATCGGGGCGCAGGGCGAGCATGACGTGCGGACGCTCCAACCACTCCTCGAGCGACAGGCAGCCGCACGCCGGCAGGGCGCTTTCATCGGCGAGGCTGACGAAGTGTTCGGGGAACAGCTCCTGCACCCGCACGCCTTGGGGGTATTCCGGGAAAATGCCCAGCGCCACATCGAGCTCGCCATCCGCCAGCTGGGCCATCATGGTCTCCCGGCTGGCCTGGCTGACCGCCAGGTCCACCCCCCGGTGCGACGCGGCGAACATGACGAACCAGCTTGGGCAGCACACGGCGCGCAGCGTAGTCGGAAAGTGACAAGCGCAAGCGCGCCTGGGATTGGCCCGGGTCGAAAGCGGATGCCCCCAGCAGATCATTGAGATGCCTCAGGGACTGCTCGAGCGGCCCCAGCAAGCTTTGCGCGCGGGCGGTCAGCACCAACTGGCCGTCACGGCGTATCAGCAAGGGGTCGTCGAAGTGCAGGCGAAGTTGAGCCAGGGCATGGCTGACGGCGGGCTGGCTTTTATGCAGGCGCACCGACGCACGGGTCACGTGCCGCTCCAGCAACAGCGCGTGGAGGGTCAGCAGGAGGTTGAGGTCGATCCGTCGTAGTGCTTCCAGCATGTGCTCGATTCTGTCCGATGCGTCGGGGCAGGGTAGCAACATGTCGAAAGGGATGACAGCCGCGGCACTTATGGATGGCGCGGTCGGGTGGTGGTTTCACGTATCGCGATGCTGGGGTTCTTGTCACTGCTGCAAGTGCCGCTATCGTTGGCGGAAAACACCAACGGGAAATACCTCTTCGTGCAGCGGTGTGCCGTGTGCCATGGCGCGGATATCAAGGGGACGGGGCCGTTGGCAAAAAAGAGCAACCCGCCAACGCCGGACCTGACCAGCGTTGCATTCAAGAAGCGCTTGAACGACTATCCAGGCGTTATCGTGTCCTCGGTCATCCTCCGCCCAAATGGCAACCTGATTCCGAAAACGCTGCAGGAGAATGGGGTGAAGATTCCGCCGCATGCCTGGAGCGTCAAGGATTTTCGCGACCTGCATGAGTACATGAGTGGGGTGATTTCGAGGAAATGACTAGCTGGGGATGAGGTCCTACATGGATTAATCAGACTTTCCCCATTTCGCGCAGGGCGTTTCCCAAGCATGCTTTGAGCACTTTTGCGCTATCGAAGTGACGGCTAGTCTCGCCGGGGCGTTGCCAAATCAACGACCGGGCCTGCAATCCCGTCTGAACATCGATCTGTGCTCACTTTCTGAGTCGCTGGCGTTTGTCAGTGGTTGTGCTCAATGGTGGCTGCGTGCGGTTGGCCTTCGTGCTGGCCGGGTTAGTGCTCGATGTTCCCCGGACTTGCAGACCCGCACGTAGCCGCCACCCATCTCCCTGCAGGTGATCGGGTGCCCGGTTGATCATTCATGAACGTCGAGTATGAAGTCATGTTGAAGATCGTCCCGGATCCACCGCCTTCCACCGAATCCCCTAACTTCCTTGAAGACCCCTTGGTCCACGCCACTGAGTACGTCATGTGCGCGCTGGCGGTGACGCATCAATCGCTGACTCACCTGCCCAAATCGCCTGCCACGCTGGTGATGCTGACGGTGATGCACGAACTCGATGCCACCCGCACGTTGCTGGAGTCGGCACTGGCTCAGCTACAGATGAGCACCCGGCCGCCATCCTACACGCGGCACTGACTGGCCTGCGCAGGCCCTTGTAGGAGCGGCTTCAGCCGCGATGCAGACACCGCGGTACCTGGCACCAGCGTAACTGGTGATCGCGGCTGAAGCCGCTCCTACAGGTATCTCGGTGTGCCGGGTCGGGTTCACCACCTTGACGCACACTGCACCGAATGTTCACATGCCGCCCAGTTTCAGGTGTCCCAAGCCGCCGCGCCTGGGGTGAAACGGGAAACCGGTACGCGCTTCGCGCCAGTCCGGTGCTGCCCCGCAACGGTATGCGCGTGATGCCCTCGAACAGACCACTGTGGCCAATTGGCCATGGGAAGGCGAGGGCATCCAGCCTCGCGAGCCCGGAGACCGGCCTGGAATCTTTTGGCGAGAATCCTGCGGTGGGCGGGCATGGGTCGGTCTGGGCCCATGCTCGATGCCTGCGGTGCTTGCCTGCACGCCCGTCAGTACGCGCAGCCCCACGAATTCGCTGTCAACGTGCCCCAGGCGATGGCCAAGGTGCGCGGGCAGACCTACGCCGAGTACGCCTGGCCAACCCTTTTCGGGCGGCTGTATCGGAACAACGGCACCTATGTCGCCAGTGCCTTGGCAGTGGCCTTGGCAGTGGCCTTGTCGCTGTTTCTGGTGCTGGCGTTGTGGGCCAATGGCATGCTGCTACCCGGTCGGCTGGCGGGTAATTTCTATGCGGTCTTCCCGCACAACACCCTGGTGCTGATATTCGGTAGTGTCTTTGTCGGAGCTGGTGTGGCCCTGGCGGTGGCGGTTCGTCGTTTCTGGCGTTCGGTCTCGCCTGCCGAGGCGCTGGCGCAACGGGCCAAAGGGGCAGTGTTCGGGGAGTGAACCATGGACGTAGCCGGTTTTTCCCCTGTGCCGCATCGGGCGAAACGCAAGGCGTTTCGCTTACCGGTTGGGCCACTTGTCCAGCAGGATCGACACGAACTTCTCCGCTGCTGGCGACAGCGACGCCCCTCTGCGATAGACCAACCCCAGGGTGCGGGTGACCTGGGGCTCGATCAGCGGCACGCTGACCAGCGTCGGGTGGTCGGCGTTGGGCATGGCCAGGCTGGGCATGGCCGACACGCCCAGCCCGGCCTCGACCATGCCCAGCGAGGTGGACAGGTGCTGAACCTCATAGAACCACTTGGGCCGCAGGTTGAGCCCGGACAGGGCATGGTCCAGCAGCATCCGGTTGCCGCTCAGTCGGCCTACGCCGATCAGGCGGTAGTCGGCCAGTTCTGTCCAGGTGACGGCGTCACGGTTCGCCAGCTTGTGGTCCCTGCGGCAGGCCAGCACGAAATGCTCCTGTACCAGGGAGACGAACTCGATGTCCGGGTGCTGGCCGCTCATCATGTTGATGCCGAAATCAGCCTCGCCCCGCAGCACGGCTTCGAGCCCGTCGTTGGCGCTGAGGTCCAGCAGACGAATGCGGATCTTCGGGTATTGCTCGTTGTAGTCGCGGATTACCGAAGGCAGGAAGTAGAACGCCGCGGTCGGGATGCAGGCGAGGGTGACCTGGCCGGTCTGTCGTTCGGCGAGTTCGCGAATGCTCAGGATCGAGTCCTCGAAGTCATCCAGCAGGCGCCTGGCCTTGGGCAGGAAGTCACGCCCGACGCTGGTAAGGCTGACGCGACGGGTAGTGCGTTCCAGCAGCGAAGTGCCCAAGCCTTCCTCGAGCTTTTTGATTCGCCGGCTCAGGGCGGGCTGCGACAGGTGCAACGCTTCTGCAGCTTCATGGAAGCTGCCGAGTTCGGCGATTTTCACGAAAGATCGTATGTCTTGCAGCTCGTATTCCATCTCGGATCGCTCTTTGGTCCTGGTTCTTTATTGATGCATTTATCGGAATAATAGCTACGATATTTGCATTGGATTGATTTATCCATCCCTGTCAGTCTTGTGCTCACAGCATCAATGATGTCCATTGATCAACAAGAGTGCGAAATCATGCAACGAATTCCTTGCGTACTCATGCGCGGTGGCACCTCCAAGGGCCCCTTTTTCCATGCATGGGACCTTCCTGCCAATGTGGTCGAACGCGACGAATTGCTGATCAACCTGATGGGCTCCGGGCATGAACTGGAAATCGACGGCATCGGTGGCGGTAGCCCGCAGACCAGCAAGGTAGCGATTGTCAGCCCCTCGCTGCATGCCGACGCCGATGTCGACTACCTGTTCGTACAGGTGATGGTCGCCCAGCGCCGGGTCGATACCGCGCCCAACTGCGGCAACATGTTGTGCGCCGTTGGCCCTTTCGCCATCGAGCAAGGCCTGGTCAAGGGCCAGGACGGCAAGACTCTGGTGCGTATTCGCAACCTTAACACCGGTACTTTCGTCAACTCGCTGGTGGAAACCCCCGGCGGTATCGTTCGCTACGAAGGCCGTACGGCGATCGATGGCGTACCGGGCACTGCCGCTCCGGTGCACCTGACCTTCCTTGATGCGGTCGGCAGCAAGACCGGCAAGCTGTTCCCCACTGGCAAGGCCAAGGATGTGATCGATGGCGTAGCGGTCACCTGCATCGACATGGCCATGCCGATGATGGTGGTAGAAGCCAGCCAGCTGGGTGTCAGCGGCTCGGAAAGCCCGGCCGAACTCGATGCCAACGTCGGTCTGCTCGAGCGCCTCGAGGCGTTGCGCCTGAAGGCCGGCAAGGCCATGGGCCTAGGCGACGTCCGCGGTATGGTCATCCCGAAACCGGTGCTGGTGTCCAAGCCCCGCTATGACGGCACGTTGCAGGTTCGCTATTTCATGCCGCACAACTGCCACCGCGCCCTGGCCATCACCGGAGCGATAGGGCTGGCGACTGCCTGCGTCAGCCCAGGCACCGTCATCGGCGAGCTGCTGGGCGAGGGCGCCGAGCAACTGGCCGAGGTTCGCCTGGAACACCCAAGTGGCGGTATCGATGTTGCGCTGTCACGCAGCGGTGCCGATGGCAAGACGATTCAGGCCTCGGTGGTGCGAACGGCCCGGCGGCTGTTCTCAGGCTTCGTTTACGCCCCTACATTCCGCAGGTTGGCGGGGTAGGCCCAGAGCGGTAGCCAGATCTGTACATTCGCAACTAGCGCATCCGCACAATTTCAATAATGGGTGATGCCTCATGAGACTTGCCAAATCGCTGTACTTCCAGATCCTCTGCGCCGTCCTGCTGGGTGTGGTGGTCGGTCACTTCTGGGCGCAACAGGCCGTTGCGCTCAAACCGCTGGGTGACGCGTTCATCAAGCTGATCAAGATGATGATCGCGCCGGTGGTCTTCTGCACCATCGTCACCGGTATCGCCGGCATGACCGACAAGCGCTCCCTCGGGCGTTTGATGAGCAAGACCCTGCTGCTGTTCCTGGTGCTGACCGTGGTCAGTCTGATGATCGGCCTGGCAGCGGTATACCTGTTCCGCCCTGGGGTCGGCATGAACATCGACCCGGCCACGCTCAGCACCGAGGGGCTTGGCCAGTACGCCGCGTCTGCGGCGAAGCTCGGTGTTGTCGACTTCTTCATGCATATCATTCCCGACACGTTCATCGGTGCGTTCAACAAGGGTGAAGTGTTGCCGGTGCTGTTCATCGCGGTGCTCAGCGGTTTTGCCCTGTCGTCCATGGGCGAGAAGGGCAAGCCGGTACTCGATGTGCTGGAATCGGCTTCAACCATGGTGTTTCGCATCTTTGGCTACCTGATGCGTTTCGCCCCGGTCGGCGCCTTCGGTGCGCTGGCCTTCACCGTCGGGCAGTACGGCGTGACGTCCCTGGGTGCATTGGCCAAGCTGGTGGGTACGCTCTACATCGCCTGTGCGTTTTTCGTGCTGGTGGTGCTCGGCGGCATCTGCCGTGCCCACGGTTTCAGCCTGTGGAAGCTGCTGCGCTATTTCCGCGAGGAGTTTCTGGTGGTGCTCGGTACCTCGTCCACCGAGCCTGTGCTGCCACGCATGCTGGAAAAACTGGAGAAGCTGGGCTGCAAGAAGGGTGTGGTCGGGCTGGTGCTACCAACCGGCTATTCCTTCAACCTCGACGGTACTGCCATCTACCTGTCGCTGGCGGCGGTGTTCATCGCTCAAGCCTGCAACATCGATCTGAGCCTCGGTCAGACGGTGACCATGCTGGCGATCATGCTGTTGTCGTCAAAAGGCGCAGCGGGTGTGACCGGTAGTGGCTTCGTTGCGCTGGCCTCGACTTTGACCGTCATTCACGACATCCCGTTGGCAGGGCTTGCCTTGCTGATCGGCATCGATCGCTTCATGTCCGAGGCGCGTGCCCTGACCAGCCTGGCCAGCAACGCCGTGGCCACCGTGGTCATTTCGCTGTCGGAAAATGCCTGTGACCGTGAAACCATGTTGCGCCGGCTGAACGGCATTGCGGTTGCACCCGCCGAGGCGGGCGCGGTACCGGCCGAATGGTCTGCCGAGCCTCGGCATCACGGCTGAAAGCCACTTCCACTTCCCATCGTTGACTTAGAATCCCACTCAGCATCCCGGCGATGCCGAGTGGGGTAGGGGGCCGTCTGCCTTGCCGATGGCCGCAACAGAATAAAAACAAGAGATAAGACCATGCTCGCACTCCTGGGCCTGATCATGGTGGTGACCTTCACCTACCTGATCATGAGCAAACGCCTGTCGCCAATCGTTGCGCTCACCGTGGTACCCATTGTCTTCGCAGTGATCGGCGGCTTCGCCCCCGAACTGGGCAAGATGATGCTCGATGGCTTGAAAATGGTGGCGCCCTCGGCAGCGCTGTTGCTGTTCGCCATCCTGTTCTTCGGCCTGATGATCGATGCCGGACTGTTCGACCCGCTGATCCGCAAGATCCTCAAGCGCGTCAATGGCGACCCGGTCAAGATCGCCATCGGTACCGCGCTGCTGTCGTTGCTGGTGGCGCTCGACGGTGACGGCACCACCACCTACATGATTACCTGCGCAGCCATGCTGCCACTGTACAAGCGCATCGGCATGAACCCGATGATCCTGGCAACGGTGTCCATGCTGTCGCTGAGCATCATGAGTGGCATGAGCCCCTGGGGCGGGCCGGCGACCCGGGCCATTGCCGCGCTCGGGCTGGATGCGACCGAGTATTTCATCCCGATGCTGCCGACCGTGATCGGCGGTGCGGCATGGGTGGTGTTCACCGCCTTCCTGCTGGGCCGTGCCGAGCGTCGACGTATCGGCAACATCGCCCTGGAGTCGGGGGGCGGTAACTGCTACATCAAGGAAATCCTCGGCGACAACCCGCACAAGCGCCCCCGCCTGGCGTATGTGAACCTGGTGCTGGTGATTGCCGTCATGACGGCTCTGGTGATGGGCGTCATGCACTCCGCACTGTTGTTCATGATCGGTTTCGTCGCGGCGCTGATGATCAACTACCCGCAGTTGGAGCTGCAGAAAGAGCGCATTCTCGCCCACTCGGGCAACGCGATGACCGTGGTGCTGCTGGTATTTGCCGCAGGCATCTTCGCGGGGATCTTCTCGGGCACCAAGATGGTCGATGCGCTGGCGCAGACCCTGGTCGACTGGATTCCCGAGGCGTGGAGCCACTGGTTCCCGCTGGTGGTGGCGCTGACCAGCATGCCACTGACCTTTGTACTGTCCAACGACGCCTACTACTTTGGCGTGGTGCCGATCCTTGCCAACGCTGCGGCCGCCTACGGCATCCACCCGGTTGAAATCGCCCGCGCCTCGGTGCTTGGGCAGCCAGTGCATCTGATGAGCCCGCTGGTAGCCTCGACCTTGCTGCTGGTGGGCATGGTCGATCGCGACATCGGCGACTTCCAGAAGGCCACCGTGAAATGGGCGGTGCTGACATCGCTGGTCATCACCGCACTGGCCTTGGTCACGGGTGCCTTGTCCTTCTTCGTCTGATCTGTCCAGGGCACCGTTGCCGCCCAACCTCATCCAAGAACAACAACAGAGTATCGAACATGTCCCGAACTGTTTTCCGTGGGGCCACTTGTGGCCTGCTGTGCGGCTGGCTGCCTGTGGCCGGCGCCGCCGGATTCATCGACGACGGCAAGCTCAAGCTGCAGTTGCGCAACGTTTACTTCAACGAGAACTTCCGCGACGAACAAGGCATGAGCGCCCGCGCTGCTGCAAATGCAAAGAGCGAGCGGGTGGAATGGGCACAGGGGGGTCTGCTCGACTACCAGTCAGGGTTCACTCAAGGCCCGCTGGGGCTGGGGATCGATGCCCTGGGGCTCGCAGGCGTACGGCTTGATTCGGGCCGCGGGCGCAGCGGTACCGGCTTGCTGCCGGTGCATGACGATGGTCGTGCCGCGGACGAGTTCGCCAGTGCCGGGGTGACGGCAAAGGCGCGACTGGGGCAGACTACGGTCAAGCATGGCACCTTGCTGCCGAAGACGCCGGTGCTGGTCTACAACGATGCGCGGTTGTTGCCGCAGACCTACCAGGGCACGCAACTGACCAGTACCGATGTCGATGGCCTGACCTTGACTGCCGGCCACCTGGACCGCTTCAAGCAGCGGGATTCCTCCGACAGCACGGGCCTGTTCCTGGATGGCTACAGCGGCGAGGAGTCTGGCGGTTTCAGCTTTGCCGGGGCCGACTATGCCGTCAGCAAGCAGCTGCGCTTGAGCTATTTCCACGGCCAGCTCGAGCACTTCTACCGCCAGGACTACATCAGCCTGGTACACGACCTGTCTTTGGCCGGCGGGGTTTTCACCACCGACTTGCGCTATTTCAAGAGCCGCGACAGCGGAGCCGCTCATGGTGGCGAGATCGACAATGACATGTTCAGCGGTCAGCTCTCCTATACACACTCCGGGCATACTGTCGGTGCCGGTTACCAGGTGCTCGACGGCGAGGCCGGGTTGCCATACATCAGCGGCGCGACGGTCTATTCGTTCAGCAATGTGGGCATCGGCAAATTCATCGAGGAGGAAGAGAAAACCTGGATGGCGAGCTATGCCTACAATTTTGCAGCGGCCGGTGTCCCCGGGCTCACCTTCATGGCGCGCTACCTGAGCGGGGACAACGGTCGCTCCGCTGACGACGGGCTAAGCGAGTGGGAGCGTGATGTGGAGCTTGCCTACGTGGTGCAATCCGGGCCTGTGAAAGGGTTGGGCGTGAAACTTCGTAACTATGTCTACCGTTCTGATTTTTCCCGCGGTCGCGACAGCAACCGGATCTATCTGACCTACGATATAGCGGTTTGGTAATGTCGGCAGCGCGAGCATGCGCTCTCGGAGCGCTCGCTCGCCAGGTGCTGGCAGATAAATGAATCACGCTCCGGACGGCTGTGGCGCTTTCCTGCCTAACCGGATCAGCTCGTTGGAGAAACACAGCCCGCTGAGGATCAGCCCTGCGCCAAGGTACAAAGTGTCTCTCGGCACCTCATTGAGGATCAAGAACGCCAGTAGCGCGGCAAACAGCGGTTCCGTCAGTTCCAGTGCCTGAACTTGCGATGGTTTCAGATACTCGATGGCCTTGGTGGTACAGAAGAAGCCGAGGATGGTCGGCAACGCGGCCAGAGCCAGCAATGCCATCGCCGCCACCAAGGATAACTCTCCGATGATGAACCCGTCGGTCGCAGCCGGCATCAGCAGGTAAAGACTGCCGAAAAACAACAGTTGCCGAGTGAAATGCAGCCCTCCGGAAACGCCCATGCGCTTCATGGCAACCGAAAATGCGCCATATCCGCAGCCCCCGATCGAAGCGAGCACTGCGCCTTGCAGCGTGAAGCCTTGTTCCAGGTCAGCGCCAAAAATCACGGCAATACCGGCTATCGTCAATCCGGCGCCTACCGTCGCGTTGGCGGTAATTGGGTCTTTGAGGATGAGCCGCCCCAGCAAGATCGAAGAAATGGAGGCGCTTGCCATCAGGATCACCACGACGCCTGCTGCGGCGTAATGGCTGTAGGCCGAGGTTTCAAAGTGGAACAGCACAAAAATGCCGAGAAAGGCGCAAACGGCGGCAGGGAGCCACCTGGCCGTATGCACGGGCCGCTTGAGGAACATGAGCAAGGCTGACAGCAACAGGCAGCCAAGTACGGTTTTTATCAGGGCGATGCTGCTGGCGCTGAATCCACTGTTCATCAACACCTTGCTGAGTACGCCGATGGTTGCATTCAGTGCAGCGGCGCACAGTGCAAAGAGGACTCCTTTGCCGAAACGAGATTGCATCAGTGCATTCCTTGTCATTGGTCTTGAGCCTTTGCTTGGTCGACATACAGGCCATTGCGGCCTGCTTGCTTGGCGAGATAGAGCGCCTGGTCCGCGCGTTCAAGCAGTGATGACGGGCTGTCGAGGGTTGGCCCGCCGGAGCAGGCGATACCGATACTGGCGGTCACATGCCCGAAAGGGCTGCCTTCGTGAGGGATGGATTGCAAGGCCAGGCGCTCGAGCATCAGCCTGGCAACGACGGTCGCTCCGTCATGGTCGGTATCGGGCAGGATCACAGCCATTTCCTCACCCCCGTAACGTGCCAGCAGATCGCGAGGGCGGCGGATGCAGGAGGCGAGCAGGTGAGCCATCTGCTGCAGGCAGGCATCGCCAGCCGGATGCCCATAGGTGTCGTTGTAGCGTTTGAAATGATCGATGTCGATCATCAGCAAAGCCAGCGTCGTCCGGTCTCGATAGGCCGTGCGGATCTCCTGGGTCAGCGTCTCGTCAAGGCAGCGTCGGTTGGCAAGCCCTGTCAGCGCATCATGCATCGCTTGGCGCTCGAGCTGCTGGTTGCTCTCAAGCAGTTGCTGCTGGGTCAGTCGAAGTTCGCTTTCGACCGCGTCTCGCCGGCTCATGGCCCGAATCAGCAGCCAGCCAATGGTTCCGGTCAATGCAAGCAGCGCTGCAACCACCAGCGACGACAGCAGCGCCTCGAGCCGCCAGGCCGAGAGTGCTTCCTGCTTGCCCAGCGCGACCGTTGTCACCAGGGGTAGCTTGTCGCTCTTGCGAAAGGCATAGAGGCGCTCCACGCCGTCCAGGCTGGAGGTGAATGATGCGGTGCCGGCTGACTGGTCGATGAGGTACTTGGCGAAGATTGGCGACGTTGAAAAGTTGCGCCCCATGTCCTGTTCCCGAAACGGATAGCGCACCAGCATGGACCCGTCGGTAAAGGTCAGCCCGATGGCACCGTCATGGCCGACGTCCAGCTTGCCGAAAAGCTGCAGGAAGTTTTCCACGCCAAGCGTCATTGCAACAACGCCGGCAAAATCACCGTGGTCATCATTGAATCGCCTGCTGATGGTGATCACCCATGCCTGGGTGACGCGGCTACGGATTGGCAGGCCGATGAACGGGTCGCGGGACGGGTCGTCACGGTGGTGGATGAAGAAGGCCCGGTCGCTGCTGTTGGCCCCGACAGGGGTAGGGCGGTTGGACGACATGAGCCAGCGACCATCCTTGGCATAGATGGTGATGCCGCTCATTGGCGGCATCAATGGCTGCTGACGCTTGACCAACTGACCCAGCCGTTCGATCTGCCCAGGTTCGGCGCCCTCGGTTTCCAGGCGCTCGACCAGGCCGAGCAGCAGCATTGAGCTCTGCCGGACGATACCTTCCGAATAGGTGGACAGTGCCTGGGTCAGGTTCAGGCCATGGACATCGATGTCTTCCAAGGCACGCTCGCGAGAAGCCATGACCTTCCAGAGCGTTAGCGAGGCGAGGGAACAACCTATGACCGATAGCAATAGCACAACGAGATGAATGTCACGCTTCACGTCAATTCACGCGCCTTTTCCCCGAGGATCAAGTTTAGCGTCGACCCGCTTAAACTAACCAGGCGGTCAGGAAGTAACTACCTGGTTCATGTGCAATAAGATAACAGCTAATTCGTGGTGCCGTCCGACAGAATTGCACGGGCTGAAGTCTTCCTCCGGGCGCGCGACGTCATTATCTTGCAACAGGGGTTCAAGCACAGTGAGCAGGGTAATCAGGCAAGTAACCCTGGACGTAGCGCACGGTCTTATCCAGCGTTCTCGCCATGTCGGGATGTGCCAACTGATACTTTCGTTCCAGTTGCTCGCTTTCACTCATGTCGAAGCGCTGCGTCTGAATGAAGTTCAATGACTCGGGGCTGATCGCGAACCTGGCCGCGAGCCCGGGGATCTTCAATAGCCCCTTGAGCAAGCCTATCGGTACATGGCGGTGGGGTGCCTTGATCTTCAGCGTTTTTGCCAGTTGTTCGAGCATACCCTGCAAGTTCGGCGTGTGCTCGAAGAGCGCCAGGGCCTCCCGGTTGGCCATCGAGGGGTCGAACGCCACGCAGGTCATCATCTTCACCAGGTAATCAACGCTGACCAATGGCAACCAGTGCCTGGTGGAGCCGGGGACAGCCTTGAAGCGGCCCAGGGCCAGATTTCGAATGAGTTCGGCCAGTGGTTGTCCTTCAGGGATATGCCCACTCTCGCTGTGGCCACATACCGTAGCAGGATGAACGATCGCGTAATCTGCGCCCACTTCCTGCATGTAACGGATAACTGCAAAATGGGACTCCAGCTTGCTGCCTTCGTAACCACCTGCACGGCCGTAGACTGTTGGCCAGTGAGTGTTTTCAGGGTGCTCGTTATCAACCCCGATACTTGTAAGGTAGGTAAGGTTCTGCACCATATAGCCGCCCACCATCAGTAAGCGGACGCGCTGGTTCGCCGCGAGCCTGGCGACTCTCAGTGCTCCTTGCACATTGACCGCACGGGCCTGTTCCATTGTCAGGCCCCAGGTAAACTGTGCCGCGAGGTGGAAAACAACAGAGGCCGAAGACACGCGTTGCTTGTCTGCTTCGCTGAGTCCAAGCCCCTCCCTGCTGATATCCCCTTCAACCGCATGAATAAAAGCAGGGTCACCGCCCAGGCGGGTTACCTGCTCTCTGAGGTGCCCGATGTTGTCGGGGTTGCGCATAAGCACCCGGGTCGTGTGCCCTGTTGCAGTGAGATGTGCCAACAAATGTTGACCCACAAACCCACTGCCGCCTGTGACGAAGCATTCCACGCTCATGTCTGAACCCTTGTCTGGATGATCGGTGCAGGCTAAGGTGTAGAGCGTACTCTACAGTCAAGAGATTTTTACTGTGAATGTTGGAGAGTTGGAGCGCCGCAGTGGAGTCGGCCGCCATACATTGCGTTATTACGAGCAACTCGGGCTTATCGTGGCCCATCGCCAAGCCAATAACTACCGCAACTACAGCGAGCAGACCGTTGTTGATCTGGCCTTTATACAAAGTGCCCAGAGCGGTGGTTTTTCACTCGCCGAGATCAGCGACATCCTTGCAGCCAAGCGGGGTAATACGATCGATTGCGCCCAAGGGGCGGCCTTGGTCGCCAGCAAGATGGCCGAAGTTCAAGCGAAGATCACCACGCTGCAAGCCGCCTATGTATTTCTGGAGGCGGAGCGTGCAAAGCTGGAAGCCAGTGCCATTGCCAACGGCCTCACTATTCCTCGGGCTTCTGCCCATCAGCATGGCTCGACGCTGTAGCCGATTGGTCGCATTTTGCCTGTCGCCACCGTCTTATTTGGGGCGGCAGCGGTCATTCGTGAGGGACTCCTTCCGACCCATAGCGGACATCAAATATCGGAGTTCCCTCGCGGCCCAACGATCATTCAACTATGGATACCGGCGTTCATGAGCGCGGCGGTAATGAATGGTCCCTTTTTCTCAAGATATTCAGCCATTCCACCAGTATTGCTCGACTCCAACTGAAGCTTCAGCGCTTCATACTGCTGGCGGATCGAGGCATCGCTCCTGAGCAAATCTCTGAACCCAAGCATCTGAGTGATCGAAATGTGGTCGCGGGCACAAGCGTGGAGCTTGTGCGTGCGGATCCCATCCACATTGCGTCGGTAGAAATAATGCCCTTCCGATAGGTCACTTCCTCGAACATACCCCAAATCCTTTAACACCTCGTCTCGCGCCGAGACATTGCAATGATCACGGACCTCGATGAGTACATCGATCTCGGGCTTCGCCGCGAGACCTGCAACAGAGGTGCTTCCAACGTGGTGTATGGCAATCAGTTCATCGCCAAAAGCCGAAGCGATGAGTGGCTCGCAGCCAGTGTCCGCTATCGACCCATAGCTGCCCTTCACCACGGGCAGCTAGCGGCCAGAAGCAGTCAATCGAGTAACCGTTAGATCAGGAGAAGTGCAGATGTCACCCGCGGCGCCACCAGGAACACGCTTGCGCAATGGCCACGCCATGCGTTCGTACAACCTCGAACTGGCCGCCTGGTCGCGCAAGCCCATCGGCAAGGCGATTTACCGCTCGTGATCGGTGATTGCTCGATTCTGCTGGGGGCGCTTGCGGGCGCGCGACAGGCAGGGCCACTTTCACTGATCCATATCGATGGGCACAGCGATTTTCGTCATCCCGGCAATGACGACCCCAAGCCGACGCTGGGCGCCGTGGCAGGCATGGACCGTGCCCTGGCGACCGGGCGTGGCGAAGCGCTGGCGACGCATTGGCCGGGTGTACCGGTTCCACTGGTTACCGATGCCCATGTCGTACAGTTGGGCGAGCGCGAAAGCTGCGACGAGGATTTCGCATGGCCCGATATCAACCACACCGCGATCAACCGGATCGATGTTTTCGAGGCGCTGACGATCGGCCCCGATGCCGTTGTGCGGCGTATAGGCGACGTGCTTGATCAAGCTCCCGGCCAAGGGTTCTGGATTCATCTCGATGTCGATGTGCTGGATCAAACCACGATGCCCGCTGTCGACTCCCCAGGTACCCCAGGGCTCGCGTCGGACGATCTGGTGAAGATCATGACCCCCTTCGTAGCCGATCGACGCTGCCGGGGCATGACGGTGACCGTCTTTGATCCTGACCTGGACCCTGACGGACGATGCGCCGCCGTGATCGTCGGGATCCTGGCGCGACTTCCGTTTCCGAGCCGCCCCGATTGAGGTCTACAGCCACTCGCCGCCGCTGACGCTGGTCAGCGGCGGGCCTCGCTCGGCACTTCGGCGTACGGGTGCGTAGCGCTCACTGGGCGGCCAATGGCGTCTCGGCCTGAGACTCGGCGCTAGGCGCATATTGCTCGATCAGGCGCCACAACAATCTGCCCATGGGAAGCCGGTAGATGTCGCTATGAGCGCCCCCTCCCGAACCCGGTGAGTTGAATTGGGTAATGCCGTCGGACGCGTCGATGTAACTGACCTTGCCCCGACTCAACGTCGATGCCGTGCAATGGCTGTCACCTACCTTGCACAGGCTGAAAAGGCCATTCGGGGAGGCGGAGGTATCGCTGGCTTTCAAGCAGTCGAACGTGGCGGAGCTGGCCGGAGCAGCCGCGCCACACACCAGGTTCCAGGACTTGATCGAGCCGGAAGGGTCGTACCAGAACACCGGGCCGCCGGCAGCGCCGTCATGCTCCGAAGCGGTAAGCGCGATATGGGTGTTCTGCAGTTTTGCGAAATCCCGATAGGGGGCGCCTTCCTTGCCGTCACCCACGGTGAAGCGATTGATACTGACTGCGCCTTGGAGGCCCACCGCCAGGTTCACATGGCTTTGCGGAAAGGCCTGCTGTGGCGCCAGCGCGGGCGAGCTGAACAACGCACGCATCATGGCGCGTGCACCGAAGCTGTGGCCGATGGTGACGACTTTGGCGTTGCTCTTGGATGCCGCGAGCGCGTTGGGCACCGTCTGGTTGACGAGCATGTTCAACCACGTTAGGCCGATCTCGTCGGCGTCGTTGGCCTTGTTGCCATAGCTGAAGAAGTTGGTGAACGAGTTGGACCAGAACGATGGCCAGGTCACACCGATGACGAGAGGGCGAAAGCGGGTGGTGTCGAGGACGTCTGTCTTGGGCGTGGTGTAGATGCCTTTTTCGGCTGTCGGCTGGAAGACCTGGTTGCTTCGCACTGCCTTGGCCCGGTTGAGCGGCGACTTTTGCGCCTGGCCAACTTCATAGGCTGCAGCCATCAGGTTGCCCGTGATGTCGTTGATGTTGCGTATGGCCTCGTCTTGGGCGGTGTTCCAGCCCATGACCACGACGATGACGTGGGTGTAGCGTGAGCCGGTGAGGTCCCGGGTCAGGTTCTGCTCAAGCGACTTCAGTGCCTGCGCGCTCTCCTGGTACAAGCTCCTGAGGCCTGAGTGGGTCTGCTCCAGATTGCGCGAAGCATCGCAGGCATTCCAATCGCTGACTTTCTTCAGGTCGTAGTCTTTGCGGATGTTGGCCAGGGCGTCGGCTGCATAGGCGTTGTAGACAAAGCAATGGGACTTGGCCATATAGCCGGTGTCGTGGTCCGGCAGTACACCATTCTTGAGGATGTGCGAGACGAACATTGCCTTGGTGTCCCACTGCTGAAAGCGTTTGATCTGGTGGGACGTGTTGGTGCTGGTATCTTGTTCTGCCTTGAAGTAAGTGGCGTCGGCGTGAAACAGCTTCTTGCTCTCATCGCTGACCTTGGGCCCACCGATGATCTGCTGCGGGCTCTTTTCGAGCGCGACCACGTAACCGGGGTAGTGGAGGGCCGTCCCGGAGGGGAAGTAGAGCATGCTGTGGAATTTCACTGCGTTGGCGCTATTGACTTCCAGCACATCCTCGTAGGGCGTCATCACTCGATCCGTCGACGTGCAGCCGGTCATGGCCATGGACATCAGAAGCGCGGACAGTGCCGTCAAGCCTGCTTGCGGGAGCCTGAACATGGAGTCCTCCGTGGAGCGGTGTATTCCGTTTGGTTGGGGTGATATCAAAATGACTCTAGCCGCTTTCGCGCACTCTGCATTCACCGCTTCCAATGATTTCGAAGCCGCTGAGCGGCGGGTAGCGCCATGAACTTGACACTCGAACATTCGAGACTTTACTGAAGAGGTCAGGTCATTCATTTCTCTACAGTTTGCGATGGGGGCGCAAGCGGGCCGGCGACTCACCGGTCAAGGATCCCCCACATGCCCAACGCCAACGATGTGAAGTGGTTCAAGAACCAGTTTCAGAGCCAGATGTCACCTGCGCTAGCCAATACGCCCCTGACGGTGGATTTCATGGCCGCCATCGCGTGCCAGGAAACGGGTGAGGTCTGGCCGGTACTGCGCAACAAAGGCCTCCCGGTCCCCGAGATCCTGGAGCTCTGTGTCGGCGATACCCTGGATGTGAACAAGCAGGATGCAAAGAAGGGGCGCCAGGCCTTCCCCAAGAACAAGGCGGCACTGCTGGCCGCTCCCAACGGCCAGGCCATGTTCGACATTGCCCATCAGGCCCTGGTGGACATGGCCAAACATATTGACGGCTACGCCAAAGTCGCCCGCAACCCGGACAAGCTTTGCCATGGGTTCGGGATATTCCAACGTGATTTGCAGTTCTTCAAGACCGACCCCGACTACTTCCTGCAACGGCGCTACGTCAACTTCGATGATGCATTGCAACTGAGCGTTGCCGAATTGAAGCGCGGCCTAAAGCAACTCGGTCTGAGCAAGCGATCGTCCCTCAGCGATATGGAACTCGCGGCGGTCGGCATCGCTTACAACACCGGCGGCTTCAACCCCCGCAAAGGGCTGCGCCAGGGCTTTTTCGACGGTAAGCGGTTCTACGGCGAGAACCTCTTCGACTTCATCCGCCTGGCTCACACCGTTGCCGTGGAGGGCCAGCCGGCACTGTTGACTCAGCCTGCGCCGGGGCTTTCATTGGTGCCCCCTCCCAGCGCGCTGATGGCACAGGGCGAATTCTTCAGGGTAGACACACGCGAGAGCCCGTTGCGCATGCGCAGCGAACCGCGCATAAGCGACCCAGCGCAAGCCAATGTGATCGCCAACCTGCCGGACGGCCAACCAGTGCGGGCCGTCACCGGCAAAGTGCGCAATGGTTTTGTGGAGGTGGAGACGTCACTCAACGGTGCCTTGCTGCGCGGTTTCGTTGCACAGAAGTTCCTGGTCGCAGATTCGACAGTACAGGACATTCCGCTTGTCAGCCCATCTGCATCACCGCCTACCAGCGGTATCGTCGCCGTCTCCATGCCACGCAAGCCGGGTGTGGTGACGCGGCGGGTCGATTTCGCCGGTGCCCATTCACTCAATGAAGCGAACATGCCGCAGCGGCTCGGTGATTCGGCCGACAGTTTGCGCGCTGAACTGGCCGCCATCGTTGACTGGCTGGCGGTGGAAAAACCAGCGCACAAGCGCTACCAGCCCAGGGACGGCTTGACCTTCTGCAATATCTATTGCCATGACTACTGCATGCTGGCAGGTGCCTACCTGCCGCGGGTGTGGTGGACGGAAAAAGCGCTGATCACGCTGTCGCAGGGCAAGCCGGTCGAGCCGCTGATCGGCACTTCCCTGCGCGAAATGCGGGCCAACGACCTGTTCCGCTGGCTGCGCGATTTTGGCCCCGACTTCGGCTGGCGCCAGACGGGTACCCTGAGCAAATTGCAGCAGGCCGCCAACCAGGGCGGCATAGCGCTGATCGTTGCGCGGCGCAAGGCGGAAGGGAAGTCCGGGCACATCGTTGCCGTCGTCCCTGAAACGGCGCAGAAGAGCGCGAGGCACGATGCCAATGGCGAGGTGGTGGCGCCGCTGCAGAGCCAGGCCGGGGCAAGGAATTTCCGCATGGAGACGGGGACGGTCAACTGGTGGAACGGCGAGCAGTTTGCCGAGAGTGCGTTCTGGATTCATGGGTGACTCGACGCCGTCGAAGGGGGGCGAGCGGCCAGTTGGCACTGGCTGCTCGTTTCCCATTGCTGCATAGTGACTCGCGTCGATAAGCTCGCGAAGCGTTCTTCCACCATCGTCATACAGACGTGCTACATACGGAGTCTGCTACATCGTCCTTCAGGCCGAACCTAGGAGTCGGTATCCACCTTCGCGAACCACTGTCTGCTTGGTACCGGTTTTTCCGCCGATGCGCGAGGAGCGTTCAGTCCTCCGGCGACAAGACCTTCATGAATGCGGGCGATGATTTGGTCGTACACATGTCCCCTAAGTGTGATTGCGAGGGCTTTGCTTAGAACTTTCCTGGCCCAGTTCAGCTTCGAGTGCTCGATGTAATGGTCGGTGACGCTATTCATTCGTTGCTCGATCTGGTCTCGTATGCTCTCGACCTGGAATACACCGAATGGCCAGTCGCTGAGCTCCTCGGTTTTTCCATTGGATTTTTTACCACTCAGCTCAGCTGGCAGAAGGTCGTCCATCAGCGGAATGATCGGCAGTTCGATCCCCTTGCTGCCTTTGCGTGCCCACTTCGCGCCTTCTTGTTTCTGCGCCGGGTCCAGGTCATCGAAAAGCGAGTTGCCCGCAGGTAAGGTAAATACATGGGACAAGAACTTCTGTGCATTGCGGCGACCCAGCAAGTAGTCATGCTGGCGAAAATCGCGGCTGAGAAACCCGGAGAAACCACCCAGTGCGCCGCCTGCCAATGAAAGGCCACTAGGGGCGGCATCGCCGCGCGAGGGAGCAATAAGAAATCGGCTGTAGATTTCCTCATCCGCCGCCAAGGCCAAGTCCTGTGCAGAGAATCGCGCCTGGTTCTTCCACGCGCCGATCAGGTCGCCTATCACACTGGTCAGGGCCGGTGTCATGCCGGCAGGTTCGTCATGCCCCTGGGCTTGGGTGTCCGGGAACGGATCGATCATCAAGACGCAGCGTTTCGCTAGCAGCCCACTACGCTCGTTCCTGCCAGTGAGTCCCGCCAGTTCCTGGCGAGCCAGGTCAAGGGGTTCGTTGTTCATCGTGCCGCCGTCGACCAGAAACGTCGAGAACTCAGGTACGGGCATACGCAAGGGATTGGGCTGAAGCCGAACGACGCGTGCTGGCTTGTTGTCGTCACCTGGAAGCACGACGAAACGGTAGTTGTAATCGGATGACACGCGGGTCATTGGGCGAGGTGCTAGCGCCAACGGAAAAGCGCCGCTGGCAACAGCGGTCATGCCCAGCACTTTCCAGCGTTCGGTCGTGGCGGGGCTCCAGTCGAGGGCTATGTCGTCCCCCCTGATCGGTGTGGCAACGCCATTTTGGCTGTAGCTAATGGTGAAGCTTCTATAGTCGCGGTGCATGGTCATGCCCAGGCCGACCCCTTGCCCACTGCCGAGTTGGAGGAAGTAGGGGATGCCGCGCAGATTGGCAATGGTGAACAAGTAGCGAGTCGGGCTGGCCAAGTAGGGGCGGTGGACGACATTGTTGCCCTTATAACTCAGGCAGGCCTGGGCGATGTCCAGTAGTGAAGAACTGTCCAGCAGGGACTGCACGACACTGTCAGGTGCATCCAGATCCTTTGTAGTCAGCAGTTTGTCGATCGAGATGTCTTGTACCCAGGATTTGAAGAACGGGTTGCGGCTCGCCATTTCATCGATCCATTCGCGCTCGCGCTTGGAAAGGGAGGCATACCCGTGGACACCAAGTTCCTTGCAACTCATATGTGGGAAGTCGAAGCGAGCGGCGACCGCCATAATTGCGGCGCTCATGCTGCCGGCGGAGGCGCCGGTGACGACCTTGATAACAACTTTGTGTTGCGGTACCGAGGCTTGCAAAGGCGTACCCACGGTTTTGGCCTTGGCTTGCTCCCAGGCATCCAGGGCCTCGAAAAGGTAGTCCAGCACGCCGGCCTCATAGGGGCCGGCTGAAATGGCACCGGCCATTACCAAGCCAATTTCGAACGTTTGTGGAGCCGGTTCGTCAGTCTTGTCTACATAGTTACCATCGTGTGTGCTCATAGCCAGTGTCCCTGATGTATCAGAGATGGATACGCAGTCCCAGCAGGTCGGCTCGCCTCACCAAGGTCAGAACTGCGGACCAGGACACATCAAGCAAGAGTGCCAGTCTGGAAAATGTCGGTCTTCGCCTGCCATCTAAGCAGGCAAATGATGGGCCATGATCGGGCTGCCACAGGCATGACAACGGCGAACAAGCAGGGCAGGTGCCTGGCCTATTCTGAACGGTAGTTCTCGGTCGTCCTGACTGCCAGTGCCTCAGATCGGTGACAGCCAAGTGGAGAGTGCACATCTCACTCACCTGCAATTCATTACGAACCCTCCAATCTAGAGTTCAATCCTCCGCCGGCGAATCATGAACCCGGCAGCGTTATCACCAATACCACTAGCCGTGCCGCAGCGCGGTTAGTGCTGGTTGAAGAAGGATGCCGCGAATGGGTCAGCGCAGCCCACGACCGGCGCAACACCGACCGGTTCCTCGCCGGCAGTGGTATCAAGACGCCGCCGCAGGACAAGGCGCTGCTGCCCAGATACCTAGACTTCAAGCGGCCCCCCCAGGGGCAGTGAACGCAGGGCCAGACTGCAGCAATTCTGACCTACCCATCTGTTCAGGCATACGGTCATCGTCGCGAACTGGCCGGGTGGCCCTTTGGCCTTGGCGGGCAATACTTCTCTGTACAGCCGAGCGTGCGGCGATCAGCGCGCTGAGAGAGGTGTGAGGTGAACAAACTATCAATCGTGGGTGCCGGCATGGTCGGTGAGGCGGCGGCGCAGATCATCGCCCGGGAGGAATACTGCCGCGAGTTGATGCTGGTCGATGTGCAGGGCGACCTGGCGCAGGGCAAGGCGCTGGACATCTGGCAGGCCGCCGTCGAGTCCGGTTCCGATACCCGGGTTCACGGTGGTGCCAACGCCGAGATGCTGCAGGATTCCGACCTGGTGGTGATCACGGCGGGCGTGCCGCGCAAGCCCGGCCAGTCGCGCCAGGATGTGCTGAGCATCAACCTGCCGATTCTCGACGGCATCATGCAGGACATCAACCGTCACGCCCCGGCGGCGACGGTCCTGGTGGTGTCGAACCCCGTTGACGTGCTGACCTACCGGGCCTGGAGCCTGAGCGGGCTGGGGCGCGGCAAGGTGTTCGGGCAGGCGGGAGTGCTGGATACCGCGCGCATGAAGTGCTTCATCGCCGAGGAAACCGGTTTTTCCGCCCGGGATATCACGGCGCTGGTCCTGGGCGGGCATGGCGACAGCATGGTGCCGTTGATGCGTTACTGCGCGATCGGTTCGGTGCCGCTGTCGCACTTCCTCTCCAATGAGCAGATAGAACGGATTGTGCAGCGCACGCGCCAGGGTGGCGGCGAGATCCTTGGCTTGAAGAAAATTGGGAGCGCCTGCGATGCGCCGGGCGTGGCCATTGCGCAGATGGTGGATACCATCGCCAACGGGCGCAATCGCATCCTGCCGACGGTCGCGATTCTCGAGGGCGAGTACGGGCGCAACGACATTGCCATGGGGGTTCCCTGTGTGCTGGCGGCAGAGGGGCTTGCACGGGTGATCGAGTTGCCCCTGGATGCGCAGGAACAGGCGATGTTCGACCACTCCGCGGACGCTGTGGTGCGGGACATTGCTGAGATGAAGGCGTTATAGAAGGAGGGTGCTTTGAAGGTGGCGGCGGTAGCCTTGCAGCGCCTTCAAGATCGAGCGCTGCAAGGCTACCGCCAAGCATCAGGACGGTTGAGCCGCCAGGCTGTTGCTGACACTACGCCCCAGCACAAGCACCGTGACAAAGCCGCAGCCAACCAGCGCCGTGGCCAGGCTGAACAGCACCGCGCTGCCCATCTGGTCGACGATCTGCCCGCCAAAGAACGAGCCCAGGGCGATGATCACCTGGAACATGGCGACGAACAGCGGCATGCCGCGTTCGACATCCTTGGGCGCCACGACGAACATCCAGATGCTGGCGCAGGCCGGGAAGGCGCCGAAGGCGAAGCCCCACAGTGCGATGAGCATCGCCGCACCGGTCAGGCTGGTGGCGAAATAGGGGAACAGGGCGGTGCCGACGCCGATCATCAGCGCCACCAGCATCAAGGTGTGGCGCACGCTCTGGTTGGCGGCGAAACCGGCGAAGATATTGCCCAGTACCCCGGCCACGCCATAGAGCAACAGCAGGGAACCAATGGTCGGCCCATCGAAACTGGCGTTGTGCTTGAAGAACGGCGCGACATAGGTGTACGCGGCGAAGTGCGCCAGGCCGATCAACAGTACCGCGATCAACCCGACCCGAGCCTTGGGGTTGATGAACAGGGCCGGCAGGTCACTGATGCGGATGGCCTTGTCAGGGTTGAGCCGTGGCAGCAGGAAGACCTGCGCGAGCAGCACAGGTATGCCCACCAGCGCAGTGACCAGGAAGGTCGTGCGCCAGCCCATCAGCCCGCTCAACCAGGTGCCCACGGGCACGCCCAGTACAGTGGCCAGGGTCACGCCGACCATGATGATCGAGGTGGCCTGGGCCACGCTCACGCCCTTGGGCGCCAGGCGGCCGCTGAGGGCGATGGCGGTGGCCCAGAAGCCACCAATGCTGATGCCCAGCAGCACACGGCCGAACAGCAGCAGGCTGAAGTCGGTGGCGTAGGCCACGACCGCGTTGGCGATGATCATGATCAGTGTCAGGCCGATCAGCAGGTAGCGCCGGTCCAGGGCACCGATGCCCACCGACAGCAACGGGGCGGCGAGGGCCGCCATGATACCGGGCAGGGTCACCATCAGCCCGGCGTGGCCGGCACTGATGCCGAGGTCGCTGGCGACATCGTTGAGCACCCCGACCGGGAGGAACTCGCTGGTGACCAGGGCGAAGGCACCCACGGCAACCGAGAGAATTGCCAGCCACTGTTGGCTGACGCTTTGCTGATCATGTTCGGGACGGCCGTGTGAGGCCTGGCTGGCGCTTGGCATGGTGTGGATTCCAAGGGAGTGTCGCCTGGAGCAGGCGAGAGGAGCGGGGAGACAATTCGGGGGCGATTATAGGGGGCGGTCTTGGCACTCAAACAGATGCGCCTTTCGATAGTCATCATCAGCGTGATCG